>CAJWGN010000065.1 GCA_913031035.1 uncultured Gammaproteobacteria bacterium
ATTTTTAGAGGCCTGCTTTGAGACTAGCCACTATAAATTGATCTAAATTACCATCGAGTACATCTTGAGTATTGCTGCTTTCAACGCCTGTTCTTAAATCTTTAATACGAGACTGATCAAGAACATATGAGCGTATTTGATGTCCCCAGCCAATATCAGACTTTAAATCTTCTACGTCTTGTTTTTCACTGTTTCTTTTTTGCATTTCAAGCTCATACAATTTAGACTTTAATTGCTTCATTGCTTGATCTTTATTAGCATGCTGAGACCTTCCATCCTGACACTGGACAACTGTTGATGTCGGCAAGTGCGTTATTCTAACTGCAGATTCAGTTTTATTAACATGCTGACCGCCTGCACCGCTGGAACGATACGTGTCAATCCGCACATCTGACATATTCAAATCAACTTCGATATCATCGTTTATCTCAGGTGATACAAAGACAGAAGCAAAGGATGTATGCCGGCGACTTCCAGAATCGAAGGGCGACTTTCTCACCAAGCGGTGAACACCTGTCTCAGTCCGAAGCCAACCAAAAGCAAACTCCCCGCTAATGTGCAAAGTAGCACTTTTGATACCTGCCACATCACCGCCGGAAACCTCCGCAAGCTCCGCCTTAAAGCCTTTACTCTCCCCCCAACGCAGATACATGCGCAGCAGCATTTCAGCCCAGTCCTGAGCTTCTGTGCCTCCTGAGCCCGCCTGAATATCGAGGTAAGCATTGTTGGCATCCATCGCCCCGGAAAACATCCTTCTGAATTCCAGTTTTTCCAACCTAGAATGAAGACCTACTAAATCGTCGCTAGCAGCCTCGTAAAGTTCGGCATCATCTTCCTCTTGGGAGAGACTAAGCAACTCTTCAACCTCTGTAATACCAGAGGACATTTTCTCAATTGTTTGAACAACTATTTCCAAGTCTGAACGCTCCTTGCCAAGAGCTTGAGCATACTCAGGTTTATCCCACACGGTCGACTCACCGAGCTCGAGCTCCACTTCAGCTAAGCGCTCACGCTTCACTTCGTAGTCAAAGATACCCCCGAAGACTATCGACCCGGGTAGTTAGATCTTTTAATTGTGTGAGTTGATTGTTGATTTCCAGCATTAAAGCATTCCTAATAAATAACAGTTGCGATGCATTTTACCTTAATAATAGGTGGATTCCAGCGTCCCTTTCAGGCTCAAGCAGCTAGCTGATACTTAGCTCGCATTAACCTCGCGGCAATTCAGTGATTCGGAATTGCGAAATCAGCCATCTTAACGATAAGATTTACAGCAAACACAGGACAATAGTAACACTTCCCACTGTAGGTCTAAGGTTGGCAATGCGATAATGATCCAATCTTACAAAATTCCCTAAAAAACCCCCTATCAATAACGGATAAGCCATTGCAAATTGAACATGCAGAACTGAATTGGAAAGATCCGGCCAATCCCCGCTCAATAAAATTTGACGATATCTACTATTCTACTTCCGGCGCGCGCGCCGAGTCGACCCACGTATTTCTAAATGGCACAGAACTCACAGCGCGCTGGCAAAGCAATAAGACAGACTCACCGACGTACTCAATCGCAGAGATAGGCTTTGGAAGTGGCCTTAATTTCTTGAACACCTGGCAACTTTGGCAACAATCCACACAAAAACCAGGCCGGCTTCATTACATCGCATTTGAAAAATACCCGCTTCAAAAAGCCGACCTAAAACGCCTGCTGGGAAACTGGCCATCACTGTCTCCGCAAGTTGCAGAGCTACTGCGTCACTACCCCGAACACAGCCGAGTCTGCCATCGTCTTTTGATAGCACCGGACGTCACTTTAGATCTGTATTTTGGAGATGCCCTGCTGCGCTTGCAAACAATTAACAAAACAATCTGCAGCGGGCTCGACAGCTGGTTTCTTGACGGCTTTAGCCCCAGCCTAAACCCAGAACTATGGCAAGATGCCTTAATTAAAGAAATGGCCCGCCTAAGCCTGCCCGGGGCAACGGTGGCAACTTACAGCGCCGCTGGATTTATCCGCAGGCAGCTTAGCGATGCGGGCTTTGTGGTGGAAAGAAAGCCCGGGTATGGCAAAAAACGCCATATGACCACGGCAGTTTTTTCCGGCTTGAGCCAAGAGCAAACTTACCCCACTTACAAAAATGAACCGTGGTATAGATTACCTCAAGTGACCCGCATGCCTCGAACCGCCACGGTCATTGGTGCCGGCCTCGCCGGCTGCAGCACAGCCTATGCACTAGCTCAACGGGGAATCCAGGTAACAGTAGTAGACAGCGGCAATTATCCTGCCTCGAACGCCTCCGGAATTCACCAGTTGGCGCTTCGCCCCCGCCTGTTTAAAACAGCTTCAGCATTAGCTGAATTCTACTTGCAGAGCTTTTTATTCGCCGCTTCACAATTCAGACTTTTAGGAACAGAGCCCTCGCGTGATAAATTTTGGCACCCCTGCGGCGTCATCCAATTATCAACAGCACTAAACAAACGAAATAAATTATCCAGCGCAGCAGTAGAGTCTCTTTATGGTTCAGAAATAGTTGAGCTACTCGAAAAAAAACAGGCTTCAGAAATCGCGGGCACCTTAATCGCTGAAGATGGGTTGCATTTTCAGTTGGGCGGCTGGGTTGACTCACCAGGTTTATGCAAGCGCTACTTGGACTCTGCGCGGATTCGCTTTGTTAAAGACTGCTGTATTGAGCGCATTGAAAAATCAAGCAGCGCTAACGGCCAATGGCAGGCACATCCAAAAAACTTAAGCATAAGCACCTTTCAATCGGATATCATCGTTCTGGCTAACAGCTATAACGCCAGCTGCTTTCCAATAGTCGAATCAATCCCGCTGCGAACAGTCAGAGGTCAAGCCAGCTACACCGATAGCTCGGAGGCAAGCATTAAACTGCGCACCGTGCTGTGCGGCCAGCGCAGTCTTTTCCCAGCCGTTGATTCTACGCAAACGATTTCTGCAAGCTATCGGCAGGAGATCGACGAAGCTAGGAGTAAGAACGACGACCAAGAAAACCTAAACGCACTAGCCGCTGACTTCCCACAGTTTTCTACATTAAAGGTAAGCAGTTCTGGAATCGGGATTAGGTGTAATACCCCGGATTTCAAACCGGTAATCGGAATGGCACCAAACTTCGAAAAGATGATAGAAGAATACGCCCACCTTAAGCTGGACGCCGGCAAGGTCTTCTCTAATCCTGGGCATTATCATAACGGCCTATACCTGAACCTTGCCCATGGATCCAACGGACTGGCAACAGCACCGTTGGCTGGAGAAACGTTAGCGAGCATGATATGTGGCGAAGTTAGCCCGATAAGCACAGAAGCTCTCGCGAACTTGAGTGCCACCCGCTTTTTAATCAGAGATTTAAAGAAGCAGAGATCTTAAAAAAGATCCATTTAACGGCTGTAAAAAGCGGAAACTGCAGTGTGCAGTAATATCGGATCGGCTGATCCTGCCAGCTCACGGATAGAGTGCATTCCGAACGTAGCAACTCCAATATCCACTGTTGGCACTCCCAGTGCACTCGCAATAATCGGACCGATCGTACTTCCGCAGGCCATATCACTGCGAACGACAAATGCTTGGTAAGGAACATTTACCTCATCACAAATGGACTTGAATTGGGCAACAGTTTGGCTGTTACTGGCATAGCGCTGGTTGGCGTTGATTTTTATAACCGGACCGCTGTTTAACAGGGGCCTATGCTGCTCGTCATGCACATCCATATAATTTGGATGCACCCCATGAGCATTATCAATTGATAACATCAACGATTGGTGAATTGTACGCTCCAAGGCATCCGGACCGGCATTGCCCAGCATCCGTTCCAAGATTGCCTTTAAAAAAGGACCTTGGGCACCTGAGGTTGAGGAGCTGCCAACTTCTTCATGGTCATTACAAACCAATACAGCCGCATGCTCGTCTTTGCTGTCTAGCATAGCGCGGCAGGCAACGAAGCAACTGAGTAAATTATCCAATCGTGCCGAGGCGATAAACTGCCCATCCAGCCCCACTTCTGCAGGCGGCTGAGTGTCATAAAAATACAGCTCATGAGACAGCACTTTCGCAATAGAAACGTCGTCTGCATAAGTTTGCAAATGCGTAACCAAAAAATCATCAAAACTAAACTCTTCCCCTGCTTTTAATTGCAACAAGATTGGAGGCAGCTGTTTTTGTGCATTAATAGTTCGGCCAGTGTTTGCCTCTCTATCCAAGTGGATAGCCAAGCTAGGTATGAACGCGACCGGTTCAAGAAGATCGATAAGCACCGACTCCAACTCACCAGCCTTAGTCTTGTAATCAACGCGACCGGCGAGAGACAAATCTCTATCGAACCATGGGTTTAAAAGTGCCCCCCCATAAACCTCAACACCTAATTGCACATAACCTTGCTTGTTGATAACTGGATTCGGCTTCACTTTCAAACAGGGGCTATCAGTATGAGTACCAGCCAAGTGAATACCATCACTGACCAAGTCATGATCGCCGGTTTTAAAGGCTACCAAAGCAGAGTCGTTACGTATTACAAAGTAGCGTTGACCGGGTTTTAATTCCCAGCTGTTTGCTTCATCTAACTGAACGAATCCCCCCTCTTCTAGCATGGCTGCCATATTCGCAACAGCATGAAAAGGCGTTGGAGATCCCTGCAGGAAGTCGAGTAATTCGTCGTTAAAAGTGAGGTCAGTCATATTTTTTTAAAACCCTCGGGCTCCAATAAGCACCGAGGGTTTTCGCTTCTCTAGCGGATTTCTAAAAGCTCTACATCAAAAATCAGTGCAGAATTCGGGGGAATAGCAGGAGTTGGAGATGCTTCACCGTAGGCAAGGCCAGGTGGGATAAAAAGTCTCCACTTATCACCGACGGTCATAAGCTGTAATGCTTCAGTCCAGCCGGCAATAACCTGCGACAAACCAAACGTTGCTGGCTCGCCTCGGTCGACCGAACTATCAAAGACCGTTCCGTCGGTTAATGTACCGTGATAGTGCGCAAGCACCGAATCACTAGTGGATGGTGATGCGGCCCCTGCAGTGCCAGACTCCAATATTTGATATTGCAGCCCAGAATCTAGCGCTACCACACCGGCTTTAGATGCGTTTGCAGCCAAAAACTCAGCACTGGCATCAAGATTCCCTGTTAATGCAGCTTGTTGCGCGGCTAGTTCTTGCTCCTGAAACAGTTGGATTGCGGCAAACATGTCTTCGTCGCTCATCTTTAAATCGCCAGCGACAGCATCTAAAAGACCGCTGACGAAAGTTTCTGTGTTTATTCCTTCTAAAATGCCCTGTGCAGCGATGCTCTGGCCAATATTGACGCCAATGGAATAAGCTATTTTATCTTCTTCGCTGTCCAAACTTATATCTCCTTGTGCAAATACCGCCGTGCTAAGCAGGGTTGCAGTAACTAAACTAATGACCTGGCTCGCAGGATTTATAATATTCATACTATTTTCCTTCAATTCAGTGGAAAATCACCGCCTTAGTGATACAACGTACACAACGGCAAATCGATGGGCATATTAACGAAGATACTCGCTAAATGCCAGATGTGAGGAGTTCAGAAATCAGCAACCAGGTAGAGAAAAGGTCTATGCGATCACCCAACAGCACGCCAATTCAACAGGTCTCTTGGCTTATCAGGTCAGCAGTCTTTCTATTGGTTGCCACTGTGTCAAGTAGCTGCTCGCAGCAGTATACGGTTTCGGTCAATAGTCAGGCAGTGTTTGATCCCAACAGCCGTTTACCAAGTAATGAAGCAGTTAATGCCGACCTGCAAGGTTGTATTAACCTCGCCCTGCGCCAGCAGCTAGTAGAGCAACCCGCCCAGCTTAACGTCCTCTCATGCTCGAACTCTCAAGTCACAAAGTTGGACAATATAGGACAGTTAACCGGTCTAAGGTTTTTAGATTTAGGTGACAACAGCGTAACTAACATAACCCCGCTGGAAAACTTAACTCTGTTGGGGGGGCTCAACTTGGCCAACAATTTCATTACTGATATTAGCCCTCTGATTAACCTGCGCTCTCTGGTTTCGGTGAGCTTGGAAGGCAACAACAAAATACCATGTTCTCAATTACGCGTTCTTCAAAACCGACTAAAAGAAAACCTGACCCGACCGATAAGCTGCGAAAATTAGCCCTAAATCAAGCTGGGACTCCGCTGTGAAATCTAAACTGTAAATCAGTCGACAAAATGAGCTCGGCCTCTTTATCAGCAAAAAGTGCTACCTTGCTTGAGATATCACCATTACAGTACAGCTGAGCAAGATCCAGGTAATCTTTAAAATGCCTGGATTCGGATCTAAGCAGCGATTTATAAAATTTGCTAAGGCTGGCGTCTAAATGAGGTGCAATCTTTGAGAATCGCTCGCAAGACCTCGCTTCGATAAAGGCTCCAGTGATCAAGGTATCCACTAACGCTGACTTTGAGTTTGTGGCAATTAGCTCACGCAACTCTGCCGCATAGCGCGAGGGGCTCAATTTGGAATACCTTATTCCTCTCCTTTGTAATATCTCAACTACTTGCTCAAAGTGAAGAAGCTCTTCCCGCGCCAACTGTGACATTTTTTTTAGCAGATCAGGCTTTTCGGTATATCGATACATCAGGTTCATAGCCGTGGCCGCTGCCTTTTTTTCACAGTTCGCATGATCAATAAGTAGGATTTCTTGGTTGTCTAGCGCAGCGGCTACCCAAACATCTGGAGTTTCGCAGCGTAAAAAAGCATTAATACTCGCTAACATAAGAAGCTTCTATGTGGATTTGATTGGTTGAGGTTAATGACGAGAAAAGGAGTTATCTCAGTAATCGTTTTTGGTGTCGTCTGCTACGGTGAGTTCATCGCTGGCAAGCAATGCATCATTTTGCCGCGAACTGTCCAAAATATTCGACTTTTGTTTTTTAGCGGTCTTGGCGCCAAGTTCCTTCAAGGATTCAGCCCTTTTTACCAAATTACCTCGACCTGAGACCAATTTGTTATGGGCTTTATCGAAACTCTTTTTACTTGCTTCAATTTTGTAGCCGATGTCATCTAAATCTTCAACAAAGGCAACGAATTTGTCATAAAGCGCGCCGGCTTTATTGGCAATCTCTTGAGCATTTTGATTTTGCTGCGCCAGACGCCAAAGATTTTGGACAGTGCGCAAGCTCATCAGCAAGGTCGTGGGCACCACAAAAATAATATTCCTTTCGAAAGCATACTGCAAAAGGTCTGGATCTTTTTGTATAGCCAAACCATAGGCAGATTCAATAGGCATAAAAAGAAAAACGTAATCCAAGGAATTAACACCCGTTAGATTTTGATAGTCTTTTTCACTGAGTAGTTTCACGTGAGAGCGCAGCGACTGGATATGCTGTTTTAACAGCTCTGCCTTAGTGGTGTCGTCATCCTTAGAACAAAAGGCGTCCCACGCTTTCAATGACACTTTAGAATCTATTATGATGTCCCTAGATTCCGGCAAATGGACGATGACATCGGGCTGATACTTGACGCCCTCTTCTGACTTAAGGCTAACCTGAACCTCGTACTCCCTCCCCTTAACTAGTCCAGACTTTTCAAGGATAGTTTCCAGCACCAACTCACCCCAGCTGCCCTGGGCTTTATTATCGCCTTTTAATGCGTTGGTGAGATTTACCGCCTCTTCGCTGATACGAACATTTAATTCTTGGAGGCTTTTGATTTCTCGAGCCAAAGAAAACCGCTCTTTCGATTCCTTGTCATATGTCTCTTCGACACGTTTCTCGAACTGGCTTATTTTTTCTTGCAGAGGGCTGAGTACCGAACTTAAATTTGCCTTGCTGTTGGCCTCAAATTTCTTAGTTTTATCGTCAAATATTTCATTGGCAATGTTTTTAAATGCCACACTCAATTGGTCTTTGGAGTGTTCAAGAAGACCCAGTTTTTCATCAAACTGTTTGCGCTCTAAACTAAGACTAGTTCTAAGCTTTGCACTTTCTTCGCGGATGTCTTGCAGCTCAATATCTGCTGTTTGCTTACTGGCAACCGCGGACTCGAGTGCAACTCGTAATTTACCAGAATCATTTTCCAAACCTTCAATTTTCTCAAGGGCTCTGGCCTCTTGAACCTTGGTCTTATGAATTAAAGTTTGCTGATAAAAAATCACACCTAAAACAATAAATGCAGCGATGACCGCTGCTATCAAAGCAACCGAGTCCATGTCAGCGAATCAAGAGACATAAAGGTCTACCAACATTACTCATGATTTAACTTAAATTCCCGATAATAGCCTGAAGCAACTCTAAAGCCTTTTCACTGGCATTTTCAGAACTGTTTAAGACTTCAGTTGTTACTGTTATCACTGTGCCGGTATCTAATAATCTGACACTGTAGTCTAAAGATTCGACAGATTCTTCAGAACCGCCGCCGCGAAATATTCGACCAATAAACCCGGGTTCATCAACCTCTTCCTGAATGCCAGAAAAGCTAACATTGTAAAAGGATTGCTCCCGATTGCTGTCAGTAATATCAATATTGGCGTTTTCCAACGCCGAGCGGACAACAACCCACGCCCGATTATAATCAAGGCGCAGCTCGAGAACGGTTTCGCCACTGCTAATTTCAACCATGTTGGCCTTTCTTTCGGACTGGATGCTGCCGGCGAGCAAGCTCGAGGTGGAGGACTGGTAAACGTCATTTCTATCAGCCAGATACTGGGAGATAGAATCACCGACTTCTTTTTCAAGATCCAATGCGTTCGAAATTTCTGGCCAACTGATCACGATAGGAATGGGTTCAGTGCGCAAATTTTCGTAATGAGTTACATAAATTTCCGAATAACCTGAATGCAATCCTGGCTCTATAGAAATCCGATACTTATGTCGTTTTTCAAAATCATTATCCACTTCTACCCAAGACGTCTCCATGATTCCACTGCTTGGATTTTCATAGTCTAAAAGTATTTGCAATCCGGACCAATAATCACGAATTAATGGCCAGACTTGACTGGGGGTGGCATCAATTACAATCCAACGTTTGCTGCCGAGCGCTTGAATAATAACGCCTTCATTGCGGCGAGCTTCAATAGGCTTAGGCTGGGGAACATCTCTGAAAGGCGCCGTAACCAATGCTACTTGCTCAGGAATGACATAAAGCTGATCGATTGTGTAGCTGTCCAACTCATCCGGTATTGTCATTGGAGGTAATACCAAGGCATCAGTATAGTCGCCACCTCGGTTTCTCAATAAGCCGTTTTCTCCTGTCACGTATCGACATCCTGCCAATGACATTAAGACCGTTAACAGCAATGCTAGTTTAAAAGTAATGTTCATCTTTTTTTCTTCAATTTATCAGTTTTATCGAGTTTAAGTGGATAGTTGAATACCGGCAGCGGCAAGCGCTTTGGATACTTGGAGTTGATATTGCCTATCAAGTTCCACAAGCGGCAGTCGAATTTCCGGTCCGATCAATCCCATTTTATACAAAGCCCACTTCACTGGCACCGGATTTGCCTCAAGAAACAGATCCGCGTGCAGCATCGCTAACTTTTCATCAATGGCCTCTGCGGCCTGCTTATCGCCAGCTAAAGCAGCTGTGCACATCTGCGACATAAGTGCCGGCGCCACATTTGCAGTAACCGATATTGTCCCAGCAGCACCAGCCAAAATCAGCAATCGGCTAATCCCATCTTCCCCGCTGTAGACAGAAATCCTGTTCTTGCACGTTTGGATTAACTCCAAGCCTCTGGGAATATCACCTGTTGCGTCCTTAATAGCGACAATATTATCTAAATCCGCTAATCGATCAACGGTGTTCAGGCTTAAATCACAGGCTGTACGACTCGGTACATTGTAAAGAATTTGTGGTATTTCGACAGCTTCAGCTATTTTTTTGAAATGCTGGTACAGGCCCTCTTGAGAGGGCCTGTTGTAGTAAGGCGTCACCAGCAAGCATGCCTGCGCCCCATGATTTTTCGCCGACTGGGTGAAATACAATGCCTCATCAGTGTTGTTAGAGCCGGTTCCTGCGATTATAGGTATGCGGCCATTGGCATATTCAACACTGTGGGCTACCAAAGAGCAGTGTTCTTCAGAGCTCAAGGTGGCTGACTCGCCGGTGGTCCCAACGACAACAATGCCGTGGGTGCCAGACTCTATGTGCCATTCTATTAATTTATCGAACGCGGCCAGATCGATAGATCCATCGGCGGACATGGGGGTTGCGATGGCAACTAAGCTGCCGCTAGGAATACTCACTTGTTTATATTATCCAAAAACATTGAAGCAGGAAATTTTACCACAGCAGTTAAGGAACACCTATGCGCGGCATATGATTAAGGCCTTAGGCCTCAGCGTTAGATTTAGCGTTCACTCGACCTGGCCAAGCATTAATGATGGCCTTAACGAATGTCGCCAACGGGATAGCAAAGAAAACACCCGCCAGACCCCAGATCCCACCAAAAATAAGAACAGCGGCGATAATCGCGACTGGGTGCAAGTTAACGGCTTCCGAAAATATAACCGGCACGAGCACATTTCCATCAATGATTTGAATTATCAGATAGGCGATAAGAACAGTGTAAAACTCGCCACCTGCCCCCCACTGCACAAACGCGACTGCCGCGACGGGAACGGTCACCACTGTTGCGCCGATGTAAGGAACAATAACAGAAAGGCCAATTAACACAGCCAAGAGCAGCGCATAGTTCAGACCTAATATGACAAAGGTCAAGTAAGACGCACTGCCTACGATAATTATTTCCACGACCTTACCACGGATATAATTAGAAATTTGCTGGTCCATTTCCTGCCAGATGGCGTTCATCAATGGTCGATTTCTAGGCAAAAAATTCCCCGCCCAAGTCATCAGTAGCCGACTATCTTTCATTACAAAAAATACTAGTATAGGCACCAGAACCAGAAAGAATACCCAGCCAAACACGCTGGGAAGACTCGCCAATGAGAACTCTAGGATAGTTTGGCCGTAGTTGCCCAGTTCATTGCCAAAGCCTTGGATAACCTGCTCCACTTGCTGCGCGGAAAACAAATTGGGGTAGTTTTCAGGCAATAGCATCAAAAATGACTGCCACTGGCTAAGCAAATTCGGAAGTTCGTTTAACAATCGGCGCAGCTGATTCCAGACCTGTGGCAGGACGAAGACCAGCAAAAGAATGAAAATCCCAATAAACACTGTATAAACCGTGCCAAATGCGACCCGCTGTGAGGCCCCCTTGCGCAACAATAAGTTAACGAGGCCCTGCATAAGGTAAGCAATAATTATCGCCGAGATCAACGGTGCCAACACGTTACCTAACATTAGCAACATAAATAGCCCAACTATTAGCAAGACGATAAGAATGATAGATTCTTCGTCGTGAAAATAACGGTTTAAGAAATCATCCAATAATTTCTTCATTTGGGCTGCCTGAGTTGCTTGTTAACCTTTTTTGATCCAATAAAAATATTCTGACTCATTTTTTTTAAATTCGAGTATTTCATTATCGCTATGTTGGACAAACATCTGGAAATCCTTTTCGGAGGCAGGGTCTGTCGCAACCACTTTGAGTATCTGGTCTGGTACCATGCCATTTAACGCCAATTTGGTTTTAAGCAAGGGCATCGGGCATTGTAATCCGGACAAGTTTATTTCTATATCGGCAGTTAGTCTCATCTGTCTATGGTAGCAAGCAAAGCATGTTCTTGCCTATGATCCGACCAAGCCCCTAAAATCGTTATGATAAAAACCATAAAGAACAAAATTATGCTAATCTCAAGTCCAGTGACTAAGGTTTAGTAACCAAAGGTTTAGCAATGAATTATCGCTGGTCGATCACTAAAGCATTTTGCGCTGGATTATGTGGCGCAAGCCTCTTTTTATCAAGCCTTGCTGTAGCCCAGAATGCCCTGCCTAGCCTGGGCGACAGGATTTCTGGCACTATTTCATTAGGCCAAGAATACGCCATGGGGCAGCAGTTTCTGAGTCAAATTCGGCGCAGCGCCCCAACTATCCCGGACGCCCTTCTAAACACCTATTTAGAATCTCTGACTTATAAGTTAGCCTCCCGCAGTGAACTTCAAGATCATCGACTCTCATTCGTCATTATCGACAGTCAAGATCTCAATGCTTTTGCGGCTCCCGGCGGCATTATAGGCGTTAACACAGGCCTATTTCTCAATGCCCAAACTGAAGCTGAGTTTGCCTCGGTTATGGCACATGAGATAGCGCACGTTAGTCAGCGGCATTTCGCTCGCGGTGTCGACGATGCCCAAGCGGGCCGCGTCAACCAACTCGCCTCGCTTTTAGCAAGCGTGCTTGTCATGGCGACGTCCGATGCTGGACATGGAATCGCGGCAGTAACCGCTGCCCAGGGCTTAGCCCGGGATGCTCAGCTTAGGTTTAGTCGCAGCAATGAAGCGGAGGCTGACCGAATTGGACAGAACACCATGTTCAACGCGGGCTTTAATCCAGACTCAATGGCCTCATTGTTTGAACGTCTGATTGCAATCAATCGTTTCGGTCGCCGGCCACCTGAGTTTCTTTTATCGCACCCGGTGACCGAGTCTCGTATAGCTGATGCTAGAGGCCGGTCCGGACGCTATCCCTCTCGGGAATACAGCGACAGCCTTGACTACCAGATTATGCGAGCCAGGGTAACAACACACTACGCTCCAAACAAAGCGGATGTCGTCACTCAATACAAGAGCTTGTTAGAAAACAGCTCCAGTGAATTTACGATCGACTCGAACACTTACGGCTTGGCCCTAGCCTATTGGGAAAACAAACAATACCGCTTGGCAACCCAAACCCTTGCTCCACTTCTTGAAAAGGACCCCAATCGCATTAGCTATGTGGTCACTCAAGCTGAAATTTTCACAGCCCAAAATGAAGCAGGCCGAACCATTGAGTTTTTAGGCCGCCACTTAGCTATAAACCCGAACAACCACCCCCTTACTATTGCCTACTACGACGCTTTAAGTAAAAGCAGAAAATACAGCAAAGCCGCGAGAGTACTGGAGGATCACACTAAGTATAGAGAATCAGATCATTCGCTGTGGTATCAACTTGCAGAGGCTTGGGGACAGGCTGGCAATGTAAGCAAAGTACATCAGTCTAGAGCGGAGTATTTTATGCTGCTGTCAGATTACAGAAAAGCCAGAGAACAGCTCGGATTTGCGTTAAGAATTGAGACTGACAACGGGGATTCCCCTGCTGAAGAGGCGCGCCTCAAACAAAAGATCCGCAACCTCGAGCAATTAGTCCGAGGTCTTCAGGGTTGATCAGGCTTTACCCTTCACTTGCAACTGGTTAGTCACTGCAAAGTCTAGCATTCTCTGCAATGGAATCATGGCCTGGGTAATCAAGTGCGGCTCGACTTCGATCACATTTGATACATCACGAAGAGAATCTCGAAGCGTAGTCAAAGAATTCATTCCCATCCACGGACATTGAGCGCAACTGCGGCAGGTAGCGTCGTTACCTCCTGTAGGCGCTACGATAAATTCCTTGTCTGGCGCAACCTGCTTTAGCTTGTGAAATATGCCTTGATCAGTCGCTACAATAAACAACTTATTAGGCAGCGTCTTGGCGGCATTAATGATTTGAGTAGTACTGCCTACTACATCTGCTATCTCCAATATCGCGCTTGGAGATTCAGGATGAGCAAGAATGGCCGCATCCGGATAGATCGCCTTAATGTCTAGCAACCCTCTAGCTTTGAACTCCTCATGAACGATACAGGCGGCGTCCCAGAGCAGCACGTCAGCACCAGTGGATTTTTGTATATAGGCGCCCAAATGCTTATCAGGAGCCCAAATAATTTGCTCACCGGCCTGTGAAAGGTGCTCAGCGACTTCTAAGGCAATGCTCGAAGTCACAACCCAGTCGGCGCGAGCTTTCACTGCTGCCGATGTATTTGCATACACCACTACCTTACGGTTTGGGTGGTCATCGCAAAACTTGGAAAACTCCTCTATCGGACAAGCAATGTCCAGAGAACAAGTCGCTTTTAATGTTGGCATCAGAACAGTTTTATCTGGGCTGAGAATCTTCGCGGTTTCACCCATAAAGCGAACCCCCGCCACTACCAAAATCTCGGCATCGCAATCGCGGCCGAATCTAGCCATCTCAAGACTGTCTCCGACAAAGCCGTTACTAGCCTCTGCCAAATCTTGAAGTGCGGAGTCGGTATAATAATGCGCTACAATTTTTGCCTGCTTTGAACTTAACAGGTCACCAATTTCTTCCAGCACAAGCGACGTCTGCGCTTCAGTTAGTTTTGGGGGTCTGGTGACATTATCTAAATACGAACGGACAACTTCCGTGTCTGCGGTTAGTTTGATCTGCTGACTGGGCGTTAGGGTAGTACTCATAGCAAAGTGGGGATGCTTACAACTTAGAAGTGGACTAAATAAAAGCCAAACGTATCGCTTTTATCATAGTGGGTTCTGATGCAGATTTGCATCAGTAAAAATAATGGTGGGCCGTGTGCGACTTGAACGCACGACCAATTGGTTAAAAGCCAACTGCTCTACCGACTGAGCTAACGGCCCACGAGGGGCGGTATAGTACTAGCAAATAAAAAAAACTCAAGTGGTGATGCGACTTTTTTTCAATCATTTTACTGGTAACGAGTTGGATCAACGGTATCCGCGTCCGCAAAACCCTTTTTACGCAGCCTACAGCTATCACAAACACCACAGGCTTGGCCAAGCTCATCAGCTTGATAACAGGACACCGTTAGAGCGTAGTCTACCTTAAGTTGCTCTCCTGCCTTAATGATCTCAGCTTTACTAAGATTTATTAGCGGTGTTTCCAGCGATATTTGACGCCCTTCTACCCCAACCTTGGTGGCAAGGTTGATGAGTTTCTGAAATGCCTCTATGTATTCTGGGCGACAATCTGGGTAGCCAGAATAATCAAGGGCATTCACACCTATGAATATAGCATCAGCATCTACAACCTCGGCCCAAGCCAGCGCATAAGACAGAAAAATGGTATTGCGAGCGGGAACATAAGTAACAGGAATTCCCTCGCTTTCAATCTCGGGCACATCGATGTTTGCATCAGTCAAAGCTGAACCACCGAATTCCCCCATCCTAAGCTCTATTACTTTATGTTCCATCACCTTTCGACCCATGACCAGGTTAGCACTCACGACGCGCCTCGCGGCGTCTAGCTCGCTTACCGAACGCTGCCCATAGTCAAAGCTCAAAGCGTAGCTGGAATACCCCTTATCAGCGGCTATCGCTAAACAAGTTGCCGAGTCCAAACCACCTGATACTAATACGATTGCTTCTTTCATATCGCCACTCTAAACCTCATATCGCCACTCTAAACCTCATATCACCGACCTTGTTCGGTTCCCCAAAGGTATTTATGAAGCTGAATTTGCACTCTCACTTTAAGAGAGTCAGCCAAAACCCACCCCGCCAATAGCGCTGGCTTTAACTGTTCATGAGACGGTGAAAAAAGTATCTCACCCACCCTAGACTGGAGATCCAGTTCGTCGACCTTAGCCTTTGACCACAGGTAATCTTTACTGTCACAAATTACGAATTTAACTTGGTCTTTCTCCCTAAGGAGCGGAATATTTTCCATTCGGTTGCGGCTACTTTCATTCGACCCTGGGGTTTTTAAATCAAGAACTACAGACACCCTTGAATCTACACCCCCGATTGGCATTGCCCCACTTGTTTCGAGTGACACCTGGTACTTTCTATCTGAAAGCGCCTTAAGCAGTGGAATGCAGTTTGGCTGAGCCAAAGGCTCACCGCCAGTGACAGTGACATAGCTTGCCTTGTATTCGGCAACTTGTTCAAGTATGCGCTCAATGCTCTGCAAAGCCCCTCCCTCGAAAGCGTAATCGGTATCGCAATACTGACAGCGTAGAGGACAACCTGTTAAGCGTATAAACACCGTGGGCAAGCCCATGGTCCGCGATTCGCCCTGCAAAGAATGGAATATCTCTGTTATGCGTACAGTTTCATTCATAAAAATAAACCAATGACTCGGTAAGTGAGACGCAGCGTAATTGCCGTGATAAAAGCGTGGCCCTGATAGAAGTGTGGTCTTGATGGAAGCTTAATCCAGGGAAAGTAATCGCGTATCGGCTAGATTAGCAACGCCAGTATTTGGGAAGCGTCTTTTGATATCATTGAGAAGTGCCTTGGCTTGAGAAATATTACCCAAACCCTGATAGGCAAGCCCCAATCCATACATCGCGTCAGCTAACTTCGCCGAATCGGTGTACCGGTTCACTATAATTTCATAAGAATCACGCGCCTCTTCAAATCGAGACAGGTAAAGATAAGCTTGGCCTTTCCAGTAGTAGGCGTTGGTTATAAAACGGCCTTCAGGATAAACACTTAGATACTGATCAAATTCTGCAATCGATAGTTCAAAATTGCTATTGATGACTGAATCATAAGCCATTTGATAGAGCTGCTGCTCACTCAGTACTGCTGGTTGTAACGTTCCTCGACCTAGCGTCCGGTTAGTATTGCGAACAGGTGCAGCCCCATTAACGCCAGAGCGAGAAAGAGTTGTAGTTGAGGTGGCTGAACTAGAACCACTCGTGCCAGGGTTTATCGCTGGCCTCGAGAAATCAGATGTTGAGGGCTTAGACAACGGGGCAGCGCTTTGCGGTTGCACCGCGACTGAACTGCTACCCGCTGGCGGCGCTGACTCTAAGCTACTAAGCCGTTGATCGACGTTAGTGTATCGACTCAAAGAATCTCGCTGCAGTTTTCTAATTTCGAAACCTTGCTCTTCTAAAAGACCACGCAGCGCCCTGACCTCTGTCCTGAGCTGCTGATTCTGATCAAGTAACAAAGACAGGGCATCACTATTTTGTGCCTCAGCAGAACGGCTTTGAGTCTGTTCCGGCGTAAAAGGCCGAGACTCAACCACAGCACTCACCCCTTGAGCAGCTGCCCCATGAGCGAAGACAACCAAGATAATGGCGAGTTGTAATCTAACTACTGCAAACAAAGGCTTTTTCATCATTTATCGGACAACAACTTCTACTCTGCGATTACGGCCGTATGCTTGGTCAGTTTGACCGTTAGCGGATGGACGTTCTTCACCGTAGCTGACAACTTCGATCTGAGATCGAGACGCGCCATTCACAATTAGGTAATTCAATATGCTGTTAGCACGACGCTCACCAAGTGCAAGGTTGTACTCACGCGTACCGCGCTCATCTGCATGGCCTTCTAAACGAATTCGCATGCTTGAATTAGAGGCTAAGTTGCTAGCGTGATAAGTCAGCGTTTCACGATCAGCTGCTTTAAATTCAGCGATATCGAAGTCAAAATAGAACACTGTTTGGCGAAGTGCATTTTCTTGCCTAATTTCTTCCTGAGTCAGCTCATTCCGATCACCGCCTGAAGAAGTATTCGCACCGCGACCATTGCCCGTGCTCTCCTGCCCGGTAGATTCAGCAGCATCCATTTCATCGGTATCGCTGGTTGAACCACACGCCGCTAAAACGAAAAGCGAAATGACCATTAAGCTTACTTTATAAAGCTGATTTCGTTGCTTGCTCACTCGTTAAGTCCTCCAAAGACCATGTATCTAGATTAAAGTACTGTGATTCCATTGTTTTTCACTACTAAAAACTGTTTGGGATGTCTTACCCCCGTAGAGCCTAGTTCAAAAATGGAGACCATGACGGCTCACGTACATCACCTGTGGTAGATGGTAAACGGAACTTCACCCGACCGTCAATGGATACGGCGTCTAGGACTCCCCTACCATCGAATTTAGTGCCGTACATAATCATGCTTCCATTTGGCGCCAAACTGGGCGATTCATCCAAAGATGTACTGGTTAACGTAATCACCCGCAGAGTCTCTATATTGAGAATCGCGATCTGGTAGGTCGGGTCTTGCCTAGTTTCTCGCCGCACATGAACCAAATTCGCCCCATCAGGCAAAAAAGCAGCTTTAGCGCATTGAAAACAGTCATAGGTTAATCGCTCAACTGCATAAGAGCTGGCCCCTATCTCCATTTGATAAATTTGAGGCTGGCCAGTTCTGTCTGACATAAACACCAAAGAGCGACCGTCAGGTGTCCAGCTGGGCTCAGTATCAATTGCTGGGTGCTCGGTCACCCTAATCAACTCGTTACTGTTTAAATCTTGAACGTAAATGTCCGGGCTACCATCTTTAGATAGCACCATCGCCAACTTTGACCCATCTGGCGACCAAACCGGCGAACTGTTGATATTGGGATAATTAGTGATCTGACGGCGCTGACCTGTCGCTATATTTTGAATGTAAATTCTTGGCAGATCTGTTTCAAAAGAAACATAGGCTATATCTTGACCGTTCGGAGACCAGCTCGGCGACATTATTGGCTCTTCTGACTCGAGCAAAATCTGTGATCTCTGACCATCATAGTCAGCTTTCTCTAAGCGAAAGTTCGTCAATTCCGGCGAAATATAGTCAGAAACTATGTAGAGAATCTCGGTCGTAAAAGCTCCCCGAATACCGGTGACCTGCTCAAACACGACATTGCTTATTTCATGTGCAATGTCACGCAGCTGCGTGACATTGCCGGTTAACACTTCGCCTGCCAATTTAATCTCACGATTAACATCGAAAAATTCATACTGCACTTGAACCAATGAACTGCCAGGAGACCTGCTAATCTTACCGACTAGCAAGTAGTCTTGCGCCAGCACTCGCCAGTCACGGTAGAAGACCTCATTTTCTTCATCAGGCAAGCCCAACATATTGTCCGGCCCTAGCGCACGAAACTCTCCCACTTGCTCTAAATCATTAGTGACTATTTCACTAATATCTTCACTTAACACACCAGAGCCATCCCAAGAGAAAGGCACTATAGCCACTGGAATAGGGTTATCGACACCCTGCGTAATAATGATGTTTAGAGCGGCATAGCTGCTAAGGTGTGGTAGCAATACCAGCAAGGTAAAGATTAACTTAAAGTG
>CAJWGN010000066.1 GCA_913031035.1 uncultured Gammaproteobacteria bacterium
CACGAAGACACAACACGAAGACACAACACGAAGACACAACACGAAGACACAACACAGGGTATGCTCCAACCGTTTTTGCTAACGCGATGATGATAAGCGAAAAGGAGAATAACTCGACATCATACTAGCGTCGGTTTATCAGAGCTGTAAAACAACACCGCTATCGTCCAGTTTGCCGCGCGCAGATTTCATGCCCATTAGCAATTGATCCCCTTTTAGCCTTCAGGCGTTGGTCGTGATTTTGTTCAGGGTCCACCCCGGCGACTGATAATCTCTCTTCTTCAGCGAGACGAAATCGGCAAAATGCATTGTAGGCTTCGAGCTCGATCCTACGTTCTCTGACAATAATTTCTACAAACATGGCGTCGTCAAGACCTCCGATGTTTGGGATACGGGCGGGAATCAAATCTATAGGATCGCTAAGTTAGGTCATTGCGCTCATGATGATTTCGCGCTCGTGCGCATTGACGTCCTATTCAGAGTCCTTGAGCATATCCAAAAGCACTTTGAGTTGCAGTATACGGTCAGCAATAAAATCGGGAAGTTCTGTGTTCATTGCAACAAGAAAACTTTTATAGGCGGCTCGTTCTGCATCGGTATTACTTTGGCCGCCAGTGCTCGTATTTCTTGTTTTATGGGCAAGGGTCTTGAGTCGGCTTCAATCTCTGTCACTGAGAGTGAAAGTAATCTCAAGTGGCATAGTGATTTTTTGCAACGAGATAAGAGACTCTACTGTGACTTGATGATGTGATACTCGGTTTGGCGCGGTTGAATATACTCGAAAACCTCGCCATCAAAGAAACCATCCTCTTCTAATTTCATTCGCATCGGTTCGGCACTCCATTCGGGGCTGTCGACTAATGCAGTCAACTCGATTGAATACGCTGTATTCGCCTTCATAGGATAATCACCAGTACCCGGCACTCCTTCTTGCTTATCCCACATGCCAATAGTTGTGCCAGCAGCATGGCCATGAAGCCCAATAGGGTGGGTATAAATAATTGGCCCGATGCCTCGTGCTAGGGACTCATTGCGGGTCATTTTGAGGATTTCATTTCCAGTTCGACCGACTGCAAAGTTATTAGTGAGAATGTCTTGGAGGTCATTGCCAGCTTTTAACGCGACTTTTAATGATCGGGGCGCATCATTCTCGCCATCGTTTAGTATGTATGCATTTTGTTGCGTATCGGTCTGCAAATTGAGATAAGAGATGCCAAAGTCGATATGAACATGGTCTCCCTTGTATAGAATTTCTGGGTCGAGATTGTTAGCCTTAATGTTCGCAACCGAGCTATCTGACCTTTCTACCTCAATGCTGGTATGGAACCATGTGCCGAGGCCAAGGTCGGATACCCGCTGGCGAAACCACCACTCCAAATCCGCAGGACTTGTTTCACCAGCGCGGACGACTTCGCTGGAAAATCCTTCTTTGATTATGCCGAAGGCAATATCCATAACATCTCTGTAGACGACGATTTCTTCTGGAAGTCGGGTTTCAAGCCAGCCTACCGCAACTTCTTCGGCAGATACGATACGTTCTCGTAATTGTGAAGGTAGGGCATTGCTAAAATCACGCTGTTCTGAAAATGTCAGTCCGTCGGCGAGAGCGTAGGTGTCTGAGTAATTTAAAGCTATTTTTTGAGGATTAAACTCACCAAGAATTTGTGCGATGCGGGCGTATTGATCTGGCTGTTCCTCGGGGTTCCAAACGCCGGGAAACAAATCACCGACGGCATATCTGGCAACTGCCATGCGCTCTACGCCCCGAGCATCTCCGTGATCGATAAAAAGTAAAACCGTCCGCCTGCGAGCGTTTAGCCAAGTTGCTGGTAGCATAGTCTTAAGGACAGGATCTTCATTGTATTCTCTGGCAATGATTACCCATGCATCCACTCCAGCTTGGCGCATAACCAGTGGTACAAGTTCATCGAGCCGCTGCTTAATGATGCTGTTAGTGACCTCTGCTCGCTCTCGCAGTGGCAGCACTTTTTCAGCCAATGTATCTGCAAAAGACTGTGCAGCAAAAGCGCTTACTATACTGGTGAGGGATATAATCTTAGTTAACCGCGCAATCTTTCGTAGAAGCATAATTAGAGGTCCAGACTTGGCTAAAGCAGAAAGTGATATTTCTTAGTATTATTTGGGTTAATCGAGGTTACCATTTAAAGACGGAGAGAGAAAACTATCGGCGGAGAGAGAAGACTGTCACGGAGGCCTGTTAGATGCCTAGGATATAGAGGGCTAGGTTATAAGAAGAGTCGAGCAATTAAAAAAGTTGAGCTACCAGAGTGGCTAGGTTACAGGGTGACCGGGATCTGCGCAGTGAAAGCTGTGCCGCCAGGTCATAACCAATTTCCCCGTGCTGATGACTTAGTGGCACTTATTTAAATCATTCGCGGCATAGCGTGCGCTGTTTTGGGCCACAAGATGCAGTGGACTGTTGTGAAAGCCAGCTTCAACTGGCAATTCTGAAAATCGCGGTATGTTCGATTTCGGCGACTACTTCTCCTCCGACCAACATGGCAATGTAGAGCCTTATGAATTGATGACCTTTTCGTTCCCACTTATCGATAGGTATTGTTTTCATCTCAATTGACTGACCAACTAACAGCGGGGCACGTAATGTGATTTTGCTGCCAGTGTGTATCCATGCCGGCAGGACAAATAGTCGCATCAGCGCTTGGTTGCAGGCATCAAGCAGAAAGTAGGGATGGATGTGCCCTGCGCTGCCTTCATAGCAGGCTGCCCGGTCTCGCTGAACAGTGACACGTTCTTGGTTTTCTTCATGGCTTGGCTGCCATGTAAAGGCGGGGGCAGGTTCTTGTAAAGCGATTAGATCCCACTCGATCTCGGGCCTAACAATTTCTTTGTGTTCGCAAACCATCGCAGCAAGTGCGTTTACCGGGGGCAGCTCACGGGGCAGCCAGGATTCCAGTTTTGCCAAAAGCAGGCCCTTCTCATTGCTCAGGCTAGTTACGCAATTACGCTTGCTCGTTTCAGATCTGGATTCTTCAGTTTTGATGGTGAGTAAGTCGTCTTGGTAAGCTGGCTTTAAGAAAATGACGTCCAACATTCCCTGTTTAAGAAATGCTGGACCGAATGCCTTAACCAACGGCTGGGTTAGATAACCAAACACATTGACGCCGCTGACGAGTGCGCCGGTGAATCCGTATTTTTCAGCGATTTCATCACTGTGAATGCGGTTCTCAGATTCTTCAGCATCATTCATGGCTAAGATTTGTTGATTAGAAATTGTGGTCATCTTTAGACTTCTCGAGGCGCTTAGTGTGAGAGTAGTATGATATCAGGAAAGGGGGTTAATCCAGTAATGTTGCGGTGAGTTTAGAAAAATGAGCGCACCGCGACCAAGGTTTGTCGTTAAAAAGGCTAGCCTAGGATGTCTACGGTGCCCAGTTTTCAATCAAAACTCTTGTGCCGATCGATAAATTGAAGTTTGCGTAAATAATAATTCAGTCGAAGCGTTGCAGGCCTTGTTTTTGTAAGGCGTGGCGGTCACGATACAGGCGTTTTAAATTTTGAATAGTACTTTTTCTGACAAATCCGCAATCGCTCATGTCTCTAACCGCAGTCATCGAATGACTGTCGACAACTATGCACATTCCCCTCGCCATGCCTTAGTTTACGGTGGAGAAAACGGTGCCTATGGACGGGGCGCCCGAAACGGTAACGTGAAGCTCAATTATGAGGCCAAAATAATTGAGGCGGTCGTCAGGGCGGGCTTCGACGAGTTTGAAATGTTCTGAGATCGCGCCAACAGCCCAGGCCGCAAGCTACTTTTTTACATGACCATGTAAAAAATTTCACGGCTTGTAATCAGGTTGACTTTGTAAACCATGATCATTAGCGGAAACAGCGATGAGTGGTCGTCATCTGAACGGGTTAGAAGCACAGAGGCAACCCGATATTTAGAAATGCCTCGTACGAAGGGGTGCTGATCTAGGAAAGCTATTGTATTTAGTCGCCGTTGCAGCACAAAGCTAAACCGGTGCACGGCTCAGTTGGTGTGAAGCCAAAAGCACCGCCGAGCCCAGCAATACTAAGTTTCACGAGGCCGCCAGGGACGTAATCCGGCGCTACTCGCAAGGATGGTTCGATATGGAGGTCTTCATTAAGGTCAATGCGAGTAACCGAGGTGCCTGAGCCGATGTGGAAAACATCAGAGTCAGTGTGGCTAATTGTTTGATAGCCGACCTTGGCGCTGACGTTTATACAGCCGTGGAGGCTGAAGAAGGCTTGGGCAGGGATAATTTCGCCATAGCTATTTTTTAGGGCAAGTTCTTGAAATGCCGCCAGCCATTATTCTTTGAATTCAGTTTGGCTGCCCAGATTACAAGCTCTGGCCGAGTCGGGCCGAATAGAGTTATCCTTAACAGCCTCAGAGCGTGACTGATGTCGGCACAATCGCTGACGATGTTGAGTTTTCGACCCTTTCTAATCCCTTGGCTACAAATAAAGAAAGTAGCGGGGGAGCTCAAGGCTGTTTGCGAGTGAGCCGCCTTTTTCTTTTACGTCGAGCAGAACTGGTGTGCCAAAGTTGCTAATACCTTGCAGCAAAAATTCTTTAAGTATTTTTGGCGGATGTTCTTTTAGGATAAGGCCATTGTCGTCTTCAAATAACCTCCTAACAAGACGCGGTTAGATGACGCTGGTATTGCCAACAAAAGCGCTGGCAGAAGAACTCTGGTGTTTTTTAGCCATTTATTCTTATATTTTTGATGTTACCAAACTTAGGTAAGCTTATATGTTTAGATTGCAGCTTGCCCAGACTCTGAGAAAGTGAAAAGGGGCATATTTGGCGTTTGATACGCCCCTTGCGTTGTTCTAATTGAAATTTAAACTGTTTAAAAACAGTAATTTATAGATGATACCTTAACTAAATTATAGTACGAGGGGGTGTTTGCTAATTCCTGCCCATTTCATAAAATTCTTCATTAGGGCGAATAGCAGCCATATTTGCTATCCGATTGGAGAGGGCAAATAGGGCAGCGATTGCACCAATGTCCCATATCTCATCAACGCTGAATCCTTGATTAATGAGGTGTCCGTGATCTTCTTCATTAACTAGCTCTGCGTTCCTTGAAACTTTTATTGCATAATCCAGCATATGCCTCTGACGCTGATTGATGTCTGCCTTTCGGTAATTTGTCGCCAGTTGGTCTGCAAGCAATGGGTTTTTCGCACGAATGCGAAGTATCGCCCCGTGGGAAACCACGCAGTAGAGGCATTGATTTAGCCCAGATGTGGCTACTACAATCATTTCCCTCTCGGCCTTGGATAAACCCTCATCTTTCTCCATCAAGGCGTCGTGATAAGCAAAGAAAGCCCGAAATTCATGTTCTCGGTGGGCTAAAGCCAAGAAAACATTAGGAACAAAGCCTGCTTTTTCCTGCACTGCAAGAATGCGCTCTCGAATGTCTTCTGGGAGGTTGCTAATTTCTGGGACTGGGAACTGGCTTAATTGATCTTTGTTCATCTTCTTCATACCTATTGTTTGCAGGGGTCGTAAATAAACTCGATACGATTGGGTCTTGGCTTTTTGGCGGTTATCTATTTCGCGAGAAGCCCTCACTAATGTGCGGCTTAAGTCGCCAGATGCAGTCCGCGTTAGCTGAGACCCTGCACAGATAGTTTTAGGATTACTCAGCTGCGAGGATTATCTCCGCTGCAGCAGGATGCGCTAACTTGGGCTTAAAAAGCTGCGAAAGCAAATAATTAAATTAAAATATTAATATAATTCAGTAATTTGCCTTTATTTATTAATGTCTTTTAATCTCTTCGGATTCGTATAGCTGCATGTCTGGGCCTACCGTTGCTAGTAGTGCCATAGCAGCGACGAACTCACTAGAACCTGAGACTTGAAAATGCCTTTCTAAATCTTCCATGGTGTTCCAGCGCTCTACAAACAGCAAGCGATTGGGGTTTTCGGCGTCTATTGTGACTTCATGGCTTAAACAGCCCGGTTCCAAGCGCGACCTGCCAACATGGGCTTGGCTATGACGAAGGGCTTCAGCCCGCGAATTTTCTCCAACTGTAACGCTGCCTATAACTAGAATCATGTTTAACTATTCGCCATAAATTATTGTATTATTTGGTTAAAACCCTATTCACCATAGGTTCAAAATCTGCCAGTGTCATCGCTTGGTAGTTATGGTCAAACGAAGGCATGTCGTACTTTTCTATGAATTCCAGAGCGTGTTCATAGTGTGGGCTGTCTTTGAGCTTGTCTCTAGCATTTTTGTTCTCGCCGATGTGCTCAAAGTAATAATAGCCTTGAAAAATTGGATGTTGCTCCAGCATCCAATGATTAGCATTGCTCACGAAAGGTTTGAGAATTGCAGCGGCTACAGCGCCATGGTTGTAAGTCCCCAGTGTGTCTCCGATGTCATGGAGCAGAGCGCAAACTACATACTCTTCGCCCTTGCCATCGTGATAAGCGCGCGTTGCAGTCTGCAGGCAGTGCTGAAGGCGATCAACATTGAAGCCTCCAAAATCGCCATCGAGCAGGCGTAAATGATCTAATACGCGGCTCGGCAGACCTTTAGCGAAGGCATTGTAGCTTTCGATTACGGCATCGATGTCTTCTTTGGTGCAATCGTCAAAACGAGTGAAGGTGGCTTGTTTATTCATAGCTATCCTTTATCTGATGGCCTGCTTTAAAGCGCAGTATGTTATGAAGTCGGCTTTAGAGGTATTGTACAAGAAAATATCGATCAATCACGCCTTTCACGCTGAGCTCGTTACTTTTATTGATAACGAGCTATGAGCGCTTCAGCTTGCCCACTTTGCTGGAGGCTGTAGTGGTGAGTTTTTGCTGATGCCAGATAGTTGCCAGATAGGTAATGGGCTTAGTGGCTTCGATTTTTTGCGATGGCGTTATGCCTGAATGAAGAGCGGGGGAATTTTTATTTTCCGTCATTCTTATATTTAATTATATTTATTATTAACAATTACTTATAGTTCCTACTTAATGTACTTATTTTAAAATTAGAGGCCGCTATTTTAGTAGCGGCCTTCGAGCTCGTTGGTTTTAGTGTGTGTAAGGTGCTTGAAAAAAGGGGCTTATTTGCTAGTGCTGTTGATGCTCAGTCAAAAGGGAGTCTTTTAGGATGGTGGGTAAAGAATTGAGTCAGGATCTAAGTCAAGGCCTAAGTCAGGATCTAAGTGCCAAGGTCATCGTGGTAACCGGTGCCAATAGTGGAATTGGCTATGAGGCTTGCAAAAATTTCGCCAGCAGGGGGGCGACCCTTGCTATGGTTTGTCGCAGCGAGGAAAAAGGGCAGTCTGCGCTTGAGAATATCAAGGCCTTAACTAGCAAAGCGTCGATCAGGCTGTTTATTGCTGATTTTAGCTCACTTGAGAGCGTGGCTAGAGTTGCTAGAGAATTAGTAATGGCCTATCCGGCTGTAGATGTGCTTTGTAACAATGCTGGTGGGACAAACGGCCAGCGGATCGTGACCAAAGAGGGCTTTGAAACGACTTTAGTAGTCAATCACCTAAGTGGGTTTTTACTCACTAAATTGCTCATGCCGGCGATTCTAAACGCCGGCAAAGGGGGGGCTGCCAGGGTGGTGTTTACAAGTTCACTGGGGCATAAGAACAGTCCATTGGACTTTGATGACCTCAACTTGGAGAAAGCTTACGGCAGTATCAAAGCCTATGGCCGCTCAAAATTGATGAACTTGCTGACGGCTCGCTCGCTGGATCAAAAGTACCGGGAGAATAACGTTATCGTGAGCTCTTTTCATCCAGGTGTTGTTAGGACTGCGATTTGGGGAAAGGGCGGCGCCTTGGCGAAAGTGCTTGGATTTGTTATGTATCCCTTTATGTGGAGTATCGAAAAAGGAACGGACACTTTTATTTGGCTGGCAAGCTCCAACGATGAGGCGGTCAAAAACGCGAACGGAAAGTACTTCTTCGATCGTGGGACCCCCGGGATAGCGGAATTTGCCACCGACGCTGTGTCTGAACAGCTATGGCAGGTAAGTGAGGGATTGGTTGAACCTTGGGTTTTGCAGAAAAACAGCGACAAGTGAGGTCCTCGAGATCTATAGAATTCAGCGCCTACTGAAAGGTCTTTCACTTGTCTGGGTCTCTTGCAGTACTAGGGGCTTACGTATTATGGGTCTGACAAGGAATGAGGTAATCAGCAATAAGTGAAAAAAGGTCGTCGGCTCGTTATTCGAGAACATCGGTGAATCTACGGCAGCTTGTTTGATTATCATGGTGCAGGGGAACTTATTGGCCTTAGGGGTAAGCCACTGGATCATCGTATCCCAAACGGGGCTTGCCGCTGGTGTTTTAGCATCAGTTGCTCTGCTGGTCGCGAAGACACAAAATAGGCTGGCGATCTCACTGATATTAGGGGTGATTACAGCTTTTGTGGATTATCATTTTTAATGAGGGCATGTTTGTTCCAGAAGCCGCCGAAGCAATTGTTACGGATTAGCTGCGGCAATTCTTTCATACGGAATTGGCAGCTTAATCGTTTTTACCGAAAGCGCCGAGAGGCAGCACCTGCCGCTATCTTATAAGTCATTGAGATAAAGCAGCTTTTGGAGTATTGGTCCACGATGTGTCCTAGATATCTGCTCAACAAAGATTAAACCCAGTATAATAAGATACGTTAAACCCTTTGGACTGCCCGTGACATTATTTTCTTTCTTTTCTCGCTCTCAGTTTAGTCTGTTTTTATTAACGATGTTCGCAGCAGGAGTCAATGGGGCGGAATCAGATCTTCCTCGTAATGAATTCGGCCAGCCTGACATGCAGGGGATTTGGTATTACGGAAGTGCTACTCCAATGGAGCGGCCTGAGGAGCTTGAGGATCAAAAATCTTATAGCCAAGAGCAAGGTTTTCAGCTAGCTGTAGGCTTGCGAGCCGCCGCTAAGTTAACCAGTTCTGCGATAGACGCGAATAGAAGTGCTCCCCCAGTAGGATCAAAGATTGCTCAAGAAGCCGATCATAACTTTGCCAGCTTTCGCAGTAATCTTACAGAAATTGACGGTCTTTATAGAACTTCCCAAATTATAAGCCCAGCAAACGGACGCTATCCATACCGAGCAGACTACAAAGACTACGTGCAGCGACTAATCCTTGATGGGCATGGTGCATTTGATGGTCCAGAAATTCGCTCCGTAAGTGAGCGCTGTGCGGGACCAACAGCAGGGCCTATGCCGCCCATGACGGGTTGGTTTTACAATGCCAATATGCAAATTGTACAGACCGGCAACCATGTCATGATCATGGGTGAACTAACTCATGATGCCAGAATCATCCCACTTGATGCCTCCTCAGCAGAGTTGGCGAGTGCTCAATGGATGGGGCGATCGGTAGCCCGCTGGGAAGGAGATAGGTTGATCGTTGAGACTAGCCATTTTCGGCCAGAACATTCTTGGTGGTATTTGCGTATGTCGGGTGAGTTAAAGGTCACAGAGAGTTTTGAGCTAATTACTGAAAACGAAATCCTTTATCGTTTCACGCTTACTGACTCTGCTATCTATACTGAACCGGTGACAGTTGAAAAGAATATAGTCCGACGGGCGGCTGGTGAACACATTTATGAGTATGCTTGCCACGAGGGGAATTACTCGCTGCCGTCGATTCTCGCTGGTGCTCGTCGTCAGGAAGCGGATAGCGCCAACGCCGAACGGTAGCATATTTGTGTATTAGCTGCCGGCGCCCCCTCTGGTTGTTTTGAATTGGCCTTGCCAATAAAGAGCTCGTCCCTGAGGTTTTAAGTTTGTTGCTGCGCTATTAAACTTAATCCCAGCCCCACAAGAAGTGTTCCCAGTCCACGATCAAGCCAAATTCCTAGTCGGGGACTGCTATTCATTTTGGTAGCGAGCTTTGCTCCAGCTAAAACTAAAAGCGGTTCAATAAATAGTGCGACGGCAATGACGAGGCTGCCATGAAGAAATAATTGCGCGCTTACTGGACCGGCTTTTGTTTCGACGAATTGGGGCAAAAAAGATAGGAAAAATAGTGCAGTTTTAGGATTCAGGGCAGCAACGAGTATGCCTTGCCTATAGATGCTCGTGCTTGAGCTAGCCGCTGGCTTAGCCTTGTTTAATGCCTTGAGAGAACGAAAAGATTGTACTCCGAGCCATATTAGATAACCTGCACCGGCTAATTTAACTAGGCCGAAAGCTACCGCTGATGTTGCAAGAATTGCTGATAAACCGAAAGCGGCCAGAAACACATGAAAAAACGCACCGGTCCAAATTCCGTACATAGCTAAAAACCCGGCTTGTCTGCCACGTTTTGCTGTTTGCGCGAGGATGAACGCAATATCCGGCCCTGGTGATAAGGTTAAAAGAGCCGCCGCGGTAAAAAAAGTCAGCCAGTGGGCCAAACTGTAGTCAAACATAATTTTTAGTCTAGGCCATGCAATTTTAAGTAAAAGTGCATGGCTGAAATATAGTAAGGCGCTCGACTATAAAAAAGATGCCTAGCTATAAGCTGCTAGGGCGATTGTCGAAGAGATACAGCACATAAAGCAATACGACCACGCTGTCCAAAACGATAGCGGTGATTGAGGTACTTAGGTATTCACTGCCAATGATCAGATTCAGAGCAATGAAAACGCTTTTGCTAACCGCGGCTATTACAAGAATTAAATATCGAGAATGGGCTTTGAATCCGCCATGAATGAGTAACAAGCCTACCATGCCGATTAAGGCTCCCCAATTTCGAATGACGATTTGAGCAAACGCCTCATCCAATATGCTCGATCCGATAGCATTTGTTTGGATAAGCGAATCCCCGAATAGCATTTCAAGTCCCGCGGTCGGCGCAACTAAAGCTAAGAACATGCTGCAAGTAAAAAGGCCAGATAAGATCATTATCCATTTTATTTGTGTGTTAATTAGCTTCATTGTTTATCCGTTGGTATTTAGGGTTAGTAGGCGGTCTAGGTGGTCGGCAAAGGCTTTTCTATCGTTTTGACTGAAAGCAGGGGGGCCGCCAGTGTCAGCGCCACTCGCCCTCATGGTATCTAAAAAGTCGCGCATGTTTAAACGCGCCTTGATATTACTTTTATCAAAAAGCTCGCCTCGCGGGGAAAGACATAGAGCGCCTTTCTCGATCGCTTCATCGGCTAGGGGTATATCACTTGTGATGACAAGGTCTCCCTCGATAACACGCCGCACTATTTCGTCATCGGCCACGTCAAAACCTGAGGCAACCTGAACTGATTTGATATAGGGCGAGGGAGGTGTTTTCATCGCTTGATTAGCGACTAAGGTCAACTTTACCTTGGCGCGATCGGCGGCTCGAAACAAAATGTCTTTAATGACGATCGGACAGGCGTCCGCGTCTACCCAGATATTCATAATCTACGGAACTCTCACTCTAAGCCGAGCAGTTTTTTGTCTATTTTCATCGGTTTACTGCCAGCAATGCTGATAACCACATCTAATTTTTGGAACAATTCTCTTTGTGCCGTTGCGGCAGCCATTAGCGTCGCGGAATTTGCTTCGTAAATGAAGTCTATTATTTTATTTACATTGATGCTGGTTTCGTCAGATTCTATATAGATATCCCCAATATAATTTATTGAGTTTTTGACTATTGTGATAACGCCATCTTTATCGTCAACATCAACTCTATTGCCATTTTCACGGTTGTTAAGAGCTGGGTAGATGCTGCTTAGATAGTAATTGCCCGGCTCAATAGTATCCAGGATGTACTTAGTCACCCCACGGCCAATATTTTGCAGGTCTTGAGCGATATATTCTTTTTTTGATCCCAGACTAGAAAATTCTAGTCTTCGAGTGACTAAAGGCCCATCGCTGGTCACGTTTAGGAGAATGTAGGTTGTACCCTCCGGTTCAGCGGCGTTGCTTTGTTGGCTTACCAAAGCGCTGCTGAAACCCAAGATAAAAACCAAGGTAAATGCAGAAAAGAGATTTTTCATTGTTATTAGTCTCTAGGGTAATTTCTCAGATTTTGCCACGTTTGCAGATTTAATAACACTGCGCTCGCCTCTGGCAACGGGGTGTTCTTCTGTTTGCCAGTTTTAGACCAGTCGCAATACCCCTCTAAAGCTTAATGGGCTTGTTGTAGTCGTCTATGAAAATCTCATTGCTTAGGTCTAAGCTGAATTGCATTAAGGTTTTGCCTAAGGATGGCTTTAAAAAATAGTGGTGCTAACCTGAATTTGCGGGTGCTGCCTAACATTGTCGATGATCTTAAGCAGCTGACGGTTTATACTCGCGCGGCTGTTTTACGAATAAAATGCAGCACCCATTTTCTCGCCCAAAGCTTAACTATGAAGACTCGTCAACTTAATGCTACTAGTGCCGCAGACCTCGAAGCGACAGAAGTCATCCTGAAGGAGGGAGGAATTGTAGCGGTCCCAACAGAGACTGTTTATGGCTTGGCGGCTGATGCGAGCAGCGTCGATGCGGTGGCAGCGGTGTTTGCCGCGAAACAGCGGCCTCCGACACACCCCTTAATCGTGCATATAGCTGGTTTTAGCGATCTCGATAAATGGGCAGAGGATGTGCCCGAGCATGCACTAACACTAGCGCAAGCATTTTGGCCCGGACCGCTTACAATGCTGTTGAAAAAAGCGAGTCATGTACCCTCCATAGTCACCGGTGGCCTTGACACTATTGGTGTGCGTGTTCCAAGCCATCCGGTACTTCAGAGGCTACTCCAATCAAGTGGCTTAGGTCTGGCAGCTCCTTCGGCAAATCCCTATAAACACCTCAGTCCAACCAGCGCGAGGCAGGTTCTCGATGCATTGGATGGGAGAATAAACGCAGTGGTAGATGGAGGCGAGTGCACGATTGGAGTTGAATCCACCATTGTTGATTTAACAAAGGATGATGTAATGGTGCTCCGAGCTGGACCAATCTCTCCGTCTGAGCTGTCCGCTGTTTTAAACCGGCAGGTGCTGGTCCCGGCTCAACACTCCGCAGTAGTGCCAGGAAATATGGCAGACCACTATCAGCCAAGGACGCCGCTTTACTTGATATCAAGAGAAGAATTGCTAGTCAAGATGCAGCTGCCATCGGAGTCATCGGTTTTTGTAGTGTTGGCAGATTTTCCGGCAGAAAGATTTGTAAATCGGCTGGCGAACAAAATATCGATGCCCAAAAATAAACAGGATTTCGCAAGGGTGTTGTATAAAACCCTCCACGAATTAGATAGCAAAAATTTTAATGCTATTTGGTTTGAAATTCCCCCTCAAACTGAAGAGTGGCTTGACGTAAATGACAGGTTGGTGAGAGCAAGCTATTCGATAACGTAGCAATTCTTATTACTAATCTGAACTCACTCTCTGGGTTGATTGTGATGTGACCGTTGAAAAGCAAGCTTTTGATCGCACTCTTGGCTTAGTAGAGGATTAATTTGTCCTTAATTTGTCTTTAGAAGGTGGGCTGTAAGCTTCAAATGCTCTCAATAACGCCATAGGATCATCATTCACTATGAGCATTTCTCTGTGAGCCGGTTTGATAAATTCCTCATTAACGCTATGGTCTAAAAATGAGAGTAGTTGATCATAGTAGCTATCGGTATTCAGTAAGCCGCAGGGTTTGGAATGAAATCTTAGCTGCGCCCAGGTTAGCACCTCAAATAACTCCTCAAGTGTGCCGAGACCACCGGGTAGCGCGATAAAGCCATCAGATAATTCGGCCATTACGGCTTTTCGCTCGTGCATTGAGCCTACGACTTTTAATTCAGTTAAACCCAAATGAGAGACTTCCCTGTCCACTAACTCCTGCGGCATAACACCGATCACTTGGCCTCCGGCGTCTAGCGCGGCATCTGCTAGCTGGCCCATAATGCCGACGCTGGCGCCACCATAGACTAAGGTAATTCCATTTGTCGCTAAGGCGCGCGCGAGAGATCTAGCCGCTGTGACATAGGCTGGATTGCGGCCCATGCTGGCACCACAGAAAACGCATAGTTTTTTCATATATAGAGATTCTTTTGAGGGTTGTCGATTAGTTTAAAAGGTGAGCATTAAGGCATGACGCGCAGGCTGGCCTCATAGCGTTGTATTTTTTTCCTGATCATTTTTAGGCTGCTTTTTACATCTTCAAGATGTTTCATGACAAGGTGTTCATGGTCTTTGAGGATAGACATGCGCGCAGGGCTGGTATTTGACCCCTGACGATAAAGAGAAATGTATTCCTTAATGGTTCCTATAGACATATTTGTGGCCCGCAGCGCTGAAATGAACTTCACAGCGGCGAGGTGATCTTCACTGTAATACCTGTGCCCAGAACTATCTCTAGGTACATCTAACAGTAAAAGCTCTTTTTCGTAATATCGTAAAGTATGGGGAGTCAGACCTGTAATGTCTGCCATATTTGCAACTTTATAAACTGACATCATTAACTCTTAGGCAATGGCTGATTTTTAATTAACACTTGACTTAGAGCGTACTCTAACACGCATACTCTTCTCATACAGAATATCCGCCAATCCAACCAAGCGTCTTAGCCAAACTGTCAGAAGTGAATCAGGAGAAAACACGATGAATCTAACAATTAATAACGTGGTTCATGAATTCGAAGTCGACGAAGACACCCCTTTACTGTGGGTGTTGCGAGATACTTTAGGGATGACCGGTACCAAATTTGGCTGTGGGGTGGCGCAGTGTGGTGCGTGTTCAGTTTTAATCGACGGCCAGGTTCAGCGCAGCTGCAGTATTCCGGCAGCTGCTGTGGAAGGTAGGGACATAAAGACCATCGAGGGGCTTTCCCGAGACAATTCGCATCCTGTTCAGCAGGCTTGGATTGCCGAGGATGTCCCCCAGTGCGGATACTGTCAGTCAGGTCAGATAATAGCAGCGGTTGCTTTGCTGGAGGCTAATCCAAAACCAAGTGATGATGAAATAGATAAGTCGATGACCAATATTTGTCGTTGCGGCAGCTATTCACGAATTCGTAAAGCCATTCACCGTGTTGCTAACGCGTAGTTGAGGAGGAAATCATGAGCAATGAATCGAATAGTCGGCGAAACTTTCTCCGTGGTTCTGCTGTTGCAGTGGGTGGCTTAAGTCTCGGTTTTAGTTTGTCTGGCTGCAGTCCCAGCGCCAATAGCGCAGAGCTTACAGCAGACCCCCAGGGCTTAGCTTCCGACGTGTCGGTGTGGCTGAGCATTGATACTAGCGGCATTATTACTGTGCGAGTGCCAAGCGCAGAAATGGGGCAGGGAGTTAATACTTCACTACCCCAATTAATAGCTGAAGAGCTTGATGCAGATTGGAGCAAGGTGATATCTGAAACGGCGCCCCACACCTCTGACTTTGTAAATCCGTCGACCTTATCTAGAGGAACAGGCGGGAGCTCAGCGGTCAGGCGCTGGTGGCCAACCTTGGCAAAAGCAGGCGCGGCGGCGAAGGAAATGTTGATGAGCGCAGCGGCGCAGCGTTGGGATGTGCCGGTAAGTGAACTGAGCACTTTAAACAGTACAGTCATGCACAGTGCCTCTGGCCGTCAGGCCGGTTATGGTGAACTTGCCAGTGCGGCAGGGCAGCTGAGTATTCCTGAAAACCCGGTAGTCAAGAGCCCTGCCGATTACACGCTAATTGGTAAACCGCTTAAGCGTCTTGATTCACCTGCTAAAGTGAATGGCTCAACCACCTACGGAATCGATATTGTTGTAGAAGGTATGAGTTACGCTACAGTCGCGGCCAGTCCTAATTTCGTGGGTGAGCTGATCTCAATGAGTGAGGCTGATGCTAGAGCGGTTAACGGTGTTCAAGATGTCATTGAAATGCCCGCGTCACACTATGTGAACTCAGGAATTCAAAGCATCGTCGCTATTCCGGATACTGTTGCTGTTGTTGCAAATAGCTACTGGCAAGCTAAAAAAGGCTTGGCTGCTTTAAAGCCACAGTTTTCTGATGGCGGCGCTGCTGGGGTGAACAACGCAAGTTTAACGGCAGGCTTTATGGCCGCGTTGGATCAAGAGGGCGTGCAGGTTAGAAATGATGGTGATATCTCTGACAGCCTGAGTCGTGCAGAGAAACTACTGGAGGCGGAATATGCGGTTCCCTTTTTAGCTCACTTAACGATGGAGCCGATGAATTGCACTGCTCATTATCAAAGCGATAGCGTGAATGGTGACAGGCTGGAAGTTTGGGCGCCGACCCAAGGCCAGTCTCATGCGGTGAATGTTTTGCAGCAGGCGTTCGGCTTGCAAGCAGATCAAATTAGATTGCATACAACGTTTATGGGAGGCGGGTTCGGTCGTCGTTTCGAGGCTGATTTTGTTGTACAGGCGGCTATGATTTCTCGAGCTGCAAAGAAACCAATCAAGATGGTGTGGTCCCGTGAAGAAGATTTACAGCATGACTACTATCGCCCAGCTAGTGCCTCACGTTTTCAGGTTGGGTTAAACGCTGAAGGTCTGCCGGTGGCGTGGAAAAATGTCATGGCTTGCCCGTCTGTTGCTCAACGAAACTTCTCTGCAGCGGTAGTCAATGGCGCAGACCCTTTTTCTGTTGAGGGGGCTGTCAACATCCCTTACGCAATAGAAAATCAATTGGTAACCCTAAAGCAGCACGATACCAGTATTCCTGTCGGTAGCTGGCGTTCTGTTGGCAGCAGTCACAATGGCTTTTACGTGGAAAGCATGATGGATGAAGTTGCCGTCGCTGGTAACCATGACCCGTTTGAATTACGCCGCAAGCTGCTTCAGCATGAACCTAGATTCTTAATTGTTTTGGATCAGCTGGAAGAAAAATCTGGCTGGAAGCAAGCGCCAGCGGCAGGACGTTTCCGGGGCATGGCTATTCATGAAAGTTTTGCCAGTATTGTTGGCGAAGTAGCCGAGATTTCGATCGCTGAAAACGGCGCCATTAAAATCCACAATATGACCTGCGTTATTGACTGTGGCAAAGTGGTCAATCCTTCTATCATCGAAACCCAGCTGGCCAGTGCCATGATTGATGGTCTGACTGCGGCTCTTCGAGGTGGGATTAAAATTGAAGAAGGCCGGGTGGTACAGTCCAACTTCGACACCTACAAGCTTATGCATATGGCCGAAGTTCCAGCTATGGCGATTCATATTGTGGATAACGATGAGGCGCCAGGTGGAATCGGTGAGCCAGCAGTGCCGCCAAGCATGCCGGCACTTACCAATGCGGTATTTGCAGCTACGGGTAGGCGTGTTCGTTCGCTACCGATAGAGCCCTCGCTAGCTTAGGTTGATGCGCTAGATTGATGCGAGTACTGCGGAAAGTTAGCAAAAAGCAGTAAGAGAAATTTAATTTTCTTGCTGTTTTTTTATTGGCCAAATTTTAGTTCAGCAAGGGAGGCTCGCAATTGGCTGTTCAACAAATGAGTCCGAGAAAAAGCTGTCAGTGATGTTCAAACCAATGCCTGAGCAGTTTATGCAAAGGCTGTCCTCGGATGTGCAGAGTACAAGTGAAACGGCTGATATAGGGGGAAAGCATTTTCGATTTAGACATCTGCTCAGTAGAGCATTGGGCGTGTCGGCCAGCACAGTCCATCGCTTTCTAATGCCGCCGTTGTTAGGTTCTGCGTCCACATGAATGCAGTGTGAGGGGTTTTTCATTCAACGCCAATGACTTTCTCTGTGATCGTAATCGGGTTTTGTAAATCGGAGTCGGCTGAAAGGTCATGGTGGCCATAGGCTCTTACGTTAAAAAACAAATAGCTAAGTAAAGGCGCTGGGAGAAGCGGTAAAAGAAGCGTCAAAAAAAAGTGCAGAACATCCCTTTAGTGCTGAAATTCTGCAATACCGTAACTAAAAGCCGATTCTGACTTTTACCTGTGACGGGAGTGCCGGAACCCAGCGTAAGCGGACGCAAGCAATATCAAGAGTAGGCCGATAGACAAGGGTATTACCATGCTCTCGACCACCGAATCTGAATCCAGTACGTCTGGAATGCCAGTCTGCCAAAGTACCCACTGGGATCCTATGTTGCTCGCTAGTGAGGGGTGTCCTGTTTCTAAGACTATGATGGCGTCACCATTGTCTGGATTGATGCGGGCGGTGCTGTTGATAGCGGGGTCGTTGCCGCCGTCGTGGCCAAACAAAAAGTCACCGCTACCAGTAGGCGCATAAAGGATTGTGCCTAAACCCCAGATATCTGCACCAAAAGTTCTGCCATGGGGTTGGCGCATATTAGTGATAGTAGCCTGGGATAATATGGCGCTGCTTTGGTTTTTTGGAAGCTGAGCCATGACAAATTTTGCAAGATCGGCGGTCGACGTTGAAAAAGCAGTAGCTGCATTAGACGCATATTTATAAAGCGCGGCCGGTTCTCCTTCTCGGCCATAGGAGCCAGCATTATTTTCGATTTCCCCAATGAAATTGTAACCGGAGCGAGTCATGCCTAAGGGGTCAAAAAAGGTGTTTTGCATATAAACTGCGAAAGTCATGCCTGTGACTTCCTCGACCAGTAGCTCTAAAATAAGATAGCTGCCACCGGAATAAGTGAACCCATCTCCTGGAAGACTTTGCACCGCAAAATCCACCTCAGCGCCGCGTGACGTACGTGGGCTGGTCAAAGATTCTTCTAAGCTGGGGAGTTGTTCGCCGGGCTTGTAATCACCAAAGCCTAGGCCGTCTTTTAAACCGGCGGTATGACTAAGTAGCCTACGTATAGTAACTTGGGAATTGTCAAATTGGCCGGCGGGAAGTTGCCAGCGACTTAGATGGCGCTCGACTGGATCGTCGAGGCTGATTCGGTCGTCCTCGACCAGTTTCATTACAGCGTTAGCGGCAAACCATTTGCTCATTGAAGCGGTTGAGAAAACCGTGTTCTTGTTCACTGTGTCTTTTAAG
>CAJWGN010000067.1 GCA_913031035.1 uncultured Gammaproteobacteria bacterium
CCCCGACCTGCATTTCGACCTATATCCCGACCTATACCCCGACCTATATCCCGACCTATATCCTGACCTATATTCCGACCTATACCCCGACCTATATCCTGACCTATATTCCGACCTATACCCCGACCTATATTTTATTCAAATAGTTCCAAAACTCATAACGAAACTGTTGGAAATCACGTGGGCCAAACTACTTAGCGACGTTGTGCAAATAATCGTCGCTGTATAGTTAGCCATAGTCCTTGAAGGTATATCCCAACACCGCACAGCTTACCTGTCGCGCGCACCAAACTAGCGCAGATGCTCAGGGAAATGCGAGAAGATCGGGCCGACATCGACGAGATTCGTAAACTGCAATTCGAGCGAGATAAAAAGTACTTAGCAGTAGACGAATGATTGGCAAGTCCTGAAACCATTCCCCTCGACTCGATGAACGCTACCTTCCTTTCTTGAAAACCGCAGCCTTTAGCCGCGACGTTCGGCATGGACACGTTGGTTGCTGCTTGGCAATTGCAGTGAACTTGATGCACCATGCCTATTAGAATCACTAGGCAAATTCTACGACAGCGCTACTGCTCGGGTTACCGATAACGGTAATGATTTCGACGAGGATCTGAATAATTTAGGAAGTAACTCGGCCCCTAAGATATGGGATGAAATTAATAAACGACTGCTGACAACAGAAGAGCGCGAAATTTCAACATTTCAAAATCAATTGCGGTTTCCACATCTCAGATGGTACTTATGGCATCTAGATTCACTGGATAAGTACGGGAAAAAATAGCTTTATTAGCTCTCGAAACTGAGGGATACCTGAAGACCAGCGAGGTTGATATGCAAGGTTCAAAGTCTACCGCGATAGACCTTAATTTAAGCAATGACGGCTTTGAACAATTTACTTACCCTGTAGACACTAACTTATGTAATTTAAACAAGTCGCAGCTTTGCTGCTGCGCGGTTATAGACAGTCAGTTTTCCGAACAGTGCTGTCTCCGCTAACCTGCCCTGCTATTTCTGGCGCAGCAATTGGACTAAGTAACTGCTCTACTTATCAGCGCTGCTGATTGGCCTGCAACAAGCCTGAAGCCATTTTCACAACCGGCGATATGATTTTCACTTCAGCCCATGCTATAGCCGCATAGACTTGTCCTCTATTGAAAACCATTTCCGCCTGCAGGGCAACGACAATACGCGAGAGTTAGCACCCTTTCGCCTTATGACAAATTACCGAATGGGGTTGGACAATGCCAAGCTCATAAGCGTAGACAAAGACGTTATCTCACGCTGTCAAGGATGTTAAAAAGAAGCTCCGCATGCACATGACGGCGATAAACAAGCTAGCCTAAGGCTACATTCAAACCGCTTTAAAAAGATGTCGGAGCACATGCAAAATATTTACTGCGCCACCCAGACCTAGATACTAGCAGGGAAGACTTCGGCCCCATTTGAGAGAAGCCGGCCTTAAATAGTTTAAACAAGACCCCTGTCGAAAAAAGGCGTCAACAGCTATATTGCTAAAACTTTATCGCCGCGGGAAATTCCCGACACCCCAGTGCGAGCGACTTCCAACACAACACTGTCGCCTAGGGCCACTATAAAGGCATCAAGCTTATCACTAGTTCCTACCAACTGAATGCTAAACACACTTGTGGTTAAATCAACAATTTGCCCCCTAAAGATATCAACAGTTCTGCTGACTTCAGTGCGCTGAGCGCCAATTGCTCTAACTTTGATAAGCATTAACTCTCGCTCAATATGAGCGCCTTCAGTTAAATCAACCAACTTCACAACATCAACTAACTTGTTCAAATGCTTTGTCACTTGTTCTATTCGAGCTTCGTCACCACTTGTAGTTAACGTTAATCGCGATAAAGACTTGTCATCAGTTGGCGCCACAGTGAGGGAATCAATATTGTAATTGCGCTGCGAGAACAGACCCACCACACGAGACAAAGCGCCTGGTTCATTTTCTATCAAAACAGAGATTATATGACGCATATTATGTCCTCTCCGTTTTGCTAAGAATCATGTCTTTCATAGCACCACCTTTAATGGCCATCGGGTATACATGCTCTTCTGGGTCGACGCAGATATCGACGAAGACAAGCCTATCCTTCATCGCAAAAGCCTCTTCAAGCTTGCTATGTAAATCTTCATATTTCTCGATTCGCATTCCAACGTGACCATAGGCTTCTGCCAATTTAACAAAATCTGGAAGCGATTCAGCATAGGTACTTGCTGAGTGACGACCACCGTATTGCATGTCTTGCCACTGCTTTACCATCCCTAATGCCTCATTATTCAGACAGATAATCTTTATCGGCAAGTCGTATTGCATACAGGTTGCAAACTCTTGAAGGTTCATTTGAAAGCTTCCCTCGCCAGTTATGCAGACAGACACCGCATCACGAAATGCTAGCTGCACACCCATCGCCGCCGGGAAACCAAAACCCATCGTTCCTAAACCGCCAGAATTTATCCATCGGCGAGGTTTGTCGAAACCATAATATTGAGCAGCAAACATCTGATGTTGCCCCACATCAGTAGACACATAGGCATCACCTTTGGTTATTTCATAAACCGCCTGCACAGCTTGTTGAGGCTTAATGACTCCATTAGCACCGGGCGTTACACCCAAACTGTCTTTGGCGCGCCACTGCTGAATTTGATCCCACCAAACTTTTAACGCTTCTTGGTCAATTTCAGTCTTAGAATTATCAATTTCTGAAAGCATCTCCACTAAGACTTCTTTGACCGCACCAACTATAGGAACATGAGCCGTTACAGTCTTTGAAATTGCCGCAGGATCGATATCAACATGTAAAATTGTAGCATCGGGACAAAACTTGGAAGTGTCCGAATTGGTTACGCGATCATCGAATCTCGCACCTACGCAAAGCAAGACGTCGCAATAATGCATCGCCATGTTCGCCTCATAGGTGCCATGCATCCCCAGCATTCCTAAAAACTGAGTGTCGGTGCAAGGATAGGCTCCTAGCCCCATAAGAGTATTCGTTACCGGATAGCCCAGTTTCTTACCCAAAGACGTTAATAAATCTGACCCTTCACCTTGAATAACCCCGCCCCCAGCGTAGATCATTGGCCGCTTCGCGCTCTTCAGAGCCTCGACGGCCTTTTTGATCTGACCGGTATGGCCCTTGCCGGGCACAGAGTATGAGCGCATCTTCACGCTTTTTGGGTATTCGTAGGGAAACTTATTTTTGGGGTCGGTCATGTCCTTCGGAATATCAATAACCACCGGGCCAGGGCGACCGGTAGTCGCCAAATGGAACGCCTTTTTCACTAGCATTGGAATTTGTGACGGGTCCGACACCATATAGCTATGCTTTACGATCGGCCGAGAAATACCCATCATGTCAGTCTCTTGGAATCCATCTGTACCTATTAGACGGCTTTCAACCTGCCCGGAGATAACCACCAGTGGAATTGAATCCATATAGGCGGTTGCGATTCCTGTAATTGCATTAGTTGCGCCAGGCCCTGATGTGACTAGCACCACACCGGGCTTTCCGGTCGAGCGTGCATAGCCGTCTGCAGCATGAGTTGCTGCTTGCTCATGACGAACTAGAATATGCTCGACCTTATCCTGGTTAAAAATTGCATCGTATATGTGCAAAACGGCTCCACCGGGGTAGCCGAATATGATTTCAACGCCTTCATCGTGTAACGCACGAAGTAGCATTTCACCACCAGATAATTGATCCACTTGTCTAGCCTCTGTATTAAAAATACATTTATGACAAACCTAAGCTTGCCGAATAGTTACGTATGTTTATAAATAGACAAATAGCACAAGGCGCCTAGGAGGCAACTGCAGCTATTTATTCTTATTTAGGTTAATTTTCATCAAAAAAACGAATACATGAAAACCATGCTATTCAGCTTTTTGTCGGCCCCGTGCGCGATAACGTGATAGGGGCCTAAGGTGGATATTGTCGACACCTTAGAGAAGCAGTCTGTTGTCATTCCAGGTCATGGAGAATCAGACTAGCGCGGTGCGAGACAGGATTGGCTGAGACACACCGCTTGTGGACACAATTTTGGCAGCAAACATAGGAAAGTCAAGCAAAGCGGGCAAAGATACCCGCTATACGACCTGATAGTGGCAAGGCTCAGACAGAATTAACTTTTTTCTAGACCACCTCTGGGCTAATCTCTCGGCTAAGCTTCTTAAACTCGAACTCTCCCCCAATATTGATGTCGATTGCGATCACATCTCCCGCCACATAATCGCCCTGCAATACCTGCTGCGCCAAGGGGTTCTCTATCCAGTTCTGGATGGCGCGCTTTAAAGGCCTCGCCCCATACACTGGGTCGTAACCAATTTCGGCGATACGGTCCAACACTTCGGTGCTTACCTGCAACGAAAGGTCGTTATTGAGTAATCGACCATTAAGCAGCCTAATCTGGATTTCAGCGATGCCTCGGATTTGATTTTTTTGCAACGGATGAAAGACAACAGACTCGTCAATTCTGTTCACAAACTCAGGGGAGAAATGCTTAACGACTGAATTTAAAACCGCCTTCTTCACGTCCTCATAGTCAGTGCTGGCAAAATTCTTCTCAATCATCATCTCCTGAATTCGATCAGAACCAAGGTTCGAGGTCATGACGATAACAGTGTTTCTAAAGTCCACCGTCCGCCCGTGACTATCAGTTAGGCGGCCATCATCCATTACCTGTAAAAGTATGTTGAACACATCTGGGTGAGCCTTTTCGACCTCATCCAACAATAGAACCGTATAGGGTCGGCGCCGAACAGCTTCCGTTAAATACCCACCTTGCTCATAGCCTACATAACCTGGAGGCGCCCCAATAAGCCTTGCCACCGAGTGCTGTTCCATAAATTCTGACATATCAATACGAACCATCGCTTCATCGGTGTCGAAAAGGAATTCAGCTAATGCCTTGCACAGCTCTGTCTTACCCACTCCGGTTGGCCCAAGAAACAAGAAAGAACCATTAGGCCGATTTGGATCTGACAAGCCGGACCGAGACCTTCGCACCGCATTGGAAACAGCGTTGATAGCCTCGTTTTGACCGATGACCCTTTTGTGAAGAGACTCTTCCATTGCCAGCAATTTAAGTTTATCACCAGCCAACATTTTACTGACCGGAATGCCAGTAGAGCGCGAGACAACATCAGCTATCTCTTCTTCGGTCACCCTATTTCGTAGCAGCTTTTTCTCTGCTGCCTCAGCCTTAGCCGCCTGCTCTAGCTCTGACTCCAGCCCTGGAATAATGCCGTACTGAATCTCAGACATTCGAGCTAAGTCACCCGCTCTGCTGGCCAATTCCATATCATTACGCGCTTTTTCAAGGTTACTCCGAATCGTTTGGGCACCTTGCAGCGAAACTTTTTCAGCCTTCCAAATTTCTTCTAGGTCAGAAAATTCTTTTTCAAGCTCATCGATATCATCCACAAGCTTTTCTTTACGCTTCAATGAAGCTGCATCACTTTCTTTTTTAAGCGCCTCGCGCTCGATTTTCAGCTGAATTAGTCGGCGCTCAAGTATGTCCATTTCTTCCGGCTTGGAATCTATTTCCATACGAATCAAACTGGCGGCTTCGTCAATTAAATCTATCGCCTTGTCTGGCAACTGACGATCAGTAATATAACGCTGAGAAAGCTTGGCTGCTGCGATGATAGCGGAGTCCGAAATATCCACTCCATGATGAACTTCATACCGCTCTTTAAGGCCTCGAAGAATAGCGATGGTGTCTTCTTCGCTAGGCTCTTCAACCAACACCTTTTGAAAGCGCCGCTCTAACGCGGCATCCTTCTCTATGTGCTGACGATATTCGTCCAAGGTAGTTGCGCCAACACAGTGAAGTTCTCCTCGGGCCAGCGCGGGCTTCAACATATTACCCGCATCCATCGCGCCTTCGGCCTTTCCAGCACCCACCATCGTATGCAGCTCATCGATAAACAAAATAACCGAACCGTCCTGTTTCGACAATTCGTTGAGTACAGACTTGAGACGCTCTTCAAATTCACCACGGAACTTTGCCCCAGCGATAAGTGAGCCCATATCAAGTGATAATACTTTTTTACCCTTTAAGCCTTCAGGTACTTCGCCATTAACAATTCGCTGAGCAAGTCCCTCAATGATGGCCGTCTTACCTACCCCCGGCTCACCGATAAGCACAGGATTATTTTTTGTTCGTCTCTGCAAAACCTGAATTGTCCGTCGTATCTCACTATCACGACCTATCACAGGGTCAAGTTTACTATTTACTGCAAGCTCAGTGAGATCAACACAGTATTTCGAAAGGGATTGCCACGAATCTTCGGCACCCGGATCACTGGCGTTCTCGCCTCCCCGTAGATTACTAATCGCGTTTTCCAGTGCCTGCGCAGAAACACCATAAGAGGTCATTAATTTACCTAGTGCAGATTTATCATCCATAGCAATCAAAACGATAGTCTCACTGGAAATAAAACTATCGCCACTTTGTTGAGAATTCTTGTCTGCCTGATTAAGCAGTTTTCCTAATTCTTGAGATACTGTTATACCGCCATCAGACGTTCCTATTTTAGGTAAGCTATCAACTAATTTTTCGAGTTTGGCGCGCAAGTCACTAACATTAAAGCCAGTCTGAGATAACAACGGCCTAACCGATCCGCCCTTCTGATCTAGCAGCGCCAGAACCAAATGGACTGGCTCAATGACATTGCTGTCTTTTCCTATAGCGATGGACTGGGCATCGGAAAAAGCCGATTGTAACTTGCTTGTAAGTTTTTCAATGTTCATTTCAGTAAGCCTCACACTCATCTACAGTCAAATATGCTAGTGACCAAAATCCTCTTCTGCTCAACTAAATAAGGCCTAGATGAGATGATTTCAATAGCAACCGAGAGTTATAACTACAGGTTTTTCGAAAATCAGAGAATATTGATATCGATCAATTATGACCGATTGGTAAACACCCACTGGTGAACGTCTATCCCAACAAGGGTCATCAACTGCAAAAGCGTGGGGCCTTAACAGCGTGAAAATGATTAGGGCTTAATCAGAATAACATTGGCCATTCTGCCGGTCACGGGACTGTGCCGATAACTATAAAGCGTCTCAGATTCGCAAACAGTACAGATGTCTGAAGATATAACTTCAACCCCAAGTGCACTCAACCTGAACCTAGCTAACCCAAATAAATCCGCCATGTATTTGCCTGACTCAAGGGTAGGGCTGAAGTATTTTTCAGCAGCATGCGAATCGGCAGCATCTTTAAACCGGTTCATAACATCAGGGCCCACTTCAAAATGACAAGGTCCTATAGCAGGCCCTAGATAGGCTGCGACATCCTTTGCTGGCGTTTTCATATTTCGTAAGGTGTTTTCGATCACGCCGTCCAGCAAACCGCGCCAGCCTGCATGAGCAATTCCTATTTCAGAGCCATCTTTTGCGGCGATAAATACGGGCAAACAATCCGCCGTTAGAACACAGCAAGCAAGGCCCTTGCGGGCAGTCACCAAGGCATCGGCGTCAAAAGGCTTTGCCGCCGCGTCAATTCTGCAAACGTTTGTTCCATGCACTTGATTTAACCATTGAAAACTTACATCAGCATCAAACCAGTCGCTTAATTCCTGCCGATTTGCAGCTACGGTTTTTGCGTCATCGCCCACATGGTGAGCGAGATTAAAGCTATTGTAAGGCGGCAAACTACGCCCGCTTACCCGGGTCGTTGTAAACGCCATTACGTTAGGCGCCACATCCCAATTCGCTAAGATGATACGAGCATCGGGAATTTGCCTCATGAAGCCGCGTGCTTATCCAGACGCAGTGCTGTTAGCAAATCCTCCATGTCTTCTGGCAATGGAGCCTGCCAAGATATTTCCTCACCAGTAATAGGGTGGATAAGACCTAGTTTGGCTGCATGAAGTGCCTGCCTTCGAAAGCTCCGCAGCATCGCAATCAGATTTTCATGGGAAGCACCCGGAATTTGGAGACGGCCACCATACATAGGGTCCCCAAGAAGAGCACAGTTGATCGATGCCATGTGAACACGAATCTGGTGAGTTCGGCCTGTTTCCAATTTTACATCGACCAATGTATGGGATCGAAACCGCTCAGCTAACTTGTAGTGAGTTACCGCTTCTTGTCCCTCGTTAACAACCGCACGCTTTTTGCGATTTATTGGATGGCGACCCAGCGGCTTATTAACCGTGCCACCTCCTGTTAGGCTTCCTTTGACTACTGCCTGATATTCCCTAGAAATCTCTCTTTTTTGAAGCAAATCAACCAGTTTACCGTGACTGATTAAGTTCTTTGCCACCATCAGCAATCCTGTGGTGTCTTTGTCCAATCGATGAACGATGCCTGCCCTAGGAACTTCTTCCAGCTCTGGGTAGCGATGAAGAAGTCCATTTAAGAGCGTTCCCGCGCGATTCCCCGCAGCAGGATGAACAACCACACCGGCAGCTTTATTCACCACCAACATATGTTCATCTTCAAAAACGATATCTAGATCCAACTCCTCCGCCACCCAATCCTCGAGAGCTTCCAGTTGAGCGTTTATCTCAAGACAATCTCCCTCGTTTAAGCGATCTCGCGGTCTGAGCTGCTTGCCGTTCACTTTCAATAGCCCCTCTTTGATCCAACTCTGCAGTCTGGATCGGGAATAATCGGGAAACAATTGCGCTGCAATCTGGTCTAGTCGGCTGCCCGCAAGGGATTCTGGTACTTCGGCACTAAGTTCTATTTGTGTTGTCATACCCACATGATACTTGATTGCGACCTTTGAGAGGAGTAAAGCATTAGCCAGATCTTAGTATGGGCTTGATCTCAAGGCTGTGGTTAAATAGCGCTTGCTTGATTATATGAAGAATAACCGAAGGATTTTTTGTGAACATACAGTTAACTAAATCGCTAAGCTTGGCGCTAATTGCCATACTTTTAACCGGCTGCGGCTTATTTGGCGGCGATGAAGATGAAGATAAATTCGCCAACTTGTCAACTGAGGAGCAATTTTATCAACGTGCTTTAGATCAGCTAAACAGCCAAAATTTCCGTGGTTCTATAGAAACCTATCAAGCACTGGAATCAAGATTCCCTTTTGGGCGATTTGCCGACCAGGCTCAAATCGAAGTGGTCTACGCCTATTATCGTAACAATGACCTAGAAGCGTCTCGAGCCGCAGCCGACAGGTTCATTCGACTGCATCCTGAGAATGACAATGTGGACTACGCTTTTTACATGAAAGGCTTAGCGTCATTTACTGAGGACGGCGGTTTTATCAATAGATTCTTACCGGTGGATCAGACTAAGCGAGACCCTGGCCGCGCCGAGGAGTCATTTGCTGATTTTTCCCAGCTGTTAGCCCTCTACCCAGACAGTCCTTATGCTGCTGACGCTCGGGCTAGAATGGTTTATCTGCGCAACAACCTAGCCGCATATGAAATCCACGTGGCAAACTATTATATAGAACGCAGCGCTTACATTGCGGCCCTTCGACGCGGACAGTATGTGGTTGAAAATTTCCAAGAAACCCCTGCGGTCGCAGATGGAGTCGCTATTATGGTCGAGTGCTACTTACGCTTAGGCCTGAATGGGCTCGCGGACACGTCGCTTTCGTTGCTCAAAGAAAATTACCCCGAGCATGCCTCAATCGATAATGGTGGCGACTTTATAATCCGCACAGAAATTACCAATCCCTCTTTGCTGTACACAGTATCGTTCGGGCTTCTTGGCGATAACCGAGGTAACCCACCACTGGCCCCGACCCAGCGCCCACGAAATTCCGGCAGTGAAGAGATAATTAACACGCAGCTTGCCCCAAGAAATCAAAAGCGATCATGGTTTGATATCCTTACTTTTGGTCTGTTCAGCTAGAACCCCGGTCACAAAAGGTTAATTTACCTGGCTTAATATCCTCTTATAGCTCGGAAGGCTAGATGCCTTCCGTTAGCTCGGAAAATTGTCGCTGTCTGGGCATCTTGTTCAATTTCAGCATCACTTCAGCGAAAGCCTCATAAAACTCTCATAAAATTAAAATAAATTCTAACAATGTGTCAACCAAATACGACTTGATGCGTTTCCATGCACTGTACGCAGTAATTCAAAGCCATCATTAGCGGACGTAATGCCGGGCAGAGAAATATTAGAACAGCAAGCCATTCACTTCCTAGCCTTTTATATCGAAGGCGCTTTGCTCTGAATAATTCGGCCTCACTAGGCAGGTTTCTTGCAAGCATTTAGTCGAAAGCCTGCCCCATAGCCCAGATTGCGACAGGCAGTGCAGACGATGCGCTCGATATCGTCCAAGACAGCATGTTCAACCTGATTGAGAAATACCGTGAGAAAAGCGAATTATCACCACCTCTTTCAAAGATTTAATAGTCTCAGCATCCCAAAGCAGCAGTGCCTTCGCTCAATTCATGAGCGCTTCCAGGTACCACCAGCGCCAGCATTTCTGAATGATTTCAATGTTGTCGACGCCTCACAACTTTGGACCGCCTCTGCCTCTTCGGAGCACCCCATAACCAACATGCATAGAAATGAAGGTTCAGGTTTTTTAGGTCAGGTATTTGGTAAGAAAAAGCTCCGCATTTATTCACCCTATCAATTGGAGTACCTTTACCCAAAGAAAGCCTACAATCTCGCCCAACCGTGTTGGGTCGATATTGTAGAACCCTCTGAAGAGACAATTCCAAATTATGCTCAGGCAAAAACCATAGAGGCGATATGACTTCCCGGTGAAATGCGAATTCAACCGACTGGCTGGTTTCATTCGGTATACGCTTTAGACCCTGTTATGTCGGTTAGCTATTTCGTCGTTGAGCCTTTCCGTCCCGCGGCACTGGCAGGAGTTTTGAAGCCTCAAACCATCCAAACCGCACTCGGCCGTAGTCAAGACAGTAAATGCGTTGCGACGAGGCACTGTAGGAGTCATAGACTCTAGAATTGAACTCTACTCTCCTATTTGCCATGCGTTAGTAATAGGATAGCGACGGTCGCGCCCAAAGCCTTTTTGGGTTAGACGAACCCCAACCGGGCTCTGCCTGCGCTTATATTCATTGATATCTACTAGCCTCAACACTCGGTGAACCATGGCAGATTCAAACCCCTTTGCAACAATGGCTTGGGCACTAAGATCTTCCTCTACGTAATATGCCAGTACCTGGTCAAGTACGTCATAAGGTGGCAGGCTGTCTTGATCCTTTTGGTCTGGGGCAAGCTCCGCCGAAGGTGGCCGATCTATAACAATTTGCGGAATTATCTCATCGAAGCTATCGCCATAATCTCCATTCCTGTAGTTGGCAAGACGATAGACCAAGGTTTTAGAGACATCCTTAAGGACATCGAAGCCGCCAGCCATATCACCGTAGAGCGTGGAGTAACCCACCGCAATTTCACTTTTATTACCCGTAGTCAGGACAAGCAACCCTTTCTTGTTAGAAATGGCCATTAGAAGGACAGCACGGCAGCGAGCCTGAAGGTTTTGCTCACTAACATCTCTATCCATATCCTTAAATTCACCGCTCAGAGAATCAATAAACTCGGAATAAACTGCTGATATTGATATTTCACTGTACTCGACACCCTGCTTTTTTGCCTGAATTGAAGCCGCCGATATCGAAAGGTCCGATGTATACTCAAATGGCATCATCACAGCTTTAACTCGATCGCAGCCCAGAGCATCTACGGCTATGGCTAGAGTCAAAGCCGAATCAATGCCTCCAGATAGACCAAGTACAATACCCTTGAATTTATTCTTATTGACGTAGTCTCTCACCCCTAACACCAAAGACTCGTAGACTTCGTCTTCACTGCTAAGCAATGGTGAAATCTCCTGCAACGGAATTTTGACCACTAATTTGCCAGGACCGACCTCACCTTCAATCTCGAGCGAAATCGGATAAATACCTTCTTTAAAAGCTGGTGCGAGAAAGCGTAGTTCGCCGTTGCCGTCCAGTGCCATTGATCTGCCGTCGAACACCAATTCATCCTGACCGCCAATGAGATTAGTCGAAATTATTGGGAACCCTCCTTGCTTACAACGCGTCGCGAGAACTTTTTCCCGTAGCTGTTGTTTACCCATATGAAAAGGCGATGCATTTATATTAAACATAAGCCTAGCGCCGGCATCCCTGGCTTGCAGAACCGGTCCCTGCTCCCAAATATCCTCACAAATAGTGAACGCTGTAGGTATACCGCAAATATCAACAACGCAGACAGAGTCACCATGATCAAAATACCGCCGCTCATCAAAAACTTGGTAGTTAGGAAGGCATTGCTTTCTGTATTTTGCAACAACCTCGCCGCCACGGATAACCGCTAGGCTATTAAAGAGAGCCCCTTCCTGTTTTTCAGGAAAGCCAACGACACAGAAGATGGGAAGATCGGCCTCCAGCAATCGCTGGATAGCCTTTTCGATTCTCAAACCTAAGCTCGGCCTCAGCAGCAAATCTTCTGGCGGATAACCGGTCAATGTAAGTTCTGGAAAAGCGACTAAATCCGCCCCATGCTCGCTAACAGCCACTTTTGCTGTATCGATTACTTTTTGAGTGTTGCCTTCAATATCACCCACCACGAGGTTCAACTGAGCTAATACTGCTTTTAATTGTCGCGCCATTTAGGTCCCTTTATTGGTATCCTTAGCCACCAGAAAAATGTTTATTGTACGATAAATTCATCAAAGGGGAGATTCCCCAGACCACAAAGCCGAAAATGATGGTAAAACGAGCAACGCAGTATACTGGTCAAATAGACAATGTCTCAATTGTCTATAATATCTATCGAATAGTAATACCGCTGATATTATTAGCTACCTACCTTATCAGTTCTGAGAAGACGGTACTTGGCGAAGTTAACGGAACACTATTTCTTCAAGTTAGCACTGCTTATATAGCCTTCGGGGTCGTCGTAATCTCAGTGTTTACTGCTGCGACCAAGGTGATCAATCCACAGCATTTCCTTACTGGGACACTGATTTTCGATATCCTGGCCACTGCCCTCATTATTTATAGCTGCGGTGGAATCAGCAGTGGACTCGGATTGCTTTTAATTGTCACAGTCGCCTCAGGGAGTATATTAATTCGAGGCCGTGTTAGCACTTTCTTGGCCGCCGTTGCTGTTCTTTCCATTATGTATGGTGAACTTTACCTCACCCTCTCTATTGAAAGAGGGCCGACTCACTTAGTTCAAACGGGCATACTCGGCGCCATGCTTTTCGCGACATCATTATACGTTCAGACTGTCACCGATCGAATCTATAAAGCCGCCCTTATTGGCGACCAGCAAGCCAAGAGCATTGCAGATTTGGAAAGATTAAATAATGAAATTATCCAAAGAATGGAAACTGGCGTTGTGGTGGTCAACCATGACTATGAAATACTCAGTGCGAATAGTGCAGCGAAAAGCTTTTTGGAGCCTATTTCAGATAACCTGGCCATAGTTGGAGCTGATGTAGACGATGCAGATGGACCTAACTTAGACAGACCTGATCAGGTCATAGACAGCAAACTTAAACTTCCTAACACACTGGAGGTGCTGCTTGAACGCTGGAGGATAAGTCCAAAACGCCAGCCTGAGCCAATTAGGATTCCCAATAGCGACCAGCAAGTCCAGCTAACCTTTGCTTTTCTGCAGCCAGAATCTGAATCTAAAGTTCTCATTTTTCTTGAGGATAATCGAATGATCATCCAACGAATGATGCAAATGAAACTAGCATCACTGGGCCGACTTACAGCTAGCATTGCACACGAGGTAAGGAACCCACTTGGCGCCATCAGTCACGCCAGCCAACTGCTCAAAGAATCTGATACAACTTCGTCAGATGACAAACGAATGGTTGAAATTATTCTGGATCACTGTGACCGCATCAATATGATCATTGAAGATATACTTAATGTTTCGCGACATGTAGAAACATCCGCCCAAAAAATAATTTTAAAAAGCTGGCTAGAAGGTTTCATTGAGAACTACAAAACCACACATGAGCATTGGGATAAAATAGAGCTGGATATCCAAGAGCCAGGCATCCAAGTTCATGTCATCGCCGGTCAGCTAGAGCAGGTCCTAAACAATTTATTTGATAATGGCCTTCGCTATAGTAAGAAAAATAACGGTCGAGCAACTCTTAAGATTATCGCTGGGCTGGATAATAAAGACAGATACAAGCAGCCTTATATTCACGTAATTGATGATGGCATAGGAATAAATGATACTGACCATGACTTGTTATTCGAACCTTTCTACACTACTGAGCCCAGAGGCACAGGACTCGGACTTTATATCTCAAAGGAACTGTGCGAAGCTAATCAATCACGACTGAGCTTTAGTAAAACCAAAGCAGGTAAGAGTTGCTTCAGCATCTATTTCAGCCACCCCGAGCGCAATGTTGCTTGAGTTAAAAGTAGACCTTAAATCTAATGACTGACCGCATACTCATTGTCGACGACGAACCCGATATTCGAGAACTTTTAGAAATCACTTTGGGACGGATGTCACTGCAAACCGCAAGTGCCAAAGATGTAGCAGGTGCTAAACGTCTTTTGGCTACCGAAAAGTTTAACCTTTGTTTAACTGACATGAAGCTCACTGATGGCGATGGGATCGAACTCGTTGAGCATATATCAAAAAACTACTCTCAAATACCTGTCGCTATGATCACCGCACATGGCAACACCGAAACAGCGATTAAGGCCTTAAAGGCCGGCGCATTCGATTTCGTCTCTAAACCAGTTGACCTGAAAAAGCTGAGGAACTTGGTAACCTCAGCATTGAGCCTCTCTCAAAAAGACAATTCTACAGTCCGCCTTAATGGTGAGGTCGAGCATAATTCTGGGCCCTCTATTACTGGGCAATCTCCTCAGATCAACAAACTACGAGAAAAAATTTCCAAACTGTCGCGAAGTCAGGCACCTATTTTCATCAGCGGCGAATCGGGCAGCGGAAAAGAATTAGCAGCAAGGGCAATACATGACAATAGCGCGCGCAGTGCCGCGCCGTTTATCGCAGTTAACTGCGGAGCAATCCCACAGGAGTTAATGGAAAGTGAATTGTTTGGGCACATGAAAGGAAGCTTTACCGGCGCCGAACAAAACAAGCAAGGATTGTTTCAAGCAGCTCAAAAAGGCACATTGTTTCTCGACGAAGTCGCGGACCTTCCTCTTCATACTCAAGTGAAGCTTTTAAGAGTTATTCAAGAGAAATCAATAAGACCTGTAGGAGCACAAAACGAGTTACCCATCGATGTTAGGCTTCTAAGCGCCACACATAAAAATCTGATTATTGAAGTCGAACAGGGCAGACTCAGACAAGATCTCTATTTTCGAATCAATGTAATTGAACTGGCTGTGCCGCCTTTGCGCGATCGCCAACAAGACATCCCCGAACTTGGTCTAGCGATTCTCAACAAAATTGCCCGTGAAAATGACGCCCCTGTTTGCGAGCTTAGCAACGGCGCACTGGCAGCACTTCACAACTACAGCTTTCCCGGCAATGTTCGAGAATTTGAGAATATACTTCAGCGTGCTGCAACACTTTGTGAAGAGGATATTATTCTAGAGTCGAACTTGGAGTTTATTCTTGCAACAAGTGCATCTTTTATCTCGACTGAAACCCAAGCAGAAGTTGCACCAGCAGTCACGGCGAATTCTAACGTTGAATTAGACGCGGATTTTTCACTAGAAAAACATCTCGAATCTATCGAAATAAAGGCAATTGAAAAAGCGCTTATAGAAACGCGCTGGAACAAAACTGCAGCGGCGAAAAAATTAGGCATGTCGTTCAGATCGCTTCGGTACCGACTAAAAAAACTTGGACTAGACTAAAGTTAAGCAACGCTTACTCTGGCGGGTGAATGTGAGGCGCCGATTCACTCGATCCTGCTTTGCCAGAAAATCTGATATTCCACACCTGGCGCTTTATACTGCTCCAGAGCGGTTTAGCAACAACCGCATTCCTAAATAAGTTATCACCAGCGCTGACAATAATGGCCCAGTATCGTGGGGCGCAATGTGCTGGAGCGCCGGTTAAGCAAGTCCCCTGCGATAGCGCAACTTACAATAAGAACACTCTGTATCAAGAGAACCTTCTTATACGAGCAACTTGTGATGAGTGCATCCTACAACCAAGCCGTTGTTGAATAGGTTGATACCTAGAGATTTTATCTCTGCGGCTTATTGTGGGATTGAGAAAATAAATCAGACAAAATTTTTCTACTGATTCACCTAATTTAGTACCCTCTTCCATTTACCTTCTAATAGCTAATATCCACCTTATAGCAATAAGTTCTGGAGATAGGATGCCGCCTTTTAGTAATCGAAATACTAGCAGCAGCCCGCCAGTTCTTGCCGCACCGCAGGGACATAACCTTAACGCCAGAAAGGCAAATCCCAGTTATTTCATTGATTTTTTAGTCATCGTGGGCTTTTGAACTACTCTGGTTCTAACGACAGGTTTCCCAACAGCTAAAGAAAGGTGATAATAATATGGGAACTGATAAGGCCTTTACCCTAATCGAGCTATTAATAACGCTGCTGATTCTATCGATATTGCTTGCGATTGGGTTGCCTAGTTTTAGCTCTCTTGTTGAAACTAGAAAATCAGACATGACCGTAGCCAAAATCAAACAGGTGGTAGAAGTGGCAAAAGTGAGTGCAGTAGTTAATGGTCGAATCGTCACTCTTTGCAAGTCGCAAGATGGAATAAAATGTGGAGGGTCCTGGGAACAGGGTATCATTACTTTTACCGACGCCAACGCAGACAGAACCATAAACCAAAATGACAAACTAATCCGCTATTTTACCTTTCCAGAAGCTGAGGGAAGAATATATTGGCGAGCATTTCAAAACCGGCAGTATCTGCAGATAACAAGTCAGGGGTTTACTAAATTCCAAAATGGTAATTTCACTTACTGCCCGTTCAACAAAAAGAGTTACCTAGCCAGGCAGCTGGTAATAAATAGAACTGCAAGGGCAAGGTATACGATGGATTCCGATGGAGATGGCGTTCATGAAGACAGCAATGGCAAACCTATTCGATGTTGATTCAGCCTAACTGAGATATTACTTCCAACACTCGTCGCTAGTTAATCCTGTTGCGCCGCGAAGGCCAGTGCTTGTTAAAGTGAAAGTTGTACATCCATCGGCTGCCTGTTGATTTTGAGCAGTAGCTGTTGCGATAAAGCAGTTTGTAATAGCGTTGCCTGCGCCTGCGCAAGCAGCCACAGATATGACATACCAGGCATTTTTTGTTGTCCTGCTTCGATCTGCAACAGGAGGAGTAATCAGTGGAGTGGCGTCAGTTGAGTATCTGTTATAGCTCGAAAAGAATCGCTCTTGTTCCGCTGCCACCTGCACTAATTCACTTTTCGCTTCGGCCCTGTTGGCTCGTCGAAGGGACTCCGTGTACGTGGGAAAAGCAACGGCGGCTAAAATACCCATGATAGCCAATACAATTAATATCTCTGTTAAGCTAAAGCCTTCTACCTTGTGAAGCTTACCAGCGTGAATTTGATTAAGTGATTTTTTCATATTTATCGTGGCATCTATTTTTTTGAGCAAGCAAACACTGCCTGCACCAGTTCGTTTAAATCAACTTTATTGTGACGTGATTAGCTCTCCCAAAATCCCCGTATCTTGTCATCGGGTCCAAGCACTTCGATTTGAGTCACCACCCCCTCATTATTGACCATATATCGAACAACGATACCTTCATCTAATATGATCGGATTTATTGTCTCACCATCATGGTAGACCGATAACAGCACTTCATCATAGCCATAGCGTCGCCCGGAAATCACCACGAAACCCGCAACTTCATTTCGCGCTTGTATCGTGCCTACTTGAGTAATACCCCTTGCGACGCCCTCATTTTGTTGCGCCACAAGAAGTCCCGGGAATGACACTGCTAGCAAAAACAGCGTAGTTCGTATCAAGTTCATAAAATTTCTTCCTTGTTCTAGCTAAAAAAACCAAAGTCGTCAATCAACCTGCCTGCGCTACTCCAACTGTCGCCAAGACTGTCTACCGTAGGCTTGGCTTCCTACGTTTAGCTTAAACACCTCAATATCACCACTGGCTCCACTGCCAAACGCAACATCTTGGGGACCATCCGCTAGAATACTCACACTTGGCATAACACCCACGTTTGAAGCTCGTCCTGACGCATTAGTATCATCAGTATCAAACTCACCATCACTGTTGAAATCAAAAGCCGGAAACTCCAGCGCACTGCCATCTCTAAAGTCCACTTGCATTAGGAAACTACTTCCACCAAAATCGCACTCCCCTGCAGATGGAGTCAATGTGCTAAAGAGAACTCTACCGTTGCGTACTGTTGCGTTACTTACCTGTCTTTCACCAAAGTTAAGTCTATTCGCAACGTTATCAATTTTGACTGGCTTTAGATCCAGCACCCAGCCATCATGATCATCCCAATTAATCAAATTGTTAGACACATCACGAAGCATAAAATCTTCATCGTTGGATCCGTTGTTATCTGTGTCAAACGATTGAGTGAACTGATTCGTTATCGACTGGCTTAATAATGAGCTCGATGTCATGGTTGTATAGCTCCGTACATTCTTATCCCAGATACCATAGAAGGATTGTGTAGTCTGATCATTGCTATTATTGTCGTTGCGTTCTAAATATTTGCCGGTGCCGAAAAAAATC
>CAJWGN010000068.1 GCA_913031035.1 uncultured Gammaproteobacteria bacterium
TCACATCCGCCCCCACGCCGTACGCACACGTTCCCTTGCCCTCGTTCGAGCCGACTGGTGCACCTACTGCGTTCCCGACGACAGCACCGACAGCACCGTGTTGCCTGTGCACTGACGCGCCGACGAATGCGCCGACTGACGCGCCTACTGCCGAGCCGATTGATAAGCTAGCTTACCTTCTTGAGTCCATCTCCTCTGCACGCCTGTTTGACGAAACCATCAAGCTCCTAACCGGTGGCAATGCGGTAAAAACATTTGAGCTGTTACGACAAAGTCGGGTTGGGGATTACTTATTCGCCCCTACTATGAACTCGATTCGCAAGGGCCCGGACAATTCCTCAAGGCTTTTAGATTTAGCATTAGTTAATACAGATTCCAGACTTGCCTTGGGGAAGTCAGTTACCCCGGCATTTTTATTTGCTGCTCTATTATGGCCAGTTCTCCAGAATCGCTTAGCACCAGCGTCTCCTAACGGCGACATTGATTATCAGCGCCACCAAAATGCCGCAAACGACGTTATATTAGAGCAGCTGCCCTTCACTGCGGTTCCAAAGCGATTTACGATTGCAGCTAAGGAGATTTGGGAACTACAGCTGCGCCTCGTGCGCCGCAACAAGCGCAGCATAGAAAGCTCTTTCGCTCACCCGAGATTCAGGGCCGCATATGATTTTCTCCTCCTACGCGAAGAAAGTGGCGAGGATCTTGGTGGACTGGGCCAATGGTGGACAGACTTCCAGTTAGCAGACAAAGAGCAGCGCGGCGAACTTGTTTTGTCCGCCGCTAAAACGCCTAAACGAGCACGCCGCAAACCAAGCCGAGGTAAGGGAGAAGCGGGATGAACCCGTCATCCAAATTCTCTAAAACTCTACCGCGCTTCATTGCTGTCGAGGGGCCTATCGGTGTCGGTAAGACAAGTCTGGCAAAACGACTTGGAGACACCTTTAATTACGATTTATTACTGGAAAAAGCTGAAGAGAACCCTTTTCTTGAGCGGTTCTACCAAAACCCAAAGCAGCATGCTTTATCGACACAGCTTTTTTTCCTTTTTCAACGCTCTCAGCAGATTCAAGAACTGAGACAAGACGACCTCTTCGAACCAGTGCGAGTAGCGGACTTCTTGATTGATAAAGACCAACTGTTCGCTCAGCAAAACTTAGACACCGATGAGTATGAGCTTTATCTTAATGTTTTTGATCATCTAACTATTGATGCTCCAAAACCTGATCTAGTGATATACCTGCAAGCTCCGACAGAGGTTCTGCTAAACCGAATTCAAAGACGAGCAATAGCAGCAGAGCAACTGATTGAACTGGAGTATCTGGAAAATTTAAACCGAGCTTATACTGAGTTTTTTCACTACTACACTCAATCTCCACTGCTAATTGTTAATAGCGCTGAGATTGACTTAGTTCGTAATGAAGATGATTACAAGCAACTGGTCGACTACATCTCCTCTGCACCGAATGGCACTCAATATTTCAACCCTCGCCCGTCGCTGTTATAGTCCGGAATTCGGAAGCTTCTTACACACCAAGCCAAGCCCTTGAAATTGAATTATTGAAGAGCACACCTTATGAGCACCCAATCCAAAGCTAGAAATGTCACGTTGACCACATTACAAAAGATAAAAGAAAATGGTGAAAAATTCGCCTGTCTTACTGCTTACGACGCCGGCTTTTCTTCTATTCTTGGTGATCAAGGTGTCGAAGTTATTCTTGTCGGCGATTCATTGGGCATGGTCTTGCAAGGTCATGACAGCACCCTACCGGTAACAATGGAAGATATTATCTATCACATGCAATGCGTCAAGCGCGGCAATAAGGGCGCTCTCTTAATGGCCGACATGCCGTTTATGAGCTACTCCTCTGAAACCCAAACCCTTGAAAATGCGGCATCGTTAATGCGAGCCGGCGCGCATATTATTAAGCTTGAGGGCGGCGCATGGATCGCCAGCACCACTAAATTACTTGCTGAACGAGGTATTCCTGTGTGCGCGCACATGGGGCTAACCCCGCAATCAGTTAACCGAATAGGTGGTTTTCACGTTCAAGGCCGTGACACAGAACAGGCACAAGCGATAATCGAAGAGGCTCACCTTCTACAAGATGCCGGAGCCAATCTACTTTTATTGGAATGCGTACCTAGGTCACTGGCAAAAGAACTCACTAACTCGGTCGATATTCCTGTTATCGGCATAGGGGCTGGACCGGATACTACCGGCCAAATCATGGTGCTCCATGACGTACTAGGGATCTCACCTATCTCACCAAAATTTGTTAAAAACTTTTTGATTGAGTCCACCAACGGCATCCCCGGGGCAATACACGCATATGCCCAGGCCGTTAAAAATGGCTCATTCCCTGCCGAAGAGCATTGCTTTCATTAAGCGGAAAAATAACGCTAGGAAAAATTAATAGCAGAATGGAAATAGTCAATTCTAAAGCGAAGCTCCAAGCACTGCTGTCGGGCGCAAAAGGCAACAAAAGCATCGGCCTAACACCCACCATGGGCAACCTCCACTCCGGCCATTTAAAGCTAGTTGATGCAGCGGTCAAAGAGTGTGACATAGTTGTTTGCTCTATCTTTGTGAACCCGACTCAATTTGGCCCAGACGAAGATCTTGCGAATTACCCAAGGACTCTCGAAGCAGACAAAGAAAAACTCTACAGCGCCGATTGTGACATCCTTTTTCTGCCTACCATCGCCGAGATGTACGGTGACAACCTTAATAGCGAAACTACAATTCATGTACCGGGCGTTAGCGCAAACTACTGTGGTAAATCTCGGCCCGGGCACTTTGATGGAGTTGCGACTATTGTCTGTAAACTACTCAACATAGTGCAGCCCACGATAAGTTACTTTGGCCTAAAAGATTATCAGCAATTTCTGGTGATCAATAAATTGGTCGACGACCTGCGCTTACCAGTCAAGGTGGTGGGCATAGAAACTGAAAGAGAACCTAGCGGTCTTGCAAAGAGCTCACGTAATAACTACCTAGATAGCAATCAATTAGATCTAGCCGCCGGACTCTATGCCACCCTGCAATGGGCTGCAGGTCAGTTACAAATCCCACTGTGTAATTTCATTGCTATAGAGAAAAGTGCTACAAATCGCCTAAACCAGCTGGGACTAACCGTTGACTACTTCTCGATCTGTCATTCCAACAGCCTTCTTCCCGCCTCTCAAAAAGACTGCGAACTTACCATCTTAGCTGCAGTATTCTTAGGCAAAACCAGATTAATCGATAATATTCACGTCCGCTTGTGAACATCCCAGCTACCACAGCTAAAGCATCTATTTAGTCGGCTGAATCGACTGGCGCGGCTAGCCTGTTTACAGTACAGTATTCGGTAAATCGAGCACCAACATCACGCTAAATCAACCACCCAACCGTTTTTGTTCGGTACTCGTCTACGCGCGTGGTGGAGCCTCATGCCAAGCATTCATCTAGGTTAGGAGAAAATCAACAATGTCAAAAGACAAAGTGTATCCAGTGGATCCTACCACCGCCAAAAGAAGCCATCTCAACCCTGCCACGTTTGATAAGCTATACAAGCGGTCTATAGAGTCGCCAGAGGAGTTTTGGGCAGAACAAGCCACCGAGCTACTTCACTGGCACCAGCCTTGGCAAACAATAGTGAACAGCGACTTTAGCAAAGCCAGCGCCCGTTGGTTCACCGGAGGCAAGCTTAACGTAGCCTTTAATTGCATAGACAGACACCTTGAGAAACGCGCAAATCAAACCGCCATTATCTGGGAGGGTGATGAGCCTACCGATGACAAAAGCATAAGCTACCAGGAACTCTATATTCGAGTAGGTAAATTTTCAAATGCTTTGAAATCAAGAGGTGTTAAGAAAGGCGACCGCGTGTGTATCTATATGCCGATGATTCCTGAAGCCGCCTATGCGATGCTCGCCTGTGCTCGAATAGGAGCTGTCCACTCCGTAGTATTCGGCGGATTCTCACCAGAATCGCTGAAAGACAGAATCCTGGATTCTGATTGTCAAACAATTATCACCGCAGACGAAGGTGTTCGGGGCGGCCGCACCGTGCCCCTTAAATCAAATGTAGACAAGGCGCTAGAGGACTGCGCTGATGTTCACTCAGTGTTTGTTGTCCGAAGAACTCATGGCGAGATTCTATGGAATGACGATAGAGACGTGTGCTATCACAAGTCAACTGAGGCCGCGGCGATTGAGTGTGAACCTGAGCTCATGGATGCTGAGGATCCACTTTTTATTCTCTATACGTCAGGCTCCACTGGCAAACCTAAAGGAGTCATGCATACAACAGCAGGCTACTTATTAGGCGCAAGTATCACTCACAAATATGTATTTGATTATCACGACGGCGACGTTTATTGGTGCACCGCCGATGTCGGCTGGGTTACCGGGCATTCGTATATTGTCTACGGCCCACTTGCTAATGGCGCAATCACATTAATGTTTGAAGGAGTTCCTACTTACCCTAATGCATCTCGCTTCTGGGATGTTATTGACAAACACAAGGTCAATATTTTTTATACCGCACCAACCGCCATCAGAGCACTAATGGCCAGCGGAGACGAACCCGTCACACAAACCTCGAGGGCGTCTCTGCGCTTGCTAGGCTCGGTTGGGGAGCCCATAAACCCGGAAGCTTGGGAATGGTATTATCATGTCGTAGGTGATGCTCGCTGCCCAATAGTCGACACTTGGTGGCAGACCGAAACTGGCTCAATTATGATCTCACCATTACCCGGTGTTACCGATCTGAAACCAGGTTCAGCGGCCACTCCTTTTTTTGGTGTTAAACCGGCGCTTTTGGATGCAGATGGGAATGAACTAGTGGGTGCCGCGACGGGTAATTTAGTGATAAGTCAAAGTTGGCCAAGCCAAATTAGAACTGTCTATGGGGACCATCAGAGATGTCTCGACACTTACTTCAAACCCTATCCTGGATATTACTTCACTGGAGATAGCGCCCGCCGAGATGATGACAACTACTACTGGGTAACCGGACGTGTTGATGATGTTATCAATGTCTCAGGGCACCGACTAGGCACAGCTGAAATAGAGAGCGCCTTGGTATTACACCCGAACGTTGCCGAGGCCGCTGTTGTCGGCTATCCCCATGAAATAAAGGGCCAAGGTATTTATGCCTATGTCACATTAATGAACGGGATCGCGGACTCGCTGGAATTACAAGTCGATTTAAAGCGTTTCGTGACCAAAGAGATAGGCGCTTTCGCAAAGCCTGAGGTCATTCAGTTTGCCCCCGGTCTGCCAAAAACTAGGTCGGGGAAAATAATGCGCCGCATCCTGCGTAAAATAGCCGCGAACGAATTAGAAAACTTAGGAGACACTTCAACTCTGGCAGACCCAGCGGTAGTAGAGCAATTAGTTAGTAACAGAGCCAATCGTTAAGGAGAATGAGATATGTCTCGTTATACCGCACTGATTCAGTGGTCTTGCAACACAGATTCTTTTGTGGAGAATAAATACTCTCGCGCTCATAGCTGGACCTTCGACGGAGGAATGACTGTGGCCGCATCTTCGTCACCCACTATTGTGCCTGAGCCTTGGTCTGATGCCGCAAACGTGGATCCCGAGGAAGCGTTTGTCGCATCGCTCTCTTCTTGCCATATGCTATGGTTTCTTTCTATCGCTGGGAGCGAAGGTTTAATTGTAAATTCGTACAAGGATAACGCAGAGGGAGTTATGACAAAAAATGGTTCAGGGCAGCTGGCAATTACTCAAATTACTTTCAATCCAAAAACGGCATTTGACAGCGCTAGAAGCCCCAGCAAAATAGAGCTCGCCGAGCTTCATAAAGCAGCACATGACAAGTGTTTTATTGCAAATTCAGTTAACTCGAATATCACAATCAATCCCGACTTCGAAGAGTAATTAAATTCACTATGGCCCAGCGTTTCAAGTTCACACTGTCTCGAAAGGACTCACGCATTTTCCAGCTTGTTAATTTTTTTACAAGTCTATTCCCACTCACGGCACAAGGCTCTATCACTTTATTGGTCACAGCTTCCGCTCTGAGCGTATTTGGCTATGGCTCTCTTGATTTAGTGGTTTTCGCGCTATCCATTTGCGCACTCGCTATAGTCCTTTTTTGTCTTTTCTGCTCCATAATAACCGGCATCATCATCCAACGTAGAATTCAAAAGATACTGACTGGTGCCAGCAGCAACCTAAGCGCAATTAACATAGAAGCTGGCTACCCAAACGAAACTGGATTCTCGCTACCATCATTAGGGTTTTTCCCCTTAGTCAAACTGAGTTGGGAAATAGAAACTCCCGATGAAATCAAAACCCAGCTGCGCTGGGAACGAGACGGAACAAAAGTTGAAGAAATTATTCCCGAAAGGCGATTCCTAACTGAATCTATAACTCGAGTTTTTTCCGTATCTGACGTCCTAGGCTTTAGCCACTACAACTGGCGACAAACCCAGTCAATCACAGCCAAAGCATTACCTAAAATTGATGCAGCAAATAGAATACCTCTTCTACGCTCTCTTACAGCTGAGGACGGCATTCCTAACCCTTCAGGAAACCCGGAAGGCGATAGAATGGAGATTCGTCCCTATGCGCCAGGTGATTCGGTGCGCGATATCATGTGGAAAGTTTATGCCAGAAACCGCCAGCTAAACGTACGTCTTCCAGAAAAGAGCGTTTTTCACAGCAAACGAACAGTAGCCTATCTCTTAAGCGGTGAATATGATGAAGCCGCTGCTGCTGCTGCCCGAGTCGCCATAGAATCTCACGCCTTCGGCGATGATTGGGCATTCGCTGCAGATGGCACCGAGACTCCCTGCACAAATGTAGAGTCTGCGCTAAACGCTGTAGCTAAATCTAGATCCCTAGGCAATCCGTATAACTACGGTCTAGATAACTTTCTGCGATTAGCCGCAGGCCAAAGCAAGGCTCACTGTATTGTATTTGCTGCCACGGAACCTGCGCCTTGGAATGAGGCACTTAAGAAAACAATTGCACAGTTTCCCGGTCAGTTCTCATTAGTACTGGCCACTGACGGATTCAGAGACGAAGCTAAGAGTTTATGGTGGCAGCAACTGTTATGGCGGGAAACTGAACCGGACAGGCTCAAAAAGTCGTCAGGAAGTATGCAAGAATTGAGACATAGATTAATCGATCTAGGTCAATTGGTAGAATCTGCGGTAGTTATTGATCGACGTAGCGGTCAAAGTTTTGATAAAAACCTACGACGGACATAACAGGAACTACCAGATTAACAACTTTTTTGATTAACTTGAGTAAAACCATGAATAATGACGTTCAATCCTCGGCTCAAGGTCTTGTCCCCACCAGCTTACGGGCCCTGATCATAGGTTTTAGCTACTGGATAGTCAGCATTTCACTGACTGTATTGAGTGGGTCTATGGCCGCCTTTGGGGGCTGCTTGGTCGCCTGTTTGCTCAGCGACATGCTTCTAACTCGAGAACCCATGAATCGACTAAGAACAACATCGCTCCTGGCTTTGTGCATTGGAATATTTTTTAGCGGTGTCTTGCTTGCGCAGCTTTTAGTCAATACTCCCGCCCTAGCCGCGTTCTTCTCCCCCGTTGTCGCCTTCAACATCGCCGAAGCGGTGAAATGGTCTGCGGCAGCCTTCGCCCTTTCTGCCGCTTTAAGACTCTTGGCCTATCGAACCTCGGTAGGCGCGGTCATTGAAATTCTATTTGTAGCTGGAGCATTTGTAGTCACCTTGGCTGCCCACCGCAATGGCATGATTCATAGGCCTTTTTTCATCGGAGATTTCGCACTAACTCGCGGCATTGACCCCTCCACTATTCTCCTCGCTTTCGGCTGCCTAGCCGTAGTGTCTCTTTCAGCGCTGCTGATGGTTGAGCAACATTATCGCCGATTGCCCTATCATTTTGCCGTGCTCGGATTGCTTTGCCTTTCATTAATTGGGTACGTGAGACTATTTGGCCTCCCAACTCCGCAAATGACAGATGATCTTGGACTAACCGGCAACGGTCAAAACGGCGGCGCAGGTCAGGACCAAAACCCATTTCGTGACAGTGAGAACACCGCCGATGACAAGCAAGCACCGGTCGCCGTTGTGGTTTTTAGAGATGACTATGAACCGGTTAATGGTTCTTATTATTTTCGAGAATCAGCCTATTCTCAGTTTAACGGTACCATGTTGGATTTTCCAAACCGCGCTGACATGGACATTGATCTTATCAAGAACTTTTCCAGTGGTCGGATAGACACTCAGCAACTGCCCGACGCCAGAGACCAGAGGACTCCGGTAAGGACAACAGTTGGCACTTTAGTCGCCCATCGCTCACCTTTTGGATTAAGCAGCCCCATTGCCTATGAAAGCACACCGAACCCAAACGATCTGCGTTTCAAGCGAACTTATGATGCCTATTCATTAGCACCAGAATATGACTTCGATTTTTTATTAGGCCGAGAAACTGGGCGTAGCGACTGGTCAGAAGATTTAGTGCAGCAGTATCTCGAGCTTCCTGACGACCCTAGGTATCGTCAGCTCGCCACCGAGCTGACGTCAAATTTACGCCCTGAATTCACCAACGATCCCTATGCAAAAGCCTGGGCTATAAAAACCTATCTAGACGAAAATGGAATTTACAGCCTTAAAAATGACCATGCCTATGAAACTGATCCAGCGGCCTCATTTCTATTTGGCGATCTGACCGGCTACTGCATGCATTTTTCTTTTGCTGCAACTTATCTTTACCGAAGTTTAGGCATTCCTGCACGCGTAGGCATCGGCTATTCAGTTCCTGCCACAAACCGCGGAGGCGGATCGTCACTTCTAATTCAAGCGATTAATGGCCATGCATGGCCAGAGATATACTTCAAAGATATAGGCTGGGTTATTGTTGACCCAGCACCACAGCAAACTCTGGTCGATATGACTACAGATCCGCAAAATGAGCTTCAGCAATTATTAGGCGACATGCTCCGCGATGAAGCATCCTTTGATGACTATCTTGAGACGCGGCAAGATTCACTAATCGACTTTAAGACCGTGCTAAACACTCTTTACACCTTGCTGGCGGTTATGCTGCTGAGTTCATATCTAGTGAAAACCTATCGGCAGTGGGCGCCGTCTTACAGCAAGCCACAAAATCAGCATCGGCTCATCTACAGAGCAGCTCTGGACCTGCTGTCAGCTGTAGGCATTCACCGGAACTATGGAGAGAGTCGCGAGCAATTTGCCACAAGGGCAAGCTCTGCCAGCCCCAGCATGCAAGTACTCACAGCCAAACACCTTGAGATTGCCCTAGGAAGCACTGAGACCAAAAACCTTAGCAAACAGCAATGGCAACACCTTAAGTCTGCGATTGCTTTAGAGTTGCGCCAAAGCGTATCAGCCGGGCGCCGGACTTGGGCGCTTCTTAACCCGCTTACCTGGCTTTGGTCGAAGTAACGAAGCCTCACTTTTTTTAGAGTTAGAAAAAACGGATATAAAAATGAGTACAGATTCCCTGACAGAAACCCCTTCAAATGAATCCGAACAAGATGAGGTTGGCTATAAGAGTGAAATCAATTTACTAGAGCGGGCTACCCAAACACTGCATCGCCTGTCCAGCGCGGTTAAAGCCCAAGTTTTGGGACGAGACGATGTTATTGAGATGGCCATTATCGCCTTAATTGCGGATGGCCATGTTTTATTGGAAGATTTTCCAGGCTCTGGAAAAACGACACTAGCTAAAGCCTTAGGCGAAGCTATTGTTGTTGAGCCTAGCGATAAGGAAAGCCCGATTGCAGCTTTTCGAAGAATTCAATTTACCCCAGACCTTCTGCCATCGGATGTAACTGGGGTTCCAATATTCGACAGCAATAGTAATGCCTTTCACTTTCGTCACGGCCCTCTTTTTGCTCATGTGGTTCTCGCCGACGAAATAAACCGAACCTCGCCAAAGGTTCAGTCGGCAATGCTTGAAGCGATGGGGGAAAAACAAGTGACTGTCGACAATGTCACTTATCCTCTTGATGATTTGTTTTTTGTGATAGCGACTCAGAATCCCTTAGATTTGGTCGGCACCTACCCCCTGCCTACGCCTCAACTTGACAGATTTTTGTTTAAGCTAACGATGGACCACATTGATCGCGATGCTGAGTTGGAAGTTTTAAACACGTTAAAACAACGCAAACAAGATGGCAATAAAATCACCATCAGCCGTCACGATGTTTTAGAGGCTCGCAAGATCATAGAAGAGTCAGTTTTTGTTAGCGACGCAGTAAAAACCGCGCTAGTCGATACGTCCAGAAACCTGCGTACTGACGAGCGCGTTCTGCAGGGGAATTCAACCCGTAGCATCGTACTTATGTTGCCTGCTCTGCAGGTAAGCGCTGCATTGCGAGGACGCAGCTTCGTCAGCGCTGAAGATATCGAGCTACTGTTACCCAAAGTCCTAGGACACCGCATCGAGTTGGCACCTGGGGTTTCTGATATGAATAAAATTTTGCGAGACAATATGCAAGAGCCAATGGAACAGCTTGCCCGAGGCACCTTGGGATAATGTTTCAAAAATCGATTTGCTTATGGAGTTATAAAAAAATAGGACTCACATTACTGGGCACGGCCTTGCTTTACAGCGGCCAGTTAACCCTTGGGCAAGATTCATCGACGGATTTAAGTAGTATTCCCATTCCAAGAATCCCACAGTCGCTGTGCTTTGGTATGACTGATATTAGCGAGCGTCGTGCACTGGAGATATGTGATGCGCTAAGTTTGAAACAAACCGTAAAAGCGCGGGAATTGGCGCAGCAATGGGTTCGAGAAAAACCTGACTTAGCAGCGGCACAATTCGCCTTTAGTGAGATACTTTTTACGATAGAAGGCAACATGCCTAGGGCTCTTTACCATTTAAATAAAGCAGAAGAATTGACTGGGTTTTCCTCACTGGCTGAAGCCCTAAGTTCTAGCGACTATCAATGGCACTATCTTACTCTTAGCCAACTGTCTTACGTGCATCAATTAATGGGAGATCAACTTAAGTCACTTGCTTATTTAGATCTCATTAGCGACGTATATGGCCAAGACGTAGAGTCTTTTAAAGGCTGGCCTCTTATAAAACTCAAAGACTTTGACGGCGCTAGGGCAAGCGCTAATAAGGTACTTGAGTCCGACACAAGTGACCGCGCTAAAGCGAGAGCCTGGAACACGCTCTGCGCCGCAGACCTTGCCAGCCTCGCACCAATCGAATCGATGACCGCTTGCGAGCGCGCTATCGGCGAAGATGATTCTAATGGGAGCAGTGATACCGTCTATTTAAGCAATGCCGCTGAAGTTTCATTAAGCTTACTGCGGATAGATGAGGCCGAGGCCTATCTGGATAAAGCCACCCGGTATCTCAACCCAGAGAGTGTCGCGGATCCTTGGATTTACAAACTTTACCTAACTATGAACCAAGGCCGCTTCGATGAAGCAAGAACCGCGTTAGATCGAATGTTGGTTTGGCGGGAGCAGCAGGAGCCAATTGTAAGCACAATGAATAGAGCTGAGCATTTTCTGGTCAGTGCCAATTTCCTCCTATTGGCAGGATATTCTCAGGACGCTATCAAGTTAACTGCAACCGCCCTTAATCAACCCGACCGCAACGGGTCTTATAGTGCTGATGATTCACAAAAAGATTCCTACGCCGCGTTAGTTAATATGATGTCGAATAGGGCCGAGTATCAGGTACTTCTGGAGAATCGCGCTACTTTGAATTGGAGGGAATCGTTCGACTCCCTGATTACTGCATTCTCGTTACAATTAGCTGCCTGGAGAGCTGAACGCAGAGCAGCGGCGCTGTTTGCTAACCTAGATGTTTTGCAGAACCGGCTCCGCCCCTATGCACCACTAGATGTGCATATACCTGAATGGGTAGAACCAGAAATTGTGAAGCTCATCGGCACGGGCGTCATGTCAAATATATTAGATCAGGCCCTAAGCAATGGCGCTTTTCAATTAAACAAGGGGTATTACCACGCCTATCGAACAGAAATCAGTTCACTGGACAATAACACCCAAGCAACCTTAAGTGCAGGGCAGCAAGCTCTTGCGCTACTGCCTCAACAGGAGGTGCTTTTGCGAGCAAGGGTCACAGCAAGAGTCGCCGAAGCTGCTTTTGATGCCTCAAACATAGACGAAGCTGTCAAAATGTATGAAATTGCTTATCAGCAAGACCCGAGTATTTTGCGCAGATTAGAAACAAGCTTACCGGTAAAAATTGTTGCAGATGAATCATTATTTTCTGACCTGACAAAGTCCTTTTTAGTAAAGTCTCCCCGATTCAGAGAAGTAGATTCCGGCTTAATCCTAGAAATCAAATCTACCCCACTCTTGTCTATTTGCTTGAAATCAAGATCAGGCAATCCGCTATCATGTTACACTTCGACCGCTTCAGAGAATCAAGACAACAGACGGAATGCTCAAGAAATGACTCGGCAATTTCATACGCAGGCATTTGGCCTCGGCTTTGACATAAGTAAAGCGCAACGTTCGACCCTTTTAGGCTCGAGTGTAATCCTCAGTTCACAAAACGATTCAAATCTGCAGCGCAACCGTGAAGCCGTCTTGGAGCGTTAGAATTCAATCGAAACCGATGGAGCCTAACTGGGTTTACAACCTCTCAAACACCAACACATCCTGTGATTAGGATTCGCTGCAGTAGAACTGGAATCTAAAGTGTCAAAGCTAAACCATTTGTCAAAACCACTAATTATTCTTCTCGCGGCGGTATCGGCTCTCGGCCCCTCGTCGATGCAAATTCTTTTACCCGCTCTTCCAATTATTCGATCAACCTATACCGTTAGCAGTGAAGTAGCTCAGCTTACTCTTAGCCTTTCAATGCTCGCGATAGCTATAGGCACACTTTTTTTTGGACCCATGTCTGACAAATATGGCCGCCGCCCGATTATGCTACTTGGACTGAGCATTACAATTGCTGGCTCAATTGCGTGCTGGCTGGCAAATTCAATTGAATGGCTGATTGTAGGAAGATTTATTCAAGCATTTGGCGGCGCTGTTGGCCTCGTCCTTGCCAGAGCTATCGTACGCGATGTTTACGGAGCTGATGAAGCAGCAAGAGTAATTGCAACTCTTGTCATGGTCATGGTGGTACTGCCGATGCTGTCCCCTGCACTGGGAGGAGAGCTCATTGCGAGATTTGGTTTTCATTCGGTGTTTGTCGTTACAGCCCTCATGTGCGTCTTAATTCTCGCCTTTCTCAGTTATCAATTACCCGAAACTCTGGAGGAGGCAGTTCCCTTTGAAGGCGTGAAAGCAATGATTTTGACTTATTTTAGCCTGTTTAAGTCAAGGATTTTTTGCGGCTATGCATTTTGCGTAACCTTTGTGTCAGTGGTATTTTTCAGCTTTATCTCCGCTGCGCCGGAGATAATGGTCTCGGTACTTAAAAGGCCCGCAACCGAGTACGGATATTACTTTATTATCATTCCTGCGGGGTTTATGACAGGCAACTATGTCGCGCGGCACTTCAATAGATCTTTAGGACTAGACCGCTTGATTACCATAGGCGCTGGGATAGGCGTGACCGGTATTTGTCTTGCACTGCTGCTTCAGCTGCTAGGATTTAGTCAACCCTTAGCTCTATTTTTACCAATAGCCTTAGCGACATTCGGCAACGGCATTACATTACCAAACGCACAAGCTGCGGCTATTAATGAGTTTCCAAAACTTGCCGGCAGCGCTTCGGGGCTCACTGGCTTCCTACAAATGGCGTTCTCTGCGGTGGCCGCACAATTTGTAGCAGTTATTTACAACGGCACCGTGTATCCACTCTTACTGCTTATGCTGGGCGCATCAGTGGCATCGCTTTTGTTTTTCCGATGGGGCTTAGCAAATAAAGGTAAACCCCTAAATTAGACTGCTTTTAGGTTTTTGAGCTGCTTTACAAACCCTTCTTCGTCATAAAGGCAGCGTACATCAAAAATTAACGCCCCGTCATGTAGACGCCCTACCACCGGCTTAGGTAGTCGCCTAAATTGCAAACTTAGAGCCGTAAGAAAGGCATCTTTGCCCACTCTATCAGCAACTGGGCGGATAGCTATCGCCCGACTCGCTAACAAATCAAGCGGTAGTGCCCCACTGCCAATTTGACTCTTACACGCCTCAACGCTGACTGCTGCTTGCCCTTCAAGCATCGAGTTAAATAGAGGCAATATACGCTCGGCAAGTGCATTAATATCACTCAACGGTCTAGTCAAATCCTTAAGGATTGGCAAGCGCTTACTCAAACGCCGAGGATCTTTGTAAAGATTAATCACCTCAACCAAACCAGCCAATGTCACCTTGTCGATTCGTAGGGCTCGTTTAAGCGGGTTTCGCTTAATCTTCTCCACTAGCTCCCTTTTACCCACAATAATACCTGCCTGAGGCCCTCCTAAGAGCTTATCACCGCTAAACATGACTAAATCGGCTCCGGCATCTAGGGTATCTTTTACGGTAGGCTCATAAGGCAAACCATACTGCCGTAAATCTACCAAGGTGCCACTACCCAAGTCAGATACAAAGGGTATCTTCGTTTGACGTGAAAGCTCACATAATTCAGTCTCGCTGACAGACTTAGTGAAGCCGCGAATTTCATAATTACTGGTATGCACCTTCATCATCAGGCCGGTGGATTCGGTGATCGCATCCGAAAAATCCCGCAAATGAGTCCGGTTGGTGGTGCCCACTTCTTTTAAAATGCAGCTAGCGCTTTTCATTACATCGGGAATACGAAAAGCGCCGCCGATTTCGACGAGTTCACCTCTTGAAATCAAGACCTCTTTTTGCAAGGCCAAACTATTCAACACGATGACCACCGCAGCGGCATTGTTATTCACTACCGTCGCGGCCTCTGCACCGGTCATCTCGCACAGGCATTTTTCTAAGTGACTGTCGCGGTCACCGCGCTTACCAGTTTCCAAATCAAATTCTAGATTAGTGGCCTGGGAAGCCGCAATTGACATCGCCGCTACCGCTTCTTCCGGCATTCTCGCTCTACCTAAATTGGTATGTATGACTGTGCCTGTTAAATTAAAAACAGACACTAAGGTTGATGCGGATTCTTGATTGAGATCATCAACAATTTTCACGCATAGAGATTCGATGAAGCTTGGCGACTCTAACTGTTTTATGACATTCAGATCGTTAGCAGCAATAGCATTTCTCAACTGGTCAATAGCCGCTCTTACTTTTACTTTAACAACATCGTGACCCAGAACTTCAATCACGTCCGCAAGGGCTTCTTTTTGCAGTAGCTTGTCAACAGAAGGCAGTAATTTGAATGCAGAGACTTGAGAATTCATAGACTAATAATGGACCATTTAGCAAATATAGAAGGACATCAATCTACGTAAAATGTGAACGAATGGCAACTCAGATCATACAATCCAATGATGTTAGCCTTGCGTCACAAGGCTTGACCCAACTACACTTAATGCTTATCGACTATTAATCACTCACCATAATTTTGAAATCAGAAAGCCATGAGCGAATTGCCAAACTTAATAATAGCAAATCAATTTCATCCAGAAACAGTTGCCAAGCTTGACGGGATTTACAACACTCATCATCTCTGGACTCTCAATCCACAGGAAAAGCTAGCTCTCGTAAAAACTTTGAAGGATAGCTGTTCCGCGGTAGCCAGCGCATCATGGTCCTGTGATCCTGCAGTCTATAACTTAGAGTCACTAAAGTTTATTGGCTGCTTTGGAGTCGGCGTAGATGGCGTTGATTTCGATAAAGCGGCAGACCTAAATGTGAGAGTAAGCAACACACCGGACGTGTTGAACGACGCGGTGGCGGATATAGCCATCGCACTCATTCTTGGTATAACGCGAAATATAATCAACGCAGATGCTTACGTGCGAAGTAAATCTTGGCAAATCAGTGGACCTTTTGAATTTGGGCAAGGCTTACAAGGGAAGACCCTCGGCATTCTCGGACTTGGCCGGATTGGCGAAGCCATTGCCGAGCGGGCACTGCCCTTGGGGCTTAAGATCGCTTATCACAATCGACACGAAAAAAAGGTACCGTATAGCTATCTAAGCAGCATTGATGAATTAGCCAGCAACTCGGATATATTGCTGTGCATGCTCCCGGGGGGAGCTGAAACTAAACATCTGATCAATGAAACCGTGTTACGCAAACTAGGCCCTGACGGCTATTTCATCAACGTGGGAAGAGGCTCTAGCGTTGACGAGTCAGCACTTGCTAGAGCGTTATCTGAAGGTCAGATTGCTGGCGCAGGGCTGGATGTATACGAAAACGAACCCAGGGTTCCTGATGCCTTGTTAGCTCAATCTAATCTAATACTACTGCCTCATATTGGCAGCGCAACAGAACAAACCCGAACAGCAATGGGACAATTAGTAATAGACAACCTAGACGCTTACTTTGCCAAAGAACCGCTATTGACGGAATACCATTACCGATGATGCTACAAGAACAAATAGACTCTTTTTGCCCATACTGCGGTGAAGAAATTCAGTTGCTAATAGACTGCTCTATAAACCACCAAGAATACATAGAAGACTGCCAAGTTTGCTGTCGCCCTATCCTTATTTCGGCGTCGATCGACGAAGACGGCTTACCTAGTGTCGAGCTAAAAGCCGAAGACGAATAAACCTCAGCTTACTCTAGTAAATGAAAGTAAATAAACTTGGCATCGTTGTCGTACATCATCTGAAAGTTGTTTTCTACAAGCTCCGGATCATTTAAGTCTATCTCCACAAACAAATCTCGATATGAGGGACTTAGAGAGTTATAAATCACCTCCTGAACAATTAACACATGAAAATCTTCAAGGCCAAGGCCCCTCGCATGGCGAGTGAAAATTTTCCACAGAATCGGCTGCTTCCTTAATTCTTCATATTTTGAAGCCTGAATTAGCGCCTCACCAAACAAATCATAGGAACGAATACCACCACTTTGAAAAGTACCTTGCACTGAATTATAGGCAAGCCCCATCGACGCCTTAATGGCCCTAGAATAATTAAATTTCTCAACCTCAACGTTAAAAGATTCAAACATCAACAAAGCTGTTGATACAGCGCTATCTGCCAAAGACCGAGAGTCCACAGGAAGAAATGGGTAGCCAACAGCGCTGATGAAGCCGTCACCGGTTTCCTTTAAGCGAAACGCCTGTGAACGCAATGGATTATGTTCGTACCCTTTCATACAAATTTGCAGGAAAGACTGAAACACGCCCATAAAAAAGTCTTGTGTTTTCTCATGCCGAATATCACTGGATTTTTGCACATCAAACACGTTGATAATGCCCTTACCTTCTTTCAAAGGCATCGTGTTCTCCAGTTGATCCCCCAACTTTATCCGCTCTAGCTGATGAGGATAAACAAGTTTAGAAAGCTGATTGTATAAATGCTGGCGAGTATCTGCATCTGTAGACTTCAAATAAAAACGAGCTCTCATAGCATCGTAAAAAACCCAACCAATCATAGTCCCCATAAAAAAACCTTCCACGATTGATAGTCGGTTATCTGCATAAAAATCGACACTAATGTAGTGCAATGACAACGCGGCAATCACAGCGAATAGAAAATTTCTTACCACGGTAATATAAAAAGAAGTGTGGAAAGCAAAAGCCGAAGAGAGGGATAATACAAATGCGATTTGGCCTTGTAGCACAAAAGTAACTTCATCAAGCTGAGATCGGAAGTTAGCCCCCTCGATAATGAAATAAACATTGAAACAAAAACCAACTAAACCTGCCACACACAGCAAATCGAGTATGAGAGGGCTGTACTTTGTTAAAGGTGAAGTAAACAGGCTCGCTATTGGATATAAAACTATAATCCCTATCGAAATCGAATAGGTAAAGGCCGTATAGTTTGCTAAAGGATTAGCTCTCAAAGTGCTTGCGTCGTAAAAAGTGATAACTGAGGCTAAAACCAGCAAAGCGGCAGCAGTTCTACCCGGCCAACTTTCCAATGCCGTCCCAGCTTCATCACGCAATATATTCTTAAAATCTTTTGCATGATTTCTGCAATACTCTGCATAACTCTCACTTTTTCTGCGTTCAGCTACCATCTATTTTTAAAGCTCTCATACTTCATCCGAGAAATGGCATCGGAAGAGAAATTTTCTTACACGAATTTCGTGTAAGGCCAAAGTTCAAGCGAAGGAATTACACAATATCGCACAATTGTGAACGGCGCTAGCTCGACTTTCTTTAACATTCCGTCTATGAAATTCTTGGCCAGCTGGCAGGCAAGCGTCTAAAACCTCACGAACCTTGACGCTATTTCAAAAGCTCCAAGCATAAAAAATCGCCACTAGGACGACGTACTGCCTGTCAATGCCTAGCTTTTATGAACATCCCGTGACATCCAAACTTTGCTCTGGGCCAAAATTATTCCATCTAGACAGCGGAGTAATTGAAGGATCAATTAAAAATAAGCAATTAAAACATTAGCAGAGAGAATCGGTACTTATTTTTCAAATTGTGA
>CAJWGN010000069.1 GCA_913031035.1 uncultured Gammaproteobacteria bacterium
AGATCTGGTTAACACCGTGGAACTGGTTCGAATACTCAGTCCCGATCTGTCCTGGCGGCATGCGCTTGGTAATTAGCACTTCACGAATCATTGGAGACCAGCCCTGAATCATTTGATGGCTGCTCATTGCGAATGGAGCGATGCCACCTTCCTGATGACACGTTACACACCGCTCTTCTAAAATAGGCGCGATGTCCTTGGCATAAGAAAGTGAATCTTGGTGAGCTGTCATCATTGGGAAAGTAATAACTTCGCCTTTGCTGGCTAGCTGAGTTTGTGCAATGTCCTGATCAGCTAGCATAGCTGTCAAAGCGTCGGCTACGTAACTGGCCGCATTGCGCTCTGAGCGACTACCTTTAGCGACGGCCTTGCTTATTGCACCGCGGTAAACAACAGTCTTTGCCACCGGGTCGATAATTATCGCTTCAGCGGTCCTTGTTAGACCAATCTCTTCAGCTACCAGCTGGCTGTTATCCATGAGAATGCGCATGTCAATTTTGCGATCATTGGCAATTTTTCGAATCACGTTCTTATCAGCTTCGGATGTTACATTGACTATGGCGAAAGTAACTTTTTGATCAGCAAAGTCTTCAGCAATGTCAGCCAACTCAGAGGCCGCTCGGCGAGCATTTTTGCTTGAATCATCATAGGCTAATAGTACGACAGCTTTTTGATTGGAATTACGGCTTAGCTGAAAGAATCGACCTTCTTGGTCAACCAGTGAAAAATCGCTTATACGATCAGCGGCGTTTGCCGCGATGCTAGCAAAAGTAGCAACCGCTGCGATGGCCGTGATTTTAGCGATTGATGGGAATTTTGACATTGTGCTCTCCTCGATGTACTTCTAAAAACAAAAATTGGTGATAATAGCTCTGCTCTATACTAATGATAGATATCTGATGTCAAAATTTCTTCCTGATAATTAGAAATCTCGAAAATTTCAATTATCGGGTAGCCGATTTTTATCATTCAAATATAAGGCCAGTGAATATAGTGGCTGCAGAAGTTCTGAGTTAGACGAATAAAAGAAAAAAAGGTTACAGGAACCTTCCTGATTTCAGGAATCTGGAAGGATTGTGACTTAAGCGAGGTATTTGGTCATGGCGATGACATTTCCACAGTCATTCCAGCGAACCTCGTCCATGTAAGATCTGATAAATAGAATGCCACGACCACTCAATTTTAGCCAACTTTCCGGATTAGCTGGGTCTGGTAAATCCGCAGGATCAAATCCATTGCCTTCGTCAGTGACAGTGAAACGCATCAGCTTCGGTGTGTGCTGAAACAAAATTGTGACTTTTTTGTTGCGGTAGTTGGGCGCGTCTTCGCGCTTTTTGATCAAGCTATCGAAGGCAGTCCAGTCTTTTTCTTTAAGGTCTGAATCGACAGCAAAGTTGCCATGGATGATTGCGTTGGTTAAACACTCCTGCAAGCAAATCGCGACCTTGTGACCGTCCATGCCAAATTTGGCGCAGATGTGCTCTGTTTGTTTGTTAAAATAGCTGATGATTTTTCGGATATGTTGTAATTGGCTTTCACAGCTGAGAGTCAGCTGGAGGTCGACTACTAATTGCTGTGCACCCACTGGTTCAAGTTCTGCAGCCAAAGCGGTATCTATTTTCTGGATGGCTTCTTCGAGGGTTTTTAGACAGATCGGTTTGAGGATGAAATCGAGGGCGCCTAGTTTTAGCGCGTCAATGGAGCTCTCTAAATCCCCTTGGCCAGATATAAGAACGACAGGCAGGTTGAAGTTTTTGCCGCGAACCTTCTCAAAGAAAGTTAGACCGTCCATTTCTGGCATTTTAATGTCGCTGAAGGCGATATCAAAATCATTGTCGGCGAGAACCAAATCTAAGGCTTGTTTGCCGTTAGATGCAGTGGTTACAGTGTGTTTCTTCAATACCAAAAATTCTTTTAATATTTCGAGAATTTCAGGCTCATCGTCTACAAGTAATACTTTCACGCTCAATTCCAACGGTTAACTAGCTAAGGGCAAAAAAGATAAGATCTATTCAGTCAGAGCTCGAGATCAACTTTCTGTATGTTCCGTATGTTCCGTTTTTTTGTCGCTACAGCATCATAAGCGGTTAGAATATAAGTTAGCACGCCTTTTTTGACATTGGTCCAGTCAACTTAAGTTTTTTAAGCTGGCTCGCAGCTATGGCAGGTTTAAATGAAAGTAATAGTTACCTGTAGAAAATTTATGCTCTCTATCGCAGGGTTGATGGCAATATCTGCGTTGTCCCCGTCAAAGGCGCAAGACATCGCCAATGGCCACTGTCTGTATGGTTGTCCGATAGGCGCTGATTCAGCTAATGATGTTGTTATTCGGCCAATATACACAGTTTCATACAATTCTAAGGGCAAATCAGCTGACTGGGTTGCTTATACCGTAAGTATCGGAAGTATAGGAATCGCGTCGAGTTTATCTCGTGAGGTTAAAAAAGATGAATTCGTGGACGAGACGCTGACTGCATCCGATTTCACAGAGGGCTCGGAGTATGAATTTGCTAGGTTGGTGCCTTTAATAGATTTTGCTGGAACCCCTTTTTGGCAGGATGTTAATTACTCAACTAACTTTGTGCCTCGTACCCGAAATCTGAACCAGGGCGCTTGGTATGGTTTGAATTGGGCTATTCGAAATGCAGTAAACCGGCTCGGGGAGGTATATATCATTTCTGGGCCGCTCTTTTACGCGGCCCCGGTAGCTGCTTCCCTAAATACAAATGATCAGCACCGTGTGCCAGATGCTTTTTTTAAAGTGATACTAAGTAAGAGTGGTGGGTTGAGCGCTTTCGTACTTGATCAAGATACCCCGGTTCATGTTCATCATTGTGATCTTGAGAGTGACATAGAGAAAATCGAATTTTTAACTGGTTTGGTATTGTTGCCTCTGGCTGAACGTTTAAGCTTTGATAACATTAAGGCGAGTTTAGGCTGTTTCTAAAGTCGCTTAGTTAAAAGAGTGGGAGTAGGTCTAAATTAGTTCCATTTTAAAATAATCATCACCCACTAGTTCTCGTATTGTTCTCGACAGTGCCTCCTGTATAACTGGAATAACACCTTCTTCTACTGGCGCGCGACCGCGGCCAAACAAAGTAGTTTGCCAAACGACTCTACCTTGGCTTGTTAACTCTACTTTTGTCCTAAACGTGATCTGGATATTTTCCACTCCTTGGCGATCAACTTTGATTGCATCAATTGCCAGCAATGCGCCGGAGATTGTAAAAACAGTTTCGCCTTCGCTGAGCGTTGCACCGCCGCTCTCAAATCCTTGCTCAAGTGCCGTTTGTACTAGTTTAGCAATAGCCACTTCAGCATAATAACCACCGCTATTTTCTCCAAAATTAGTCGCAGTAATTAGCGTGGCGTCATCGATATTTCTTTCATCTGCAAATTCCGCAATTTTGAGGGAGCCTTTGAGCGCAGAAAAATCAACTCGATGATCGCCTTCATAGTTAAAATCAATGACAACCTTTTCCGCGTGGGCGCAAGAGAGGATCATCAGTGATATAAAGCTAATCAAAAAGTGTCGATTCGTCATGGGGTAATCTCTGTTTTTTTTGCTGAATTCGAAGATCAGAATAATTGACTGATCTCATATGTTCAAGCAGAAGGGGTGACGTGAAAATGAAATGAGATATGCGGACATAAAAAAGCCGCACAGTGTGCGGCTTTTTAGGGATAAGTTTCTATTGAGAAACTTATCTTACTTGAGCTTTACAGCTCATCTGCAGGCCACGTTGGTGCGCGGTCTCGCTGAGTTACTGCTCGCATACCTTGGTATACAAACTTTTGAACGCGCTTGCCATCATAGGTTTCAGTTGTATAAACATTGCCTAATGAATCACTTGCGATGCTGTGTGGAGCGTAAAATAGCCCCGGCTGTCTGCCGCCGTCGCCGAATGTATAAAGTACATCCATTGATTCGCGGTCAATCACATAGATCTTAAAGTTTTGGCCATCGGCAAGGTAGATGAACTCTTGCTCATCATCAGGAGAGAAAGCGATATCCCAGGTTGAACCTTGGTTTAAAGTCGCAGGAGAAATAACAACTTCTCTTACGTATGTGCCGTCTTTGCGAAAAACCTGAATTCTGTCCGCGCCGCGGTCACAAACATAGACTAAGCCATCATTTGAGGGCTCTGCGCAATGAACCGGGCCTCTAAACTGCTGTGGGCCTGGCTGGCCAGGTGTGTATGTTACGTCAGCTTCATCATCTGGAGTATTACCGTAGGCTCCCCAATAACGCTTGAAAGCGCCGGTTGCAACATCCACAACAGCAACGCGTTTGTGAGTATAACCGTCGGCTATGTAAGCTTCATTAGCTTCAGCATCAATTGCAATCTCAGCCACACGGCCAAAATGGGTTTCGCTGTTGCTATCTACAGGTTCGCCCGGCATACCTATGGTGCGAATGTAGTCGCCATCTCTGCTAAAAACCAAAATATGGGAGTCGCCGCCGCCGTTGCCGCCGATCCAAACGTCGCCATTTGGAGCTACTTCAATGCCATGGTTTGACGCAGGCCATGTGTAAGGAGCGCCTTCTACTGCGCCGCCCCAAGCATTAACGATGTTGCCGTCAAGATCGAATTCTATAATTGGAGGAGCCGGGGTGCAGCATTCGGAGACGCCACCCTTAAGTCCAATCTCCGTGTTGCCGCGGAAAATGCTGTCTTCGGTCCGATGAACGATAAAAATGTGGTCTCTATCATCGACGTCTACGCCGATAGTGTTACCCAAAATCCATTGGTTGCCCATTGGCTTTGGCCAAAGCGGGTCTACTAGAAAATGTGGAGCCATAACAGCGTTACTTGCTGCAGTGCTTGGTTCTTGTAGCTTTGTCTGCCCTATTCCCAGCACAAACAGAGCAACTACCAGTGATGCCCCTACTAAAACTTTTGCTTTCGTCATTCTTGTTCTCCTTTATTCGTGCCCGCTAAGGGCTTTATAACTCTCAGAGCTCGCCCGAGTATACTGCCAATATTAGAGGCAGTATACTTCGAAGCCCGTTTTAACCTAGGTGACTTGTAAGAATTTGTGACAAGCTATTGCTGGCCGCTTGCTGGACGCGGTAGCTTGCTTACGATCGGTGGGCTCAGGTTAGGTTAATTAATTGAAAAATAAGTTAAAATTAGAAAAAATATGAAAATGAAGACAGTCTCGGCCGTTTCCTTAAAACTCGTTTTATTGGTAAAAACCGTTGGCCTTTTGGGGCTCTTTCTTTACTCATCACTGGCATCGGCCCACGAGATTCCGTCTCGTGTCACTGTGTACGCGTTCGTCAAGCCTGAGGGCAACGTCCTTACAGCCCTGTTGAGGGTGCCGATGGAGGCTTTTAGCGAGATTAGTTTCCCGTTGACAGGCCCGGGATTTTTGCAGTTTTCAGAGGCTGATTTTTCTCTTAGAGATGCCGCTCAAGTTTATATTACCGAATCCATTGATTTTTTTGAAAATGGGCAGCCGCTACTTGATAAGCAGCTGCAGGCAACCCGGGTATCGTTGCCATCGGACCGCTCGTTCACCAGTTTTGACGAGGCCTTGTCCAACGTATTGAGCCCCAGCCTTGAAGATGGTGTCAATTTGTTTTGGCGGCAGGGGGTGTTGGATGTTTTGGTTACTTACCCGATTCAATCAGAGTCCTCTGATTTTTCAATGAATCCCGAGCTTGGAACGCTGTCAAACGAGACCACTACAGTGCTTAAGTTCCTGGTCCCCAATGGTGCAGAACGAGCATTTAATCTTGTCGGAAACCCCGGTGTTGTAGACCTTGATCCTAGTTGGCTGCAGGCAACTTTACGTTTTATAACGATGGGTTTTGATCATATTGTTGCGGGTACCGACCACCTTCTTTTTCTATTTTGCTTAGTGCTTCCGCTGCGCAATCTCAAAGCACTTATTCCGGTAATTACATCGTTCACCGTTGCTCACTCGATTACTCTTATTGGTTCTGCGTTTGGGATTGTCCCCAGCGTCCTCTGGTTTGGACCGCTAATAGAGACTTTAATCGCTTTATCAATAGTTTACATGGCTTTTGAGAATATCGTTGGTGCTAGATTGCAACATCGTTGGGTCGTCACATTTGCTTTTGGTCTGATTCATGGCTTCGGATTTTCTTTCCTTTTTAGTGACACTTTGCAATTCGCAGGAGGCCACCTTTTTTCGTCACTGTTAGCATTCAATATAGGTGTTGAAATCGGTCAATTGCTTCTTCTTTTAATTGCGATTCCTGTTTTGAATATACTGTTCAAATATTTTGTAGGCGAGCGTATTGGCATTATTTTAATATCGGCCTTGTTGGCCCATAGCGCGTGGCATTGGATGCTGGAGAGAGGAGAGCAGTTCAATCAATTCACTTTGCAGATGCCTGTTTTAGACGCGGTCTTTTTTTCCGGCCTAATGCGGTGGTGCATGATGTTTATTGTGATTGGAATGGCTTTGTGGGGTATGTACGAGTTATTCCGGCGATTTTCCTTGGTTGAAAAATTCACCAGCTATGGCGGAACTAAAAAGGTTGAAGGCCTTTGATTCCTCTGAGCCTCTTAAAGAGGCTTTGCTGGCAAAAATGCCGGACTTTTCAGTGCGCCAGGACTAATCGCCGCATTAGGGGAAGATACTCTGTCGCCGTTTTAGTCAGCAAATACTAAAAAAAGCGGTTTCAATTTATCACAAACTGTTATCGCTTTGGGGTGACGTCGGGCGAAATGAATACGTTATTATTTTTTTTCTTCGGGCCAGTTCTCGGAGTCTTTCGCGTATTAAATTCCATTAGGGCTCTAGAATGAATAAATTCGTTGCTAATTTTGGACAGGTTCTTTTACTGCTCATACTGCCTTTTTCCGCAGTAGCTTCCCCTTTTGAGAAGGTGTCTAATTTTGCCCTGTTGGACCAACACGGCGCGCAGCATGAGCTCCGGAAATACGGAGACAGCAAAGCAGTAGTGATTTTATCAACGGCTGCCAATTGCACACAAAATATAGATCTACTGCCAAAATATAAGCTTCTCAGAACCACATGGGAGAGACGGGGAGTCATTTTTCTCAGCCTAGCTTCCTCTCAAGGACAGCAGGTAGATGACATTCGCTTGATGGATGAGCTTTACCATTGGGATATGCCTATTTTATTGGATGAATCACAGCTGGTGGCAGAGAATTTAGGGCTAAGTAAGGCTGGCCAGTTTGTCGTGATAGAGCCTAATCGTCTGCAGGTTTTATATCGAGGTGGTTTAGGTGATGAGCTGGAGCCGAAGGATTCAAGCGTTGGGCTCGCGAAGGTGCTGGTAGCTGCAATTGAGTCTAATCTTGAGGTGATAGGGAAAACTGTGAAGCGGTCTAGTGGCGGCTGTGAGCTCGACTTTATTAGTAAAAAAAAGCATTTGGTTGATATCCCTGACTATGTCGAAGCTGTTGCGCCAATTCTGAGAGAAAAGTGTGCTACTTGTCATGTTGAGGGTGGTATTGCGCCATTCGCTATGAATTCTCACCGAGTGGTTCTAGGGTGGTCACCAATGATGCGCGAAGTGCTGATGACCAAGCGTATGCCACCGGCTCAGGTGGATCCAAACATTAATCACTTTGATAATGCGGGCTATATAAATGCTATTGAAATGCAAACTCTTATTCATTGGATTGATGCCGGATCGCCAAGGGGTAAAGGCTTTAAAGATCCGCTTAGCGAAATAGTTCCCCTTGGGTCCCAGTGGCAGTTGGGTGAACCGGATTTTATCGTTGAGGTGCCAGCAATAACTGTTCCTGCAACAGGAGTACTCGACTATGAAAATGTCACAATTAACTTGCCCATGGATAAGGATGTTTGGGTTAGGTCGGTTCAGCATCTTCCAGGGGACAAACGGGTATTGCATCATCTGCTAAGTTTTATAGTGCCAGCTAACTACGATGAGCGAATAATCGAAGGTGAGAATGACGAGTATCGCGAGTTTCTCGAGGGCTATGCGCCAGGAAAAGAGTCAGCATCTACTTTTCCAGAGGGTAGTGGCGTGTATATTCCTAAAGGATCTGCAGTGCAGATGTCTCTGCATTACACCCCGTTTGGCAAGGAAATTATTGATAAGACTCGCATCGGTCTTTATTTTTCGGAGGAAGAGCCGCAGCACCAATACTCGACCTATGCTCTTAGCCATGGCGGGAAAAATATTCGCATACCGGCGGGGGTAAGCGACCATAAAATGAGTGCTTCTCATGTTTTTGAGGACGAGATCGTTCTTCACGGCGTGCGCCCGCATATGCATTATCGAGGCAAAAACATGAGGATGAGTGTCATTTATCCCAATGGCACGCAGGCGAATATTATCAATGTTCCTGACTATAATTTTACTTGGCAGCCCACATACAGGCTAACTGAGCCGATGCTGCTCCCCGCCGGATCTAGGGTGCTGGTGGAAGGTGCTTTTGATAATTCGGAGTATAATAGGGGCAACCCTGACCCGGGCGCGGTGGTTAAAGGTGGCGCTCAAAGTTGGGATGAGATGTTCATAGGCTACTTTTCTTACCATAAAGCAGCCGCAAACTAAGGGTTATGTCCTCGCAGGAATTGCAAATTGTCACAAAGAATCGATTCTTTAGCATGATTTGCACGGGTTCATGATTTAGAATTCGGCACACTAAAAATCTTCTTTGAATTCCCGGAGTTTTTCACAATGGTCAAACGCATCGGATTGGGGTTAGCTTCGTTATTGTCTTTTATTTCACTTAGTGCAGTAGCACTTCCTGAAAGAGTCGGAGACTTCGCGCTTCTAGATACCGATGGTGAATTTCACCAGTTGAGCCGTTATCGAAATAAAGAAGCCGTGATACTGATGTCTTATGACAGCAGTTGTATGGCCATCGACAGTGCCCTGAGCTCTATAAAATCTTTGCAGATGGATTGGGAAGCGCAAGGTTTCGTCTTCGCCTTAATCGATTCTTCGCCGATGACCGAAACCGCTGCATTACGAGCAAGTAAGCAGACAGCCAATTTACCATTTCCGCTACTCATTGATGACGGTCAATTGGTATCTGAGTCCCTCGGCCTTACCAAAGTAGGGGAAATAGCAGTATTGGACCCAGAAAGATTATCCCTTTTATACCGCGGTGGGTTTAGCCCCAAGCTAGCGTTGAGCCTCGCTAGTGAAATGTCAGGGGGTGCGGATGAAACCGTAGTTGCTATGGCGGGCGGTTGTGAAATTAATTACCCAATGCGCGAACAGCATGCGAGAACGGCCCCTGATTACAGTTCAGACGTGGCACCAATAATCGCTGAGCAGTGCGCGGCCTGCCATCGAGAAGGTGGTATCGGACCATTCGCTATGGATAGCCATCTTATGATCAAAGGCTGGTCTCCAATGATTCGGGAGGTTTTACTAACCAAGCGCATGCCTCCAATGCAGGTAGATCCCTCAGTAGGCCATTTTAACAATGCTAGCTATATATCTGACGCTGATATGCAAACTTTGGTGCATTGGATTGATGCGGGAGCGCCGCGAGGTGCTGGTTCTAGAGACCCTTTAGCTGAGTTGGACTTCCCTGATCGCAATACTTGGCAGCTAGGAGAGCCAGATTACATTATTAAAGCTCCTAAGATGGAAGTTCCAGCCACTGGCGTGATGGACTACATTGACATTGATGTTGATCTACCATTCGCTGAAGATAAGTGGGTGAGGGCGGTTCAGTTCATACCCGGTGACGAATCAGTTCTTCATCACTTGCTGGCCTATGTTACCGCTCCGGCGGAAACTTTTGATGGTGGCGAATCAGATACGCGCTCAATCGCGCGTCGCTTCTTGGAAGGCTATGCTCCAGGCAAAATCGACGCAATGACATTCCCAGAAAATACCGGTGTACTAATACCCAAAGACCACAAGCTTTCTATGCAATTTCACTTTACAACCAATGGTAAAGCCACTTCAGACGAAACGACTATTGGGTTGTATATGTATGATGAGCCACCGACTCATGAGAACTTCACTCGATCGGTAGGTACAAGCTTTAAAATACCCGCTTACGAGCAAAATCACGAATTAACCTCTCAGTACGTATTCGAAGAGGATGTAGTGGTTACTGGCTTGCGTGCTCATATGCATTTTCGTGGTAAGGACATGAAGTTTTCCGCTGAAACGCCAGATGGTGAATCTAGAGACTTATTAAGTGTTCCTAATTATAGCTATGCTTGGCAGCCTACTTACGCTTTGGATGAGCCAGCTTATTTACCAGCAGGCACTAAGGTTTTCGTCACTGGCGCGTTTGATAACTCAGAATTCAATCCAGCCAATCCAGATCCTAGTAAAGATATTACTTTTGGTTTGCAGAGCTGGGATGAGATGTTTATCGGCTATTGGACTTACCATGCCGCTGATTCGTCTAAATAGACGTTTCGCAGAGCAATGGCCCGGTCATCGTGAGATGGTCGGGCTTTTTTCTTTATGGCTTTCTTGTAGTCCTTAGCGCCTAAAAATTGGGCTAGCTAAAGACTTACTAGTTTGGGAATTTTAGTCTGTAGTTCAAGTGCTTAACTTGATATGATCCGTTGCTTATAAATCATAATAACAATTCGGGAGAGCGTTAAATGTCCTCGATCTTTTTAGTCATTTTTGGATTAATCGGGTTTAGTTTTGGGTGGTTTGTGTACTCAAAATTCATAGCGGGAAAAATCTATAAACTAGATCCTAATTACGTCACGCCAGCTCATCAGTTTAATGATGGGATTGATTTTGTGCCGACCAATAAATACGTCCTTTGGGGAGCCCACTTTACTGCCGTAGCTGGTGCCGCCCCCATTATAGGTCCTGCTGTCGCTGTTTACTGGGGTTGGGTGCCAGCGCTTCTTTGGGTGACATTTGGTTCGATTTTCTTTGCCGGCGTTCACGATATGGGGGCCCTTTGGGCTAGTAACCGTCACGGAGCCAAATCGATCGGAGCGCTTTCCGAAAGCATTATTGGTAAACGTGCTAGTGCCTTGTTCATGGTAATTATTTTTCTTTTGTTGATGCTGGTTAATGCTGTGTTCGGCACAATCATCGCAAAAGATATGGTGGAATTCCCGTCCTCGGTTTTCCCAGCATGGGTTGCGATTCCTGTGGCCATTGCCATAGGTGTGCTTATACGAAAGCAATTTAACCTGCTGGTAATTTCGATAATTGGCGTCGCCATTCTGTATTTTAGTATCTATGTTGGTAGTGAAATGCCGCTTGAACTGCCTGGGGATATTTTCGGCTTAGGTCCTAACGGTAACTGGATTATTCTATTATTTATGTATGCTGGAATCGCGTCAATGCTGCCGGTTTGGCTGCTGCTTCAGCCTCGCGACTATATAAACGGAGCACAGTTGGTTCTAGGACTGATAGTTCTCTATGGGGCGGTCTTACTTACTATGCCTGAGGTTAGCGCACCGGCATTTAATACCGTCGCTGAGGGCACGCCTCCGCTGTTTCCAATATTGTTTGTGACGATCGCCTGTGGGGCCTTGTCTGGATTCCACGGCATCGTGTCCTCAGGAACCAGCTCAAAACAATTAGATAATGAGAAAGATGCCCGTTTCGTTGGCTATTTAGGCGCGTTGGGCGAAGGGTCTCTTGCGTTGATTACCATTGTCGCAGTAACAGGATCTCTTTATGCGGCAAATGGCGCTGAATGGGATGCGATTTATACAGGGCTGTCTTCTGGTCCTGGGCAAACTGGATTTATCGAAGGTGGGGCGCAGCTGATCACCACTGGCTGGGGAATTCCTATCGCATTTTCAGAGACCATGCTTGCAGTAATGGTTGTCCTGTTTGCTGGTACAACAATGGATGCTGGATTAAGACTGCAGCGTTATATTGTTCAAGAATGGGGCAATATTTACAATATAGCCCCCCTCAAAAACAATATTCTAGCTACCTTACTTTCCATTGCTGCGTGTTTGATTCTCGCTTTTGGCGTTACTGCTGGTGACTATCCTGGCGATGGTGGGATGCTCATCTGGCCTGTATTTGGCGCTACCAACCAAATACTCGCGAGCATGACGCTTATGGTGATTTCGATCTATTTAATCAAATTGGGTAGGCCGGTCAAAAACGTTCTGATCCCGATGATCATTATTTTGTTTCTCGCTCTGTGGGCAAGCGGCTGGTATGTGATTGATCATTTTCAGAAAGAGTCGTGGGTGCTTGTATTTATTGAGCTTGCGGTGATCGTGACAACTGTCATTATTATTCTGGAAGCTTGGTCAGTTGTATCCAAATTGAGAAGCGGGAATGCTGAAGAAGCTTCCGCATCCGATGGCTAACAAATTAGCTTATCGCTGATTGTCAGCGAGGTTGGTTAAAGAAGAGCGACTTGCTGTAAATGGCAATCGCTCTTTTTTTTTAGTAACTTTATTTGTGGTTTGCCTTATGAATGAAAAGAGCCTGTATTTGACGCTCACCCCCAAAACAATTGAACTTGTGCCCGTGGTTAATGTGTTTACTGAGATCGACTCAACTAATGCAGAATCGCTCCGACGGATTAAGCGCGGAGAGCGAGGAGGGTTTTTGATAGCTTCATCTGCTCAAAGTGCAGGGCGAGGCAGGCGGGGGCGTGAGTGGTTGAGTTCTGCTAATGCTGGGCTTTACATGTCGTTGGCTTTACCGTTTCCTGCCGCAGTTACTAACCTTCAAGCGCTAAGTTTGGTGACCGCGCTTTCTGTTCATGAGGCTTTAAAATCCCTGTATTCGCTTGAACTGCAACTGAAATGGCCAAACGATCTATTGGCTGAAAATAAAAAACTTGCGGGCATTTTACTGGAGCGTCAGCAGGTCGAAGAGGGGGCGGTCATCGTGTTCGGTATTGGAGTCAACGTTAATATTCCTGACTCAGACAAGGCTCAGATCGATAGGCCGATTACCGACCTAAGCTGTCTTAGTGGCGTAGCCATAGAGATGAACGTTTTATGTGGCACCATCGTGAACGATTTGGTTGACAAAGTTGGCCTGTTTTGTAAAAAAGGCTTTGTGCCATTTCAGGATCGCTGGAATGAATTGGACTTCTATAACGGCCATGAAGTTGCTATTGAGGACGGTAATAGTCGCACAGTGGGTAAATCGCTTGGTGTTGATGAAAGTGGCTGTTTAAAATTGCAATCCGCTAAAGGGGCGATCACGATAGGCAGTGGCGAAATAATGCCTTCGTTAAAACTGTTGCCGGATTCGGATCGATGAGAGGCTTCAGTGCATCGGTGAAAAGAGAAAAAATGATACTTGAACTTGATATAGGCAATTTTAGAGTTAAATGGCGGCAGATTATTGATGATGGCAAAGTCATCAATCAAGGAATAGTGTCGGGTGCGAAAGAGCTCCAAGAACAAGCTGAATTAGCGTTAAAGCCAACCGCAATTCGAGCCTGCAGTGTTCGTAAAGGGGATGCATATGAAGAGGTTAAAGGCTGGCTTGAATCCAAATACAAGATGCAGGTAGAAACCGCTGTAGTTAAGCGCCGCTGGGGCGGCGTTAGCATTCAATACGAGGATCCTTCGCGATTAGGCGTGGATCGTTGGCTTGCTATGCTCGCCGCCTATTCGACAGTAAAAGGTGCGTGCATTATTGTCGACGCTGGTACGGCGTTAACTATTGATGTTTTGGCAGAAGACGGCTGTCACCAAGGAGGCTATATTTTGCCCGGTTTGGCCTTAATGAGAGCAAGTCTTGAGCAAAATACAGCGATTCGCTTAAACGCAGGCTCGATTCCCGCTTCATTGGCACTAGGGCACTCTACGGATCAGGCGGTTTGGCATGGCGGTTTGGCTCTGGCAGTTGCATTGATTGAAAAAACGGTAATAGAAACATCAGCGGGAAAAGCTGTTCATCTGATATTTTCCGGCGGTGATGGCCAGGTACTGGCGGCAAATACTGGCTTCGGGGCACTAAAGGTCTCTAATTCGACCACTGACAATAAAAATATAAGAATCGAGCAGGTGCCAGATTTGGTCCTTAATGGCTTGTGTATTGCATGCCCGCCGCCTATGCAGGTTCTAGAGTCGGTCTCAAAAAATTGAAATATATAGCGGTATTCTTAGTTTTGGCAAATTTTGGCTATCTCGCTTGGCTAAACTTTGGGGCAACTCCGGTCGAACCGATAGGTTTTTCAGAGCCTAAGCCTCTTTTCAGTGACGGTATGATTCTACTTTCTGAGTATCAGTCTAGAATTTTAGCGGAAGATTTAATGCTCGCTGCCCAAAACCGAATGTGTTTATCGGTCACAGGGTTTTCAAATTTTGACGATGCACTTAGCTTTGAAGATGCAGCATCGAACAGGGGGCTCAGTACTTCTCAACAATTATTAGGGAATCTGCAGGCATCGCAATTTAGGGTCTATTTGCCTCCGGCACCCTCTAGAGCGATAGCGATCATCACATTAGATGCTCTCAGTGAGCGGGCGGCTGAAGCTGACTTGACCATTGAGATTTATCTGATTACCGGGGGTTTGCTGGAAAATTCTATTTCTCTTGAAGCGTTACCTACCCTTGCTGAGGCTGAGGATATAAAGGCGGTGTTAGTTAGTTTGGGCTACAGTCCAGTGATTCAAGAGTTGCCCCAATCGGACCAGGGGATAGCGATTCAGCTTGGCTCTGAGAACTCACTATCCATTGAGTCAAGTGATTGGCTGGCTTTGGTTGAGCAGAGGTCTTATCTTAATGCTTTAGAAAATCTCTGCGAAACGATTGCACAAGGGGCGCAATTCCCATAAAATGCCGCTCCTGAGTGAGAGTGCCAGGGATTTTGACCCTTGGAAGTTCATGTTGGAGGGGTTCCCGAGCGGCCAAAGGGATCAGACTGTAAATCTGACGCGTAAGCTTCGGTGGTTCGAATCCACCCCCCTCCACCATTCAGAATCAGCCTGAGTGAAAGGATTGATCAGGCTTTTTGTGTTGTCCAGCGGGTATAGTTCAGCGGTAGAACCCCAGCCTTCCAAGCTGGTTGCGCGAGTTCGATCCTCGCTACCCGCTCCAATTTTCTCGAGTAGAGTTGGTTCGAAAGCACGGTTAAATTGGCTATTGTCTGGTGTCTATTTGAAAGCAGGCAAATGACTTGCTCGCATAGCTCAGGCGGTAGAGCACTCCCTTGGTAAGGGAGAGGTCCCCGGTTCAATTCCGGGTGTGAGCACCACTTTTCATGTGGGTTGGGAGGTTAAGAAGCACTAACTTATCAGCGAAAATGATGCAAATTAAGCGAGTTTATTGCTCCATTATTGTAGTTGGAAGCAGGAGACTTATTATTTAACTAAATTACTAGATTTAGTTATTCAACATTAGTTATCAAACAGTGATAGAAAGATAGCAGGGGCAGTCAATAATGGCGAAGGCAAAATTTGAAAGAAGTAAGGTACACGTAAACGTAGGTACAATCGGTCACGTTGACCATGGTAAGACGACGTTAACAGCGGCCTTGACGAAAGTGTGTGCAGAAGCCTATGGCGGCGAGATGCGTGATTTCGCTCAGATTGATAATGCGCCTGAAGAGCGAGAGCGTGGTATCACGATTTCGACTTCACACGTTGAGTACGATTCACCGAATCGTCACTACGCGCATGTTGACTGTCCTGGTCACGCTGACTATGTAAAGAACATGATAACCGGTGCGGCGCAGATGGATGGCGCGATCTTGGTTTGTTCTGCTGCAGACGGCCCTATGCCACAGACTCGGGAGCATATTTTGCTGTCACGTCAGGTTGGTGTTCCTTACATCGTAGTGTTCATGAACAAAGCGGACATGGTTGACGATGAAGAATTGATTGAATTGGTTGAGATGGAAATCCGTGAGTTGTTGGACCAGTATGAATTTCCTGGTGACGATACGCCGATTATCATTGGTTCAGCGCTTAAGGCGTTGGAAGGTGACGAATCAGACATCGGTGTTCCCTCGGTAATGAAGCTGGTTGAAACATTGGATTCTTATATTCCTGAGCCGGTACGTGACGTTGAGAAGCCATTTTTGATGCCTATCGAAGACGTGTTCTCTATCTCTGGTCGCGGCACTGTTGTTACAGGCCGTATTGAGACTGGAATCGTGAACGTTGGTGATGAGATTGAGATTGTTGGTATAAGAGACACGACGACAACTGTTTGTACTGGTGTTGAGATGTTCCGCAAGCTGCTTGACGAAGGTCGCGCTGGCGAGAATGTTGGTGTTTTATTGCGCGGCACTAAGCGCGAAGACGTTGAGCGTGGTCAGGTATTGGCGAAGAAGGGCACAATTAACCCGCACACTAAGTTTGAGGCTGAGGTTTATATCTTAAGCAAAGACGAAGGTGGACGTCATACGCCATTTTTTAAGGGCTACCGTCCTCAATTTTATTTCCGTACTACGGACGTAACTGGAGCATGTGAGTTACCTGAAGGCGTTGAGATGGTCATGCCTGGTGATAACGTGAAGATGGAAGTGACTTTGCTTAATCCGATTGCGATGGATGAAGGCCTGCGTTTCGCGATACGTGAAGGCGGCCGCACAGTTGGCGCCGGTGTTGTAGCTAAAGTTATCGAATAAGTCTTGGTTAAATAGTTTTAAGGCCGGCATATCGAAAGGTGTGCTGGCCTTTTTGTATGTTTGAGTCTGCTTATGCCCCTCGAACTGGGAACCCTGAAAGAGCGTTATTTGAGATGGCCTCTGCTTTGGATTGGTAGCGGTTAATGTCGAAGCGAAGTTGGCTCTAAAGAAGCTGCTAATATTCGATATTATAGAATTTCAAGGTTTTATACGCAGGTTCGTGGCTGTCAAAAGTCGGATCTATTCGGGTAAACCCAAAGGCCCGAATGATTGATGTCTGGCCAAAAACAGGTCAAACGCTGAGCGCGTAGAGTGCACGAGAACAGCAAACAAAGGTGTTGACTTAGTCAGACTAGAGGGTTTGTAGAGATTCAGAGTCAAGGCTAGCAAAAAAGAGACACTGACTGAGGTTTTTCCTTGACAGGAAAGGGTCAAAACCTTAAGATTCGCTTCCTTTTTTTGGCAATTGAAATAAGTTCGGCCAAGAAAATAAGTTAACTAATCACTTTATAAGTGAAAACTGGAGCTACAAGTAGATGCAAAGTCAGCGTATTAGAATCCGGCTAAAAGCCTTTGATCACCGGCTGATTGATCAATCTACACAAGAAATTGTAGATACAGCGAAGCGCACTGGCGCACAGGTGAAGGGCCCGATTCCTTTGCCCACGAACAAAGAAAGATTTACTATATTGGTTTCACCTCACGTCAACAAAGACGCGCGTGACCAGTATGAAATCCGTACCCATAAGCGTCTTTTAGACATTGTTGAGCCAACTGAGAAAACGGTTGATGCGTTGATGAAGCTAGATCTGGCGGCGGGTGTGGAAGTACAGATAAGCTTAGGATAATCCTGAGCCGACAAGTCGGCTAGGTTTATATCAAGGCAAAATCGCTTAAGTTAATTTTTAAGCAAAACAGTAAATTTAGATTTAAAAACATTACCAGGCAGCGAGCTTTTCAGTCCTCTCTGCCCTTTATTAAAAGATTTGGCGCACTGAAACATTCTGTTACTCGTTTGCAGTAACGTACATAGTGTAACGCGTCAGCGGCCATAGCGGGTTTTAGCCCCGTGCACGATGAGGTTTATAACAATGTCTATTGGATTAGTCGGTCGAAAAAGCGGCATGACTCGCGTTTTCACTGCGGAAGGTAATTCTATACCTGTTACAGTTGTGGAAGTGCAGCCTAACCGCATTACTCAAATCAAGACCCCAGAAACCGATGGCTACAGTGCAATTCAAGTCACTGCAGGCAGCCGTCGCGCATCTCGCGTAACTAAAGCAGCAGCCGGGCATTATGCCAAGGCGAGTACTGAAGCTGGATTAGGTTTGTGGGAATTCCGCACTGAGGGCGAAGATACAGCCGCTCTTAGTATGGGCTCCGAAATTAAAGTTGACCTATTTGAAGCTGGTCAGAAAGTCGACGTTACCGGAACTTCAAAAGGTAAAGGCTTTCAGGGCGGAGTTAAGCGTCACAACTTCCAAATGCAAGACGCGACTCACGGTAACTCCATTTCTCACCGAGCTCCTGGTTCTATCGGCCAATGCCAAACTCCTGGTCGAGTCTGGAAAGGTAAGAAGATGGCCGGTCAAATGGGTAATAAGCAAAAGACAACACAAAGCTTGGAAGTAATTCGAGTGGATTCTGAGAATAACTTACTGTTGATCAAGGGTGCCGTACCCGGCGCGCCAGGTTCAAACGTAATTGTTCGTCCAGCAATCAAGGTTAAGGGGTAAGTAAGCAATGGAATTAGCTCTTGCGCTACCCGGTAAGAAAGCGGGTGATGAAAAGATTTCACTTTCGGACGAGACATTCGGTCGAGAGTATAACGAGCCTTTGGTACACCAAACAGTGGTTACCTATTTGGCCGGTGCCCGTCAGGGCACGGTCAAGCAAAAGACCCGTTCAGAAGTGAGCGGTGGCGG
>CAJWGN010000070.1 GCA_913031035.1 uncultured Gammaproteobacteria bacterium
TAACCAAACACCAGTTGATTATTGCAATCCAATAGTTAAGCTCCCAAGGATTGGGGCTGCATTAAGCTAAGGTGGTATAGCCAAGTCACAGGAACTGGCTAGGGAGGCATTTACTTAGCCAAACACCAGTTAAATATTTTAATCCAATAGTTAAGCTCCCAGGGATTGGAACTGCACTAAGCTAGGGATTATAGGCAGGCAAGTGATACACTTGAGTCAGTCAACTACTCACGGTTTATCACTGCGTCTGCTTCTTAATGCCTGATTCTATCCCCCAGACCGCCTTCGCGGATTTACTGAAATCTGACACCCCTCTTCTCGATGTTCGCGCCCCTATTGAATATGCCCGAGGTTCGTTCCCTAGCGCCACCAATATTGCTTTGTTAAATGATAGCGCAAGAGAGCAAGTGGGCACGCTTTATAAACAGCGAGGCTATGACGCGGCAGTTGAGCTTGGTCACAAACTTATTCACGGCGAGATTAAAGACGAACTGCTTAGACAGTGGCAACAACATTTAAAGGCCTATCCCAGCACAGTTCTATATTGCTATCGCGGCGGACAGAGGTCCAAACTTGTTCAACAATGGCTGGCGGAATCTGGTTATGAAGTTCCCCTTATTGAGGGAGGTTTTAAAGCGTTGCGGCGCTTTTTAATCGACAAACTTGAGCAAGTTTCTTCAACTGATAGCTTCATTATCGCCGGTGGTAAAACCGGCTGCGGCAAAACCCATCTCATAAACACCCTCAACGCTAGTGTAGACCTTGAGGGAAGAGCAAATCATCGTGGTTCAGCCTTTGGCCGCCGAGTTTCTCCGCAACCCGCGCAAATTGATTTTGAAAACAGCCTGGCGATTGATTTCATAAAATTGCCTAATGCCAACCTCAATCGGGTTTTTATTGAGGATGAAAGCCATTCTATAGGCTCAATTCACTTGCCACCTACCTTGTATGCATCGATGAAATTGTCTTCTTTGGCTATTATAGAAGCCACCGTTTCATCTCGCACCTCGGTCATCTTTGACGACTACATTCACAGCAACTATCTAGATTTTACTGCCGTTCACGCAGAAGAGGGACTGCGCTTGTTCAGCGAATCCCTTATGGCAAGCCTTGATAAGATAAGGCGACGCTTGGGCGATGATCTGCATACCCAAATTCGAGACATAATGGAAAGCGCCCTGCACGCTCAATCTGTCAGCGGTGATAGCTCTCAGCACAAAGATTGGATAAAAATATTGCTAGTAAATTACTACGACCCAATGTACGACTATCAGCTCGCTAAAAAATCGGATCGTATCGTTTTTCGCGGCAACGAAGATGAGTTTCTCAGCTGGGCTAAAAGTATCAACCCCGAGGCATTCTAGTGGCTATTTCACGCTTTGACTCAAGACCAATTGATGACGCGCTTTCTCGCAGCGCTACAATCATTGTGCCGAGCCTACGTATCAAGGACGCCATACTTGCTGAAGTTCATAATAAGCAGAATCAAAAAGCTTACAAAGCACCTAGCGTCTTCCCTATCGATGTGTGGATTAAAAACACATGGAATTTAAGGGGTGTGGCAGGAATATCACCTAGCTGCGACTGGCAGCTAATGAGCGGCGCCCAGGAGCTTTTTGTTTGGACTCAAATAATAGAAGAAAGCAGCCACAGCATTCCCCTCCTCAACCCTCAAGAAACAGCAGCGCAAGTCAGCATAAGTTATCAAACACTTCAGCAGTGGGCTCTTTGGGATTCTTTACTTGATGGCGGCTCCCATTATCAATCCAATCTAGACGTAGCCACATTTATTGAATGGGCTAAAACCTATCAGGCGGTGTGTGCTGATAGGCAGCTAATAAGCCTAGTAGACTGCACTAGAAGACTCATAGATACGTTTGAAAACTCTGACCGATCTTACTTACCCGAAGAAATAGCACTCAGCAATTTCGATGATCCACCGCCTTTATATGTGCGCTTGTTTGCGGCATTGGCTAATCTCACAAATGTCTCCAGCAGCACCCTTGCAAGCACTTCGCGAAATGAACCGGCGACTCGCTATATTTTCTCTGACCGGGACCAGGAAATTAAAAATTGCGCCCAATGGGCTTTGAAACAATGTGAGGCTGACCCCAGCGCGCACATCGGGGTAATCATGCCATCTGCGGGGCCTGATAAAGCCTCTGTCATACGCTGTTTCGAAGACATATTTAATCATGGAAATGCCATCGCCCCAGTAGACAAAGAGCCTTTGTTCAACAGCACTGGCGACTCCGTGCCGTTGACCGATTTTGGAATGATTCACGATGCACTGTTACTACTGTCACTGCTGGCATCAGACCAAGACAGTAATGAAATCTGCCGCCTTCTTCAAAGTCCTTTTATTATGCCAGACTCAGAAGAAACTGAATCACTACTACAAGCTCAGTCAGTTATGCGACGAAACTTCTCATCGCGCTGCAGCGTCGCTGAAATATCTGCAGTTCTCGAAAACACTAAACTTAGCGCTAGTAGCCCTCAATTCTCTCTTAGCCTATTGCAGTCGAAAACATTATTAAGGTCGATGCCTAGCAATGGCTCACCCAGACAGTGGGCCAACCTTTTTACCGAGATACTCAAACAGTTTCAATGGCCAGGAACTCGCCAATCCAAAGAGGAAAAAAAGCTGCTGGTTTTGTGGAAAGAGGGCTTAACTTTATTTTCTGAATCGTCTACCTGTTTAGGGCAACTTAGCCATAGTGGTGCGCTCAGGAAATTTCGCAGCCTTTTATCAAAACTATCACCGAGGCCCGGGTTTTCATCTAAACGCCAACTGTCCTTCTATACGGTGACTGAGTCAATTGGGCTACGATTTGATCACGCATGGTTGTTAGGATTTGATGACCAAAGCTGGCCGCCACCCTCTTCTCCATCGCCTTTTTTGCCCTATGAGTTACAGCGTGAGCATCGGATGCCAGCGAGTCACGGCGAAAATCAGTTTGCTATGGCCCAACAAAGCTTTCGTGCTCTCATAGATTCTGTCCAACAAGATTTGGTTTACAGCCACTTTGAAACTGACAGTGACCAACAATTAAGGGCCAGTAGTTTTATAAAACATATCACCCCAACCCCGGCAAACGCTGCTGATACCTGGCCTTTAAATCTGTATTGCAAAAGCTACCAGTCAAGCAAAGAGCTTTCATACACTAGCGATATTTCGGCACCAGCCTTGGTAGCCGATGCTAGAGTCAGAGGTGGACAGAGCGTACTAAGCAACCAATCAAGCTGCCCTTTTAGAGGGTTTGCCAAGCACCGCCTCAATGCAGATACTTTGCAGCAATTCAGCAGCGGATTAAGCAGCATGGCAAGAGGCACTGCCGTCCATATAGCCATGGAATTATTTTATTCAAAAATTCGAAGACTAAGCGACCTGAACAACCTCGCAACACAGGAACTTCAGCTTCGAATAGAATCAGCAAGTCACGAGGCAGTTACCTATCTTAATCGTAATTTTCGCCGTGTAATGACGCCCAAGTTTTCTGAAATTGAACAAACTAGGTTAGAAATTCTGCTCTCTCTTTTTGTCGAACTTGATGTGAAGAGGCAAGATTTTAGTCTTCTTTCACAAGAAAAAAGTTATGAGTGGCAACATGGGAATTTACATCTTACTTTGAAAATGGACAGGGTCGATCAACTCAGCGATAACAGCTTGGCATTGATTGACTACAAAACCGGAAAACACGCCGCTACCCGCCAATCCTGGTTGCAAGAACGTCCCGAGGACATGCAGCTACCATTGTATTTTGTCGTCGCTAGTAAATCTGAAGAAAAGACAATCGGCGCCCTGTCTATTGCTCACGTAAATATTGAAAAAATGGAATTTTCCGGGCTTGCAGCCACTGATAGTTTTGGCCACTTACTTAAACCGGTAAATGATGACGACAAGATCGAGTATACCTGGGAGGAACTCGGCGATTTATGGAGCAAGCGTATCGCCCTGCTTGCCGATGAATTCATTAGCAGCAAGGCAAATGTAAACCCGGTTAATGATGAAAAGACTTGCCTGTATTGCGGCTTACAATCTTTGTGTCGAGTGCAAGAATTACGCGAGTCTATCTCAAACGGAAATAAAGACTACCCTGCAACAGGAGGCGTAACGTGAGCTCGCCTGAGTCTTTTACACTGGCGGATGCGTCAGCCAGAGAGCGAGCTCTGAACATCAATCTATCGTGCATCGTGCAGGCGCCAGCAGGATCTGGAAAAACTGAATTACTCACCCTAAGATATCTTCGCTTGTTAGGCATATCCAAACAGCCTGAAGAGGTACTAGCTATCACATTCACTCGCAAGGCGGCCAGTGAAATGCGAGACCGAATTTTATCCACGCTTGCATGGGCTGTGGAAGTCGAAGCCACTGGTGCCGTTCCCGAAAAAGAATTTGAGAAACAACGCCTTTCCATCGCTAGCGCCGTAATCGCTCATGACAACGACAGCAACTGGAATTTACTAAAAAACCCCTCGCGTCTTCGCGTTCAAACAATCGATAGTTTTTGTTTCTACCTTGCCAATCAGATGCCGGTTCTCTCAAGAGTTGGCGGCAATCCAGTGCTTAGTGAAGATGTTAATCATATTTATCGCCACGCTATTAATAACACTCTTTCCATGCTCGACAAGCGTGGAGAACTTAGTGAAGACATCGCATTATTATTAAAACACCTCGACAACAATACTAACAAAGTTGAAAAGCTTCTCGCCGATCTATTAAATAAAAGAGACCAGTGGGTATCCCACGTTCTTTTCATTAAGCATTCAGGTCAAGACGCACAAGACTACCTGCTGCAAAGTTTGGAGGAGCTTGTTGCTGAGACCTTAGAGACAGCTGAGCATTCTCTAGCGCCAATCGCCAGCCAAGTCACCACCCTACTTCGATTTGCCGCCCACAATAGACGGAGCGAAGGAAAAGTATGGGAAACCATCGAAGCGCTTACTACCTTGCCAGGCGGAACTGCTTCCGAGTTACCTGTATGGAAAATACTCGCAGATCTCTTTTTGACAAAAGATGGAACCTGGCGTTCTCGAATTGATAAACGCCAGGGGTTCCCCGCCGGAGATAAATCAGATAAAGAATTTGACAGCCTTTGTAAGCAGCGAAAACAAGAATTTAATGAGCTGATGACGGGCTTGAAAGAGCAGCCAGAATTACTCGAAGCTCTAGACTACATCCGCCGCTTACCTGACCCTAATTCGGAAACAGAACAGTGGGCTTTTTTATCTGCGCTGACCCGTATCCTCATCCACATGAGCGGAGAACTACTCCTCTCTTTTAGTCAGTTTGGCATGATGGATTACGCTCAAGCAGGCGCAGCGGCTAGGAATTCATTGGGTAGTGAAGAGCACCCTACCGATCTCGCTATGTCACTTGACCATAGCATCCAGCATATTTTAGTTGATGAATTTCAAGACACCTCTCAATTGCAACTAGAAATTCTTCAACAGCTGACTGCTGGATGGCAGCCTGGCGATAATAGAAGTCTGTTTTTAGTTGGTGATGCCATGCAATCCTGCTACGGCTTTCGCAATGCTAATGTAGGAATTTATCTTAACGTTCGTGAACATGGCATTGGTGAAATTCAATTAGAATCATTGACACTGCAAACTAACTTCAGATCACAAGAAAAAATTGTTACGTGGGTTAATCAGGTATTCTCTCACGCATTTCCATCACAGCCTGATAGCTCTCGCGGTGCTGTCCCTTATTCAGCCTCTGTGCCAATTAATCCGACGGAAATCGAATTTGGAATTTCCGCTTTAGTAATTCAACATCAAGGCATTGATAAAATAGCTGCACAACAAGCAGAAGCTAGCGCAGTCATCAGCCAGATAAAATCTATTCAACTTCACGATGCTGGCGCTAGCATTGCGATTTTAGTAAGGAGCAGATCTCATCTCGCCAAAATAATCCCGCTGCTCAAGGAAGAGCAGATTCCATGGCTTGCCACCGATATAGATCGACTAGGCACCTTGCCAGTTATAGAAGATTTATTAAGCTTAACCAAAGCACTATTGAATCTAGCCGATCGCGTTGCGTGGCTTTCGGTCTTGCGAGCACCTTGGTGCGGACTCACCAGTAAAGATTTGTTTGCGATAACCCAGCACGCTAAAAACAACAGCATTTGGTCGGGACTGCAAGCCTTCGCCAGCAGCAACAATACTGACGAAAACGGCGAAAGCTGTGAAGGCATTGCCGGGCTCTCCCCCGATGGCGATGCTAGGATGACAAGTATTGTTAAAATACTCCAACATGCCATGTCGATACGTTTCAGAGTACGACTTCGAGATTTAATTGAGTCTACCTGGACTTTACTAAGAGGTGTTTGCACCTCTACTAGTAATGAAGCATTTGTTAGTGTCGCACACTATTTTTCGCTCTTAGAACAATATGAATTGGGCAATGGCCTTCTGAACGTCGCCGAGTTTCAAGAGCGAGTTAGTCAATCTTTTGTAAGCCCACCCCCGGAAGTCGGCCTTAGTAACCCCGTCAACATTCTCACCATGCACAAATCAAAAGGGCTTGAATTTGACCACATTATTTTACCAGGACTTACGCGCAACCCAGCCAGTGATGACAAGCAACTATTGCAGTGGTACGAAAGACTGAATGCTGACGGAGAGAACCGATTATTCCTAACGACTCAAACAGCAGTAGGTAACGACGAGAATAAATTATACAGCTTAATGCGGCATGAGCAGCAGCAGAAAAATTTGCTAGAGGATACTCGGCTACTTTACATAGCGGTAACCAGGGCCCGTACTTCAGTACTGCTGCTAGGCACCCTTGCGGAGGATAGTAAAGGCGAATTCCAGCCTCAAAAAAGCTGTTTATTGAATAGAGTATGGCCACAGCTAAACAGTGGAAACTTTAATCTTAAGAAAGAAAATTTAACAGAGAAAGAAATACCAGAACTGCATGACGATAGGACTAATGAAGAAAAATCCAGAGGGAATCTATACCCCGAGGTCACACCGATCAATCGGTTTAAATCTGCTTTAGAGCTCAATACAACCGAAATCGAATCTCTTAACCAAGCCCTCAACCTCTATAGCCCGCCGCCGGTTGTTCAGGAAAAGAGTCAGGACCAAAAAAACATTGCAGAGCCTCAGGAATTTGAGCAGGACAACAGTCTTGCTGCGGCCATCGGCATACTTATCCACAGCAGTTTAGAAAGCTTTACAATCTCGCAAAACAAAGGATTATGGCTAGAAAACTTAAACAATCAGCGCAGCTTCTGGAGTCTCTATTTACGTCAGCATATTGACGATGAAACTCAGCTTCAGGCTGTTTTAGGCGATATAAAAAGGACCATAGAAAGCAATACCGCCAATAAAGACATTGCTTGGATTTTTGATGAAAAAGGTTTGGAAGCACAGTCTGAACTAGCGCTAACCAATCAGCACAACAGGCTCTTTATTGTCGATCGAACCCTAATCGATAAGGATGGCACGCGCTGGATTATAGACTTTAAGACCGGTCATCCAAGCTCATCACAATCCAATGATGCTTTTATTCAAACCATGAAAGCGCGTTACAAATCTCAACTGTCTAATTACGGTAATCTATTTGCACAGCTAGAAAGTCGGAAAACAAAATTGGCTCTGTATTTAACCAGCATCCAACAGTTAGTTGAAATTTAATAAACCAACCTATGCCGCCGCATGACGCTAGTAATCAACACCATCAATGGCGTAAATTCCGGCAGCATTTCTTAAATAGCCCTTATAATCTAGCCCGTACCCAAACACATATTTATCTGGAATTCTTAGACCCACAAAATCGGCTCGCAGCGTGGTTAACTTTCGGTCGTGTTGCTTATCAGTTAACACAGCTGTAAATATTTCAGCTGCTCCTTCGTTAGAGCAATAACTGACAATAGCATCGAGAGTAGCGCCCTCATCAAAAATATCATCAATGACTAAAACCACCCTGCCCTTTAAATCTAGACTCGGGCGCTTTTCCCAATGAAGCTTAGAGCCGCTGGTTTCACCGCGGTATCGAGAAGCGTGTAAATAATCAAGCTGTAGCGGAAAGTTCAACCGAGTGGCTAATTTACCGGTAGTAATTAACCCGCCATTCATCACGCAAAGAAGGATGGGATCTTTCTCGCTTAGTTTTTCTGATATAGCTAACGCCATCTTATCCAGCGTCATCTCAACTTCAGTCTCGCTGTAAAGCTGAGTAGAACGACCGAAAACCGAACTTAATGTCGCGTGATCCATAGGTCTTCCTTACGGCGCGTCAGGGCCATGCATGACTGATTGTAATTTCATGTTCTCAAGACCATCGATGGTTGTTGTTGGGAAAGCAAAGTCTGCGGCGTTTTTATGCACTATCTCAACAATCTTCAACATCACATCTTGCTTCACCTCGTGGAATTGAATCCAGTTGGTTGTTTTGGTAAAGGTGTAAACGAAAAAATCTAATGACGATGGCCCATAGCCGTTAAAGTTCACGATAAGCGTCAGAGTGCTGTCGATATCGGGATGGTTTTTCAACATGTCTTTTACGTCTTCGACAATTGAGCTCATCCTCTGCGAATCTTGATAGCGTATACCGATTTTTTCGTGAATACGCCGATTGGTCATTCGCGACGGATTCTCCACTGTAATGGTATTGAAGACGGCGTTAGGGATATACAAAGGCCGCTTATCAAATGTTCGCACAACCGTTAAGCGCCAACCTATGGCCTCCACAGTACCTTCAATCTCTCGATCTGGTGAACGAACCCAGTCACCGATAGCGAAAGGACGATCTAGATAAATCATTAGACCGCCAAAAAAATTCGACAGTAAATCTTGGGCTGCAAAGCCGACCGCAATTCCACCTACACCGCCGAAAGCTAACAGGGCTGTGATTTCGATGCCAATTGTTGGTAAGGCCACTAAGATCGAGGAGATTACTACAGACAGCCTTATCAGCTTTGCCAGCGCATGCAATGTCGTTGGATCTAAGCGTGTTTGATCTGATGACTTTCCAGTGCTGAGGCTCTCCAGAATTCTAGCTTCGGCCAGAGTCACAAAGCGCACGAGAAACATCGTTATCAAAACAATGAAAGTGAGCTTCCGAACTAACTCTAAATTACGCGAAGAGAACAATTCTGACTGAAGGTAGGTATCACTAATCTGAACTGCCCAAACTAGTCCCAGCATAAGGATTAAAAGGCTCACAGGCCTTCTCGCAGCTTCAAACAGCGCATCATCCCAGACATTGCGCGTCTTCTCTAGATGCTTACCCATGATGTTCAAGGCTCTGATAGCGATATAGCGGCCTACAAACGTAATCATCACCGCGGCAAAAACCTCGACACCCCAATTAAGATCTTTAAAACTTTCTATACTTGGTAAATATTCCATTATTTCCTCGAGCTATTTTTTAGTAGTTCATCTATCGCAGCACTCGCGTCAAGCCATTGCTGCGAATTATAGAGATCGCTTAAATTTTTCTTTTGAGCCGACATGGTTTTTAGGCGCAGGCTTAACTTTTCATCATTATCTGAGCCTTCTCCAAACGCATCGATAGCGGATTTAGCTTCTAAATAATCAGCCACCTCCACCGCCGCAGACCTGTCGTTGCATACCAGCACCATATCGCAGCCTGCTGCCAACGCTAAATCCGTTCGAACGCAGACGTTTCCCGCCGAATGCGCGGCTGTCATGGTTAGGTCGTCGCTAAATACCACGCCAGCAAAACCTAACTCTTTGCGCAGCTTTTGCTTGATCCAATAGGATGAATAGCCCGCGCAGTCTTCATCCAACGAAGGATATTTCACATGGGCCGGCATAATTGCCCCTAGAAACGCTACAGAACGAGCAAATGCCTGATAATCATTCTCTAGTATTTTCTCAGCCGCTCGAGAGTCTACCGGTAATTCAAGATGAGAATCAGCTATAACCGTGCCATGACCTGGGAAGTGTTTACCAGTGGCTGCCATACCTGCTTCGTTCATTCCCTCAACATAGGCCTGAGCCATCAGACTCACAGAAGCAAAGTCGGCAGCAAAAGCACGATCCTTAATTATCTCGCTTTGCAGGGTAAACAAATCCAAGACCGGGGCAAAGCTAAAATCAATGCCATGATGAACAACTTCAGCCGCCATTGCCCAGCCACAAATTTTAGCTAATGCCAGCCCCTTCTCGTGGTTTTGCTCATAAAGCTCGCCAATCAACCTCAGCGCCGGCAGCTTTAAAAAGCCAGCCTTAAGACGCTGAACCCTCCCACCCTCTTGATCTACCGCTATGAGTAGCTCAGGCCTAACCTCGCGAATGCCGGCGGTAAGCTCTAGCAGCTGCTCAGGCGACTGATAATTGCGGGAAAATAGAATTAGCCCCCCTACTGCGGGTCGTTGCAGCAGCGTTTTCTCAAAATCAGAAAGAGAGGTGCCTTCCAAGTCCAACATTAATGGACCCAAAGCATTATTCATGGTGTTTTTTCACTTTATTCGTTGAGGGGTGATTATCACAGATAAGTTTTTGACGGGCAAAATTATGCAATGCTCGCATACTCAACTACTTAGCTGGTACTTTTGATTTAAAATCTTGCAGAGTAACTCTTTTAGCGCCAAAAGATGTTTTTCTTTATCGGATTTTCGAACTATAGTGAGAAATTAGGGTTGAGTTATTTTATTAATTACAATTCTAATAATGCAATCAAACAGAGCTAATTGGGTAAAAATTAGGCAAGCCACATTAGCAAGCCAACATTAACGAGGCCGACATCAAAGAGGCCAAATTAGCGAGGCAATAAACGATGCAAAAGTTACTCCCAGAGGTTGCTGCATGGTACGCAGATGCCGTTAGCGGCATGGTGTTTGAAGTTGTCGCCATAGATGAGGAAAGCCGTACCATCGAGGTTCAGTTTATTGACGGTGAGGTCGGCGAGTATGATCGTCCCACATGGAAATCCCTCTTGCTGTCTTCTATTGAACCGCCGGAAGACTGGCGTAGTCCATTTGAGGTATCCGCAGAAGATGGGCTAGATTCTGACAACGCAATTATCCCAGATGACTGGTCCGGCCCGTTATCAAAGTTCGAGCCTGAAATGATAGATTTCGGCGACGACTTCCAAATACTCTAGGCCAGCCCGCTACAGCCAGCATAGCGAGGGCATTTTGCAAGCAAAACCCCTCACGCTAAAGATTTCTTGAGATCACCAGATAACTGTATATAATTACAGTTGTTTTGATTCTGAGGGATTTGCTATGAACAAGCTAACAGTTAGGCAAGGAGAAATTCTCGCTTACATAAAAGACTATTTACAGGAAACCGGCTTCCCGCCAACACGATCAGAAATTGCTCAAAAAATGGGATATCGCTCACCCAATGCTGCCGAAGAGCACTTGCGTGCATTGGCTAGAAAGGGTGCTATTGAGATGCAGCCAGGTGCCTCTCGAGGCATTCGCTTACCGATAACAGAGCAATTAGGTCTGCCCATCATTGGTCAAGTAGCTGCTGGCAGTCCAATACTTGCAGAAGAATCGATTTCTGACTACTGCAAAATCCCCCCCGATATGTTCACCCCGTGCGCCGATTACCTACTGACGGTAAAAGGCACCAGCATGATAGATGTTGGTATATTTGAGGATGACCTTTTAGCTGTACACAAGACCGATCAAGCCAACAATGGTGACATTATTGTTGCCAGAATCGAAGATGAAGTAACGGTTAAGCGCCTAGATAAGTCTGGTGACAAAAACACAGTGACCTTGATTGCCGAAAACCCTAACTTTGCCCCCATTGTCGTGGATTTAACCACCACAAGCTTCGCAATCGAAGGTATTAGCGTAGGTATCATAAGACGTGGCGTTTAAGCGGGTCAGCTACTTTGACTTGCCATTAATTGGCCTAGGGGCACATGCAGCTTAGTCGACTTAGCTGGCATACACCGGCTTCATCCCAAGTCAGTTTATAATGGATTAGGGCGAAGAGCCTGGTTCGTCGGCCCCATTAAAAATGCCGCTACAATCGCTTGTAGCGGCATTTTTCGATTTAGACAATACTAAACACGGTTTAGGGCTGCGGCTCGGGTTTCCTAAATCTGTTGTAAGATCTTTCCTTGCAGACTTTCTTAAACCTTCTCTAGGCCCCTATCATTCGGGGCCTTTTTGACTTTTTCTCGATACTTTTGACTTCTTACGTAGATGCTTTTTTAGCGACTTTAGTTTTAGCTGCTTTTTTCTTGACTACTTTTTTCTTTGCTACCTTTTTCTTAGCAGCTGCTTTTTTCTCAGGTTTTGTAATCACCCATGCTCCGCCTTCATAAAAAGCTTTCCAACCGGTTGCTTTTTTATCCACCTCAGTCTGAACGTATTGCTCTTTAGTTTTTCGGCTAAAGCGAATTAGGGTTTTATTGCCCTCGCCGTCCTCGACTGGTGCTTTAAAAAGGAAATCGTACTTAGGATCAATCTCTTCTTTATGTGTCAAAATTTCTGCGACATAAGGCGCTCTGGTCTCTCTATTACGCGGAAATTTACTGGCTGCCAAAAACAAACCTGCGGCGCCGTCACGAAGAATATAATGATCTTCAACGGTTTCGCATTCCAACTCAGGCATGGGCACAGGGTCCATTTTAGGCGGGGCCGCTTCCCCATTACGCAAAAGTTTACGGGTGTTCTTACACTCTTCATCGGTGCAACCGAAGTACTTGCCAAACCTTCCCGTTTTTAGCTGCATTTCAGCACTACACTTGTCACATTCAAGAACCGGACCGTCATAGCCTTTAATCTTGAACTCCCCTTCCTCAATTTCGAATCCAGAGCAGTCAGGGTTATTGCCACAGACATGAAGCTTCCGCGTCTCATCAATAAGGTAGGCATCCATTGCTGTATTGCAAATTGAACAGCGGCGCTTATGTCTCAGCAGAATATTTTCTTGTTTTTCGGCTTCCTCAGCAGTATCAGTGCGTATCGCTTCATCGCCGGGGGTCAGGTTGATAGTTGATTTGCAGCGTTCTTTTGGTGGCAGGCCATATCCAGAGCAACCCAAAAACACACCGGTTGAAGCGGTGCGTATTTGCATATAACGACCGCACTTCGGACACTCGATATCGGTTTCTGAAGGATCATTGGTGCGCATCCCCCCTTCATCAGATTCAGCAACTGCTAGCTGGGAAGTAAACCCCTTGTAGAAATCATTGAGCAAATTCTTCCACTGAGTATCGCCATTGGCTACGGCATCCAAAGATTCTTCCATCTTGGCTGTAAAGTCATAGCTCATTAACTCACCGAAGCTCTCCTGCAGCCTTTCAGCCACAATGTCGCCCATCTTGAGGGCATAAAAACGTTTGCTCTCCGAACGGACATAGCCACGATCCTGAATCGTAGAAATGATCGAAGCGTAGGTTGACGGCCTGCCTATGCCTTTTTTCTCAAGTTCTTTGACCAAGCTGGCTTCGGTAAAACGAGCCGGCGGTTTTGTAAAGTTTTGAAAAGGATCAAGCTTGCCAAGCTTCATTACATCGCCAACGTCTACGTCTGGAAGGACAACATCTTCCTCTTTCGATGGCATTACACGTAAATAGCCTTCAAACTGCATAATCCGGCCTTTAGTTCTCAGTTCAAACTCTGCGGCGGCAATCGTTATGCTACTGCTTAAATATTTAGCCGGCGGCATCTGACAGGCTACAAAATATTGCCAAATTAGGGCGTACGTGCGCACCGCGTCAGGCTCCATGCCCATTAATCTGTCAGCGGTAACCCGAACATCCGATGGCCGTATAGCTTCATGAGCTTCTTGGGCACCGTCTTTTGAGCTGTATCTGATAGGTTCTTCGGGCAAATATTTTTCGTCAAAGCTCTTTTCAATGTAATCGCGGCACTGAGCTACAGAATCATTACTTAAATGGGTTGAGTCTGTCCTCATATAAGTGATGTAGCCGGCCTCATAAAGGCGCTGGGCCATAATCATAGTTTTCTTGACCCCAAAGCCTAGGCGCGTGCTGGCAGCCTGCTGAAGGGTCGAGGTGATCAAAGGAGGCTTGGGCTTTGAAGATGTAGGCCGGTCTTCTCTCTTCAGAATTGTAAATTCAGCAGACTCTAGCGTCTTAAGCGCGGCATCTGTGTCAGTCTGATTGTCCGGGCGGAAGTTTTTGCCGTCCTGACGAACTACCTGACAGCGCAGCTTTGCCTTCTTAAGCGTTGCTAAATCAGCAAATACTTCCCAAAACTCTTCAGGAATAAACGCTCGGATTTCTCGTTCACGTTCAACCACAAGAAGAACTGCAACCGATTGCACTCGACCTGCAGATAAGCCCCGTGCCACTTTAGCCCAGAGTAACGGAGACACCATGAACCCCACAACGCGATCCAAAAACCGCCTAGCTTGCTGGGCTTCAACATAGCGCATGTCCAGCTCACCGGGTTCAGAAAACGCCTCGGTGATCGCGCGCTTAGTAATTTCGTTAAAGACCACCCTCTTATAGCGACTAGGATCGCCGCCAATAGCCTCTTTTAAATGCCAAGCAATAGCCTCTCCTTCTCTATCAAGGTCAGTCGCGAGATATATGTGGTCGGCATTTTTAGCTAACTTTTGCAGCTCCGAAACCACCTTCTCTTTACCCGGCAGTATTTGATAATTTGCTTTCCAATCCTTTTCTGGGTCAATGCCCATACGAGCAACAAGCTGTTGTTTAGCTTTCTTTTTCTTGTATACAACTTTGTCTTCCGGATCCATTTTGCGGGTAATAGCTGCCGCCGCCGCGCGAGCTTTGGTATCAACAGCTTTGCCACTGCCACTAGTAGGCAAGTCGCGGATGTGCCCCACGCTGGACTTCACTATGAAGTCGTTACCAAGGTATTTATTTATAGTCTTGGCTTTAGCTGGAGACTCTACAATTACTAACGATTTGCTCATTTATTGGTATCTAAATCCGTTTGCTGGGTGTCTGGAGGGCACATATATAAGGGGTGAATGCGAGTGGGTCAAGTTTTCTGTTGAAATAAATTGAAGCGGTCATCAATTTGACTACTTAACGCCCTAAGCATTCGAGTTGTTTAAATCCCGCCACTATAAACGCTATTTTCTTATGTAATACAGCGTACTAGCAACGCTTACAGAAGCTTTCAAATACCGTCATCAGGAGCCAAAACAAGACCCTTAAATAAAAACTACGCGCTGGCGCGGCATAAACGGCATCCCAATCGAGGGAAGCGCTAACTACCAGTTTTAGTCAAAAAAATAGTGCCGACTGGCACTATTTTATAAAGAGCTTAGCGAAACACAGCCAAGCCCTAAATTTTTACCTCGTGGGTCCAACCAAATCCATCGCTCACCTCACCTTTCTGGATTCCCACCAAGGTGTCATAAACCTTTTGCATAACTGGCCCAACTTCACTGCCATCTCCATAAACCGAATGCCACTGATCATCAAAATAAAGCTTGCCTACAGGGGAAAGCACCGCGGCGGTTCCGCAGGCAGCCATCTCTTGAAAGTTTGAAAGTTCGGCCCGTAAGTCAATTGGCCGCTCTTGCGTATTCATGCCCAACTGGTCTTTAGCGAATTCCATAATCGAGCGACGCGTTATGCTTGGCAAAATAGCATCAGATTTCGGGGTGACCAGAGTGCCATCGTTCATGACAACCAATATATTGGCTGAGCCGGCTTCATCGATATAACGGTTCTCAGAAGCATCCAAATATAAGGCTTCATTAGCACCTAGCTCTTGCGCCTGCCTGGTCGCTAGCAATCCTCCAGCATAGTTTGCGCCAACCTTATATGATCCAGTGCCTCTAGGCGCAGCCCGATCTATTTCAGAAACCGCAAGTGAGATCACCGCCATACCGGCTCCTTTATAGTAGGGCCCCACGGGAGAGACAAAGACACGGAATTCAAATTCTTGTGCTGGGTTCAATCCAAGGTTTTCACCAACACCTATTAACATAGGGCGAATGTAAAGAGACGCCCCTGAGCCATAAGGCGGAATCCAAGCGTAATTTGCACGGACCGTTTCCTCTACCGCCCGAATAAACAAATCTTTAGGTACTTGTGGCATCAATAAGCGAGGCGCGGCAGAATTCATACGCTCACTGTTCAAGTCAGGTCGAAACAAAAGCACACGGCCATCTACAGCAGTTTGCGCCTTCATGCCCTCAAAGCACTGCTGTGCGTAATGGATAGACGGTGCGCCTTCATGAATACTAATAGCTTCATCAGTAATCAGCTCACCTTCTTGCCACTTGCCACTTTTATGCAAAGCACGAAATCTATAATCAGTTTTATGATACTTGAAGCCTAACTCTGACCAATTCAGGTTTTTTTTCGAAACTAGTTCGTCCACAACATCAACTCATGAATAATTTGGACCATTATTATCGAGCAATTGACCGCTAATAGCTAGACGCCTAGGCGCATAGAGGGAGTTTCCCTGTCATTGCCGTCAGCACTGGGCTAGACTTCCGCGCTGAATTTAAAGCAACGGAAGCGCAGTAATGGAGCTTATAGACATTGGAGCGAATTTAACCCACGAATCATTCGCCAGCGATTTCAGTCAAGTCATCGAAGATGCTAAGAACGCCAATATTAGTCATATCATGCTTACCGGCACTGACTTGGAAACCAGTCTTGCAGCGCAAGCGCTTAGTGCTGCCAACCCCTCGATGCACTCAAGCACTGCGGGCTTCCACCCTCATGTAGCAAGTACCTGTGATGATGCTGCATTCGCCGAAATAGCGCGCCTAAGCGCCGGCAATTATGTTGTAGCCGTCGGCGAGACAGGGCTGGACTATAACCGCAATTTCTCCTCCAAAAGTGATCAATTGACGGCTTTCGAACGGCACTTAGAACTAGCATCAGATGTCAATAAACCAATGTTCCTACACCAACGAGAGGCCCATGAGGATTTTTATCGACTCTTGGCCCAATACCGAGACAAGCTAATTGGCGGGGTTGTCCATTGCTTCACCGATAACGAAGCAGCACTGAAAGACTACCTAAATCTGGATATGTATATTGGTGTGACTGGCTGGATTTGCGACGAACGCAGAGGATTGGATTTGCAGCGAATTACGCCAATGATTCCTCTTGATAGACTATTAATAGAAACTGACGCGCCTTACTTACTGCCCCGTAATTTGGGCTCAAAGCCGAAGAATCGGCGCAATGAGCCGAAATACCTAGTCTCGGTGCTGGAAAAAGTCGCCGAGTGTTATCAAGTCACCCCTGAGGTAATCGCTAAGGCGACGACAAACAATGCTAAAAGGTTGTTTAATTTAGACTTTTAATCGAATGTGTATTATCTATTTACTTTATTTTTGCTGTGTCACAATCCGCGGAAATAATAATTAATCGACAGCAGCGGGTTTTGGTTTGAACGAGCGAGCCTTTCTTGAAGGGTCTTTTTGTGCCCGCACGATTGCCTTTGGCAGTCTTTTTATATCGCAACGAATCAACCAGCAGCCCCAGCTTATCGTCTTACCTGAGCGTCTGGGTAAGCGGTTAGAGAAAGACCCTCTCGCGTAAGAATCTATTTCTGACGGATTCAAGTTTACCGCCATAGAACTTCAATCGGCACAGTCTGAAGGTGTTCTGCCAGCTCACGCGCCGACTATTGAGGCCCGTGATGTGCTTAGAATTGCAGAATGAGACAACACTCAGGCCGAGCAATACGTAAAGAAAATCAGACATTTCGACGCTATTTTTGCCAGTGACATCCATTTAGATCCTCGCTATGAATCCTTATTGTTGAGAACCGCCGCCCACCTAGTGCAAGTTGAAAGCTATACCGGTCATGGCAACTTCAATCTGATGAGCTTGGATGAAATGATCAAAGCTGGCAAAAACTTCCTTAAAACTCGAGCGTTTCAGGCTGATGGGTTAAATTTTATTGAAGAGGTATTTTTTGCAAATCCTAATCGATACGGATTTTTTGGGAAAAAAGTCAGCCGCGATATTACAGATTTCATTCCAAAGAAAGATGTCGCTAAAATCTCAAATTCAGGTCACTACTTGCTGAAAGGTGAATCACTGAACCTTTATGAACCGTCGGAACGATGTTGGCGACCAAGTCATACTGACATCAGGCGTCCGTGGTAATGTAAAACAAATACACTTGTTTTTAGCAAAAGCGATAGAAGCCCAACGGAATCTCTCGCGAGCTTCACGCTCCCCTGCCCCACCAGGGCATTCTTATCACGGGTTTGGTGATTTCGATGTTGGAAAAATTGGCTACGGTGAGCACAAATTTACCTCTGATTTTTCGAGTACGTAGGAGTATGAAAAAATAGCGACTCTGGGGTATGTGGATATTCGCTACCCTACAGATAATTTATTCGGAGTTAGATTTTAGCCTTGGCATATCAAGTTAGGCTAACGTCTTCCTTAATTTTCAC
>CAJWGN010000071.1 GCA_913031035.1 uncultured Gammaproteobacteria bacterium
GGCGGTGGCGGGCGAGGGTGAGGGGAGGGTGAGGGTGAGGGTGAGGGGGGTGGGAGCGGGGGGCGGGGGTCATCGCGGCGGCGCACGCGAAGTGGATGAGCTGCTCGACCTGGTCGATGGAGCCCTGCAGCCGCTGCTCGACGAGCATAGCGGAGGCCATCCGCTCCGCCTTGGACGCGTGAGCAAGTCAGCAAGTTAGTCAGTAAGTAAGTCAGTCAGCGGTCACTGAATCGGTGAGAAAGTAAGTGTAGACACGTGCTGTGCGCACTACACATTTCTGCAAAGGTGGGCCTCCTCCGACCCAACATAGAGGCACGATGAAGTGGCGGTGAGGGAACCGTGTTTCCTCATGTCCTTGACTCACTCTCGTTACTGACGCACCTTGGCTGCGTCGATGCCGAGGAGCGCGCCGAGCTGCTCGAAGGAGATATTGTTGTACAGCTTGGACGCGGCGAGCATGTTGTGCTCGATGACCGCGCGCTCGAGCACCTACGTCGCGCTGGGTCGCAGACTGGGCGCCCGAGCAGGCTGGGCACGCGGGGTTTCTTCTTCAAGCAACACCGCCTGCCGTCGAAGAACTTTCATCTTGACAAGGCACGGGAGGGCGCGTCCCCCCTGCGACGGTGCTTGGTATCTGCGACTGCAGCCCCATTGAGGAGTCCGCCGCACCCGCTCCAGACGTGCAAGAGCAACCTCAGCACCATCTCTCTTCATCGACGCAGCCACGCCGAGCGCCGACTGGGTTCACATTATTCTGTGCGCACATTGCGGTCCCTGAGTATTCCATCGGCGCCGGAGGCCTGATGGACGGGCAGGTACCAGGTGGTTGAGATGATCTTGGCGAGCTCGGCCCAGCCGCCGCTCACCGGCAGCACCTCGCCGGCGAGCTCGGCGGCCGACTCGACCGTGTCGATGTCGGCCAGCAGGCGCGAGATGAGCGCGAGCTTCGCCTCCTCGTAGGCCTCGGCCGAGTAGAGCGTGACCATGGCCCTGCCATAGCAAAATATGGCAGCATGTTAGGGAGTGCACACGCATAGCGTGTACGATCACGTATGCATGCGATCTATGCACTATCCCCTCGCCTGGGGCCGCCGGCCCAGTCGCCCAGGAGGGCGAGCTCGTCGTCCGAGTAGCGCGGAGGCCTGGAGACCGAGGCCACCGCCTTGACAAACGTCACCAGCAGGTGGCGCCCGCTGTGGCCCGAGAAGAGCGCCGCCTGCTCCAATGTCAAGGAGAGCGGGGGAAGCTGCAGGAGGCCTCGCATGTTGCGAATGGCCTCCGCGCTCGGCGCCGGCCCTGTCTGCAGCATGGCCGCGCTCGAGGCGAGCGACCCGCCACGAGGCACCGCGACGCGAGGGAAGATGTAGTCCCAGCGCGTGCCCCCTAGCCGCTCACGCGCCTCGACGAGCACTTCGATGTAGCCATCCGGCCCATCGCCGCCCTTACCGGCACGAACGGGGGCGTAGAAGAGCTTCTGCCTGTTGCCGCGGAACTTGGGTGCTTCGACGTGAAACTAAGGGGGTGACAGGTGAAACACGTTCCGCGCACAAAGCCGACTCGGTCCTGTACCTTGTCACATTTGTCACCATAGATGGCGATGGCCTCGTGGTAGGAGAGGAGGGCGCGCTGCGCGTCGCGCACCACCCGAACAAGCCACCGCTCCCGCACCTGCCCACGGAGAAGCGGGCGATTGATAGGGACGAGTACGCGCGTTTTTTGGAGGCGCAGCTCGCGGCCGCCGGCTCGTCCGAGGAGGCGTTGCGGCTCTACCTCGACGCCATGGCGGGCACTGCGAGCCATGCCGCGGCTCTCGCAATGAATGCCACACTGATGAAATGCCATGGCCAAGGCACTGCTATGGCATTACCATGGCATCAACAACGTCTAAAACGAACGTGAAGAGATCCTAAACGTAGACACATAAAAGCTACTACAACCCAATCGAAAGTAGATGTATCAAAAACCATGCTTTTATCTTATTAGTGTGGGATACAAGCGCGAAGCCTTCGACGTAGATGCATTTCTACTGGATAGCGACTCTGGTTACGGGCAGATGGTTACAGGCAGATGGTTACGGGCAGATAGTTACGGGCAAATAGTTCTGCCTAATCAGAGATTAAGTATAAGCAGCGCCGTGTTGCTTAGTCCTCCTGAAAAAGCGCAATAGGTGAATAGTCAGTTATTTACTCCATCATTAATTATAAAGAGTGACGACACTGTCTACTTCGATATCTCTATTAGCAGCAGTTTTTCCTTGCTTGCATCGAATATCTTTAAATTGATAACCGTGCTTTGGCTTAACCGCTTCGATTGGCATTTCACCAAAAACAGATTTCAGTTTTCGTATTGAGGCTAAGTTTGACGCTTGCGTTCTAGGCGCCTTAAGTGGAATAACTTCATGTGCGTAGCGATCGAGAAAATTGCCCATGTTTTGAACATCTGAGTATATTTCAAGTTTGGCCGTCCAAACCCTATAGGCTTCGCTAAGCGTCACTGCAAGCCGATATTCTGCCTCGGTCTCATCGATCTCTTAGTTGAACAGGGGGGCGGTAGTGATACGCTCCATGCTTGTGACGCCAACCAGCAGGGAGTCCTTTATTAATATCGAAACGGGGTTTAGGTGGCATCACAATGCTTCGAAGTTGAGTTCATAAGTTTGTAGTTTCGGGGAGCTCAAAAGACCGGCCATTTTGGCATTCGAAATGCGCCCGAGAAACTAGCGGTTAACCGTCAGCTCTTTTAAGAGTTGTAAAAACATTTTGGCGGCGCCATTTGAATTGAGTGCCCAGAAATTGCTTTCAACTCTTCTCCTGTAAAACTATTAGTGTCCTCCAGCTTGTTTTTCGCAGTTTTTTTGGTTGGGATGCTAGTGATTGAATGCTGCGCTATTTCTATATCCCCTATAAAAAAGGCCCCGATAAAGTTCATTATCGGAGCCTTTAAAAGCAAGAATTTTAATCTACTTCTTGGATTTTGCTTCCTGTCTTTCTTTCTCAGCGGCAACAACGCTGTCTGAGACTGACCTTGGACACTGCAGGTAATGAGAGAATTCCATAGAGAACTGACCGCGACCTGAAGTCATTGTTCGCAGACTGCCAATGTAGCCAAACATTTCTGCAAGCGGCACGTCGGCTTTGATGCGAATACCAGTGGTGCCGGTGTCCTGATCTTTAATCATGCCGCGACGACGGTTTAAATCGCCAATTACATCGCCCATGTGATCTTCCGGGGTAAATACATCTACCTTCATGATCGGCTCGATTAGCTCTGGTCCAGCTTTAGACATTGACTGACGGTAAGCGCCTCTTGCAGCAAGCTCGAAGGCTATTGCCGATGAATCAACTGCGTGGAAGCCGCCGTCATACAGTTCGATTTCTATGTCCAGTACCGGGAAGCCAGCTATTGGTCCATTTTCCATCATGCCTTTGAAACCTTTCTCAATAGCAGGGAAGAATTCTTTCGGTACGTTGCCGCCCACAACCTTGGAGCTAAATACGTAGCCGGTGCCAGGTTCGCCGGGCTTAATACGGTAATCGATCTTACCAAATTGACCGGAACCACCCGACTGCTTCTTGTGAGTGTAGGTGTCTTCAATTTCCTGCGTAATTGTTTCACGGTAGGCTACCTGAGGCGCGCCTACTTCCAGTTCAACACCGTAAGTACGATTTAATATATCGACTTTAATATCAAGGTGCAGCTCGCCCATTCCTTTGAGAATGGTTTCGCCGGAATCTAGGTCTGTCTCAACCCGAAAAGAAGGATCTTCCGCTACCATTTTGCCAATTGCGATGCTCATTTTCTCAACACTGCTCTTGTCTTTTGGTGATACCGCGATTGAGATAACCGGGTCTGGGAAAATCATCGGTTCCAGAGTACAAGGGTTATCCTTGCTACATAAGGTTTGCCCTGTTTGCACATTTTTCATGCCAACGATCGCAATAATGTCACCGGCTTGCGCTCTGTCAATTTCACTACGGTCATCGGCATGCATTTCTACCATGCGGCCAATGCGCTCGGATTTGCCTGTAAATGAATTTAAAATGGTGTCGCCTTTGTTTAATACGCCGGAATACACCCGAACAAAGGTTAGAGCGCCAAAGCGGTCGTCCATGATTTTGAACGCCAATGCGCGAAAGGGTTCAGCTACTGAAACCAGGGCAAATTCGCCATTGGGTTCGCCTTCGTCATCGGTTAAAGGCTGAGGTTTAACTTCAGTTGGATTGGGGAGGTAATCAACCACCGCATCCAATATCAATTGAATGCCTTTGTCTTTGAACGCAGAACCGCAATAAGTAGGGAAGAAGTCCAGGGCGATTGTGCCCTTGCGGATGCAGCGCTTAATGTCATCTATCGATGGCTCTTCGCCGTCTAGATAGGACTCCATCAAATCATCATCTTGCTCAACTGCCATTTCAATTAATTGTTCACGGTATTCCTCTACCTGATCAACCATATCTTCCGGCACATCGCCAATTTCGAACTTGTCAGGGTTGCCCGGATCAGGCCAAATATGTGATTTGCGTGTGAGGAGGTCAACTATACCGATGAAATCGTCTTCAGTACCGATGGGTAAAACCATGACTAGAGGGTTTGCGCCAAGAACGGTTTTGACCTGCTTAACAACTTTGAGGAAGTCTGCGCCTACGCGATCCAGCTTGTTAACGAAGATAATGCGCGAGACCTCTGACTCATTGGCATAGCGCCAGTTAGTCTCTGACTGAGGCTCAACGCCGCCTGAACCGCAAAAAACACCTACGCCGCCATCTAGCACTTTAAGGGAGCGATACACCTCAATAGTGAAATCAACGTGACCTGGGGTATCAATAATATTGAAACGGTGGTCTTTCCAGAAACAGGTGGTCGCCGCAGACTGAATAGTGATTCCGCGTTCTTTCTCCTGATCCATGAAATCTGTTGTTGCGGCACCATCATGCACTTCTCCGGTTTTATGGATTTTACCGGTTAGTTTAAGAATGCGCTCTGTAGTGGTTGTTTTACCGGCATCAACGTGGGCGAAAATACCTATGTTTCTATATAGTGATAAATCAGTCATTGTGCGGCTCGAAGGTTAGTTATTTAGGTGAAAAAAAGGTGCAGCATGATACTAGATTTTCGTATGGAAACGCGAGGATAAATGAAGAAACTATCACCGGAATATTCTAAAAAAGGTCAAAATCCTGCTCTTGCCATGAGAAACGAGCGGGGGCACTGCTAAAATAGTAAAAAAGTGATCTTTAGCTAAAGGTGGACAAAGCGATGGGTCAGAGCGGTATTTCCACTGTGACCCTATTTATTACCCTATTTAACAGTCATACCTTGCGCAGGCTTAGTGCTTGAGTTTGTTTCTCGCGTTTGCCCAAGGGTCAGCATCTGCTTCAGCGGGTGATGCTGGCGATTTCAAGGATTCATGATCCCCCTTTCGGGAGCGGTTGTTATCTCGAGGGGCGGAGTAACGGGGTCGTTGAGCGCCATAACTCTTGCCCGAGCTTGGACGGTGATGGCCAGCACCTTGATCGTAGGCTGCAGCTTTTTCTGCGCGTTTTTCGCGCAATCGCTCCGCATCGTCCAAACTCAGCTCACTAGGCTCAGCCGGTGCTTGATCTTCTGGAATAATCCGATCTCTGGGAGGCAATAAAAACTGCTCGGAAGACGCTTTGGGTAGGTTTTTATACTCATACAAGTAGAAAGCCTCAACTTTTTCACACGCCCAATCTGTTTTTTTAAGAAACTTCACACAGGATGCAATGTTAGGGTTGGTCTTAAAGCAATTCATGTTTATGTAGGCAAAGAGAATTTCAAAGCCGTAGTGGTCGACTATTTCGATCAACAAGTTCTTTAAGCTAAGACCGTGCAGGGGGTTATTTTTGTAATTGATCTCATCGTTCATACTAATATCCGGGAAATGAGGGGTATGTTGTGAATAGAAGGGAACAGTAATAGTTTAACAGCTTAACGTCCAGCCGTTGCCAAATTACGACTTCTCGCCATGATATAGAAGCCCAACATACTGAGTTAGTCGCGAACAACTCTACGGGGTTAACTTTAAGCTACTAGGCGATTGACGCCGCTGACTTGACTGATTGGCGCTCACTGGATTTAACTTTAAATCGCCAAGTAACCGTTCTCGATACAGCTGTTAAAGTTCTCTTCTACCACCACGCATCAATTGGAAATGCCAGTAAGATCGAGCCAATAGTTTCTATGGCCTTAATTAGTAATTTATCCCAACGAGTGATTGATTTCATGCGGTTGCGCTAATATTAGAGAGCATTATCTTATCGATTTGGCGGGATTTTTGGCTATTAATCATAGCCAAATAAACCTGCTGCAGTTGCCGCTGTGGGGCGTTAGCCAATATAAGATAAATAAGTTGATGTACTAACCAACCTACTCATTCAAGCGAGTTCATTCCCACGTAGACACACGATAGAGGCTTGCGAAGGCTAGAATTCATTGTTTTTGAGTGTGCAATACACCGCTTTAAATCTTTGAACGAGTAGGCTGAGAGTTCGACAGCCACTCAGGCCGCTTAAGCACCGCCGGGAAAGTGAAGTTATTGCCAACTAGTAAGAGAGCCTATTTCCCTCTGATGTTAACCCCACCAATGGATTCTTCCTCTGTGCCTATTTATTAATGAACCTACTTATCAATAAACCTACTTATCAGGATAAGCGTAACTAATACTTAGCAAGACAAGGTGTTAGTGAGGATTAAGGCTTTCGAGCGTTTTGGATAGATCAGCTGCCGAAATTGAGCCCACTGACCGAAACGCCTCATTACCCTGTGCATCAAGTACAAGAAGCGTCGGCATGCCAACTACGTCGTAATACACTGCACTCTGAGGAAATTGATCGGTATCCACTTTAACGAAAATATAACCCGCAAGAGCCGATTGAACCTTCTCACTGCTTAGGGTTTGTTCATCTAACGCCTTGCACGCGAGACACCACTCAGCAAAGAAATCGACTAGTAAAATTTTACTCATCGCCCTCGCTTGTATCAAAGCGTCAGCGATGGGCTGTGGGACTTCACCATTTGCAACCTGAGTATCAGCATTTGAAACTTTCTCTGAGGCTAATCGGGGTACATAGCCCAGATCTAGTATTGCTGAGTACATATCGTCAAGTGTGGTTAGTGTTCCGTCATACTCGATAGTAAACGCGTCCCTATCGAGTATCATCTCAACATCTTCGTCCGACTTTATTCCTGGCAACTCTGACAGAGCTGCTACGACGCTCGATGGTCAGCTTAGTCAAGTGACGCCGCCACGACTTTTCATCATTCCCTCTACAAACAAGGTGACTTGAGACATCTCGGACTCGAGCGTAGCTGCCTTTACTGATAACGACAGAACAATAGTCATCGCCAGTAGTGAAAAAACACTAGCACGACGGAGGATATTCTTGTTCATAAGGGTGCCTATAAACTCGAAAGTAAGGGTATAAAGCCGATATTTTGGTGCTCTAATCTGTAGTGGCTCAATTTTTTTGACCTTTGATAGATTAGTATAGAGGTTGACCCTACTGCAGGTGCAAGCCTTTTCTCATTTGATTCAGATATGCCTAGTTGAGCACTCTGTGAAGCGCTGTCTGTCGAGAAGGGGTTTGGATATGCCAAATTGGGAGCCAATATAGCCTTCGGCTGTATCTAAATCTTAATCCGGACCCTATAGCTGGATAACTCTATAGTCTCTTCGGCGTGCTTGGCGTTGGCGTCAAGCCAAAAGCTACGGGCTTGGCGTTTAAACAACAGTATGCCTCAACCCATCAGCAGACTGAGCGCGGCAATCACACCTGCGGTATGGTGCATAAATACTGCAGGTCAACCCAGCGTCGATCTTTGGCTCGATGAGCTGTGCATGGCATCAAAATACCCGAGTAAATCATTACGAAGATTTAGATTGAAGAGTTAATACGTTAAAAGTAGCAGTGCCGTGTTTAGTTGCCTTGGGACGAATTAAAACTATACTCACAGGCAATAGAAGATGTGTTGGCTGAAATTATTAACTCATAATTTCATTGTTTACGAGCACGGTACTCAAAAGTGCAGACCTCATTTATAGTAGGCCAGCAAAAAGCTGGAGTAGGGTTGGAAATAAATGACAATAGGCTGCTATTTCACAGGTCTTTTAACTCAATAACGTAAGCTTCTTCTGTCACATTAACCGAGCGCGCAGCTCAATATAGCTTATTGTCTCCCAAGGGGACTTCCATTTCATTGGATGTTTTTACCGGGCCGCCGATCATTTCATCGTAAGCGCTCACCTGTCGTAAAACGTTCTCTTTAGATTTCACATTTTTTAATTGCTTTTGTAAGCTGACTAAATTGTGACTTTTCAACGGTTTGCCTTTTTTATCGGTGATTGTGTACTCCTTTCCCTCAACAATCGCACTTACGTTATAGAGTGCAATATCAAGGCTGTGGAAGATAACCTTTTCAACTTCAAAATATTTTTCTAGTTTATCGATTTTCACAAAGACTCCTTTTCCATATGATAATGCGAATCAATCAACATATTCGATCTACATTATGTGACAAAATGTATTTTATTAATACATACTTGGAAATAGGCCTATTCGAATGTACTGACGTTATTTAGTTTTTGAATTTGTTGAACGAGGCTTGACTGGAGGGGGAAACGAACTGCCTGCCGTAGGGTCTTAGATAAGGAGATGGCGGCGCTTACACATCAAGATCGCTGTTCTGTTGTTCGAATTTTGTCAGGGCTAGTATTGGCTTGCGAGGATCTGAAATATGGCTAAGACAGCATCGCTGCCTTAGTCATTTGTTCAGATATTATAACTGATTTAGATAGCCGTCGAGCCTGTCAGGTGACATTACGAAAGCAGACTTTTTCTCTGTCGCTTTTGTTTTAATCGCCGCTAGATTATCCCCAGTTCCAACTTGAATTACACCTACCATTGCCATCATCATGTGAGGGGTGCATTGGTAGACATAAACGCCTTCTGTTTCAAAGTTCACAGTAATATCTGCGCTCATTCCGCCGTTCCAAGCCTCTGCGCCTTCTGGAATCATGCCGGCCATTGAGGCTGAGTTGTGGCCCGGGTTAGTTGACTTAAAGGTGACGGAATCGCCTAGCTCAACTTTTAACATTGCAGGTTCGAAGACCATAACTCCGTCGGTTCCTGTGTTCAACATCTTGACCTCGTAGTTTTCAGCTAGAGCAAAACTACCTTGTATGATCGATATGGCAACTAAAACAACTTTAAAATACTTCACATTTTCCACCTTTGATTAAATTTAATTCCTTTCTCTAAATGAGCGGATACTTTGCATGCCTAGACCCAGACCCTAAGCGCGATTTCCGGTTAGGAAGGATGCCTGATCATCTAACTCAGCATAGGGAGCTCGAGGAAATTCGACGTTAGACCCAAATTATCAACCGCGTAGGGTTTAGATTTGGAATCATAGCCGGATCGCCTGGTGCGCCGCGGTAATTTCTACTTTGAGCTGTGGAGAGGCGTGCCCTTGGGGGGTATGTGTCTTTTCACGCACCCCTATACTACGCTATTAGTTGTCGTTTTGGTTTATCGGAAATGATTTTTTTTATGTTCTTGGGGCGCCAATAGCTTCAGCTGCTTGTTAGAAGTACTTATACGCTATCCAACTATTCGTATTCCTTGGTTTCGCTGTAGATGCAGCGAAGCAATGCTCGGCGGGAGAGTAATTTGGCTCAGCCAGAATGCTGATTAATCTTACTAGGGTTCATTCAATCGAAACTGCTGTATTTTTACTCTGCCCCCATTTATTTCTAATGCTAGTTATTGAATAGTGTCCGCTGGCATTCAGCTTTGATGGCTATTTCATTTCGTTAACTTTACGCCGTCGGTTAAGACAACTGTTTGTGCCGCTGATCTCTCTATCATCTTTACGATTGCAGATTGAATAGTTTCATCTTCTCGTATGTCGCCGGTGGTGGTAAACCTTTCTATTTGTGGCTCTACTCCTTCCTCTAATATGAATTTAAGGAGCACCTCATTTGCCAGCTTCTCGTTTGGTCCTAGATAGCTGATTTCGAGAGTCGGATAGCCGTGAAATCCCATCTTTGCTTTCTTTGATATTCTTTTTTTAGACTTTTCTAGATTCATAATTACTCATTCTTATTTAGCAATTAAAAGGATTGGTTCTATTCCTAATGGCGTCTATTTCAGTTTAGCTTCATCGGGCCAAATGGTCTCTAATTCATAGTTTACTCTCAACATACGTAACAACCTAGATCGTGACGGCGCAGGGCGCTTGTTTTGCGACCTTTTTGCTAAGCGGTGCTCTTTTTCAATTGATATTTCCATTTTTTGGCCAAGTGGTTTTCAGCTAAAGAATTGATATAAAAAATAATAGTGGCATATTTTCGAAACGGACTTGTTCTCGACTTCATCATACGCCAAGCATCCCCATCGCAGAGAATCCATAGTATCCTGCGCCTTATGGATTATAAGTTATCACTTGATGTCAGCCGGCCTTTAGCTCTATTAAAGATTTGCCCAGCATACAAACAAACCCCGATTGTGGAGATCCCTGCGCACAATAACCTTCGTTTGCTAGTTAAAGATGAAACAAACCGGATGGGGCTTGGCTCTTTCAAAGCCTTAGGCGGGATTTATGCCGTTGCTAAGTTTCTTCTTGAACAGTGGCAAAAAGAGAATGGCTTTGAATTGCCGGCCCATCGATTAATCGATCCAGAAATTCAAAGCTGGAGCAGCAAGTTTACTTTCGTTTGTGCCAGTGCCGGTAATCACGGAATGGCAGTGGCAAAAGGCGCTGAGCTGTTCAATGCTGGATGCCGCGTTCATATAGCGCGATCTGTCCCAACATCTTTCGCTCAGAGGCTCTCAGCCCTTGGCGCGGCTGTGATTCGCTCCGGTGCGACATACGAGCAAAGTATGCTTGCTGCCATGGATGAAAATTCAGAAGGGCAGGTTTTACTCGCTGATAGCTCTTGGCCGGGGTATTGCCACCTACCTATGCTAGTTATGGAGGGGTATTCGGTAGTCGCTGAGGAAATGCGACAAGGTTTTTTACACGATGACAGCTGGCCGACTCATGTGTTTCTTCAAGCTGGGGTTGGCGGGCTGGCTGCGAGTATCGCTTTCGAGATTCGTAAAAAATGGAAGCACCAACCTAGAATCATCGTTGTGGAGCCTCAAGCAGCGCCGTGTCTATTTGAGAGCCACAAACAAGGCCGACTAACAAAAATCAGTGGCCCAATTTCCTCAATGGGCAGGCTAGATTGCAAGGAACCTTCACTAATTGCATTTGATATATTAAATGATCTCGCTGACGATTTTGTTTGCGTAAGTGATGATGAGGCAGCTACAGCAGTTGATTACTTGGCCCAGCATGAACTTTCTACCACCCCTTCAGGAGCTGCGGGCATTGCTGCGATATTGATAAATTCGGAGTTGGATTCAAAGGAAAAACTTGCGATTCCCGACGGGTCGATCTGTTTAGCAATTGCTAGTGAGGGGAGTCTCTAATTCAATGATTTCAACAGATCAAAGCTTCATTGCGCAATTGGTGCTATTTCGAAAACGGCTACATCAAAATCCAGAGCTAGCATTTGATGTTAGCAGAACCAGCAAGCTCATTGCGGATGAGTTACGAGACGCGGGATTGGACGTCATAACTGAGGTTGGAAGAAACGGCATAGTGGCTTCGCTGAATAAGGGCAGCGGGGTGAGGCCGATAGGGTTTAGAGCCGACATGGATGCTCTTCCCATCAGTGAGGCGAACACCTTCGAGCATGCTTCCATCTCGCCTGGGCGATTTCATGGGTGCGGCCACGACGGACATTCAACCATGCTGTTGGGTGCGGCCAAACTGTTGGCACTAAGCAATGATTGTGATCGAGAGATTCACTTCATTTTTCAGCCAGATGAAGAAAATGGTAATGGCGCGCTGGCAATGATTGAAGCGGGTTTGTTTGACCGGTTTCAAATGGATGCAATCTACGGATTACACAATCTACCTGGGTTGGCTGTGGGTGAGTTTGCTATTAATCCGGGGGCTTTCTGCGCGTTTGAAGATAATTTCGAAATATCTATCCTCGGCAAGGGTGGACATTCTTCCATGCCCGAAAAAGTTATCGATGCACTTGTTATCGGCGCAAAGATTGTCTCTGATCTTCAAAACATCGTATCAAGAGCCATTGCTCCCTCAGAGCACGCCGTAGTCTCGGTAACTGACTTTAGCACTGACGGCGCAAGGAATGTTATCGCCTCGCAGGTTAGTATTACGGGCGACTGTCGGGGCTTTGAAAAACATATAAGCGAATCCATCAGAAGTCGAATGGAGGCTATTGTCCGTGCTAACTGCGACGCCTATGGAGCTGAGTATAGGTTTGACTATTCGACCTCTTTCGTCCCATTAATAAACAGCCCGGAACACGCAGCGGTGTGTGCCAAGGTCGCAAATACCCTATCTGGTGCCACGGCAGATGCCGAATTTGGTCGTGTTAGTTTCTCTGAAGACTTTGCGCAGATGCTTAACTTTAAGCCCGGCGCTTACATTCTGATGGGTAATGGTCAGGGGCATAAGAATCACGGGCAGCCCTTGCACAATCCCTCCTATGACTTTAACGATCAAGCCCTAAAATTTGGTGTTGAATATTGGTGCGCCCTAGCGCGACATTTGCCTTAAGTCGAGGAACGGCTGCTGACTATTTAAAGAAGGCCACCGCCTACTTTACAGCCTGTGTCACAGCCCATGTTACAGCTCACGTTACAGCACAGGACACACTGTATTTCCAATCTTTAGTTTAAACCGATGAAGTCAAAAGGTGTTGGTCGTGGGCACTACTGACGCCATTCAGATCAATCGATCGTGAGTTCGCTCTCTTGTTTAAATACAGCGAAGCTTGGCGAGCACTTGCCCTGCACTGCGGCGCTGAACAAATCGGATTGCTTACATTATCAATCTATTTCTACCTAGCCACCACTGCGGCTCACTATGGCTGATTCCTAATGCAGTGTCGCTAATTCATCAATGGCCATTTTTCATCCACTTTTATGCCTCTGGGGTCATTGCTCTAATCCCGCCGATTGTGTTTTCCAGTATCGCTTTTGCTCGTTCTGCTAACTCAACTAAGCGAGCACGGGACACTTTATCGCTAGTATCAATCATTGCGCGCTCGACGTTGGCTTGAATTTGGGTGAATTGGGTGAATTGGGCGCGGGCAAGTGGACGTATCTCAGACTCACTTACATTAACCGGTGTTGCGAATTGGGCGGCTCGTGAGGAGGGCTCTTTGGTCATCAGCCATTCAAGGTGTTCAATGCATGCCCTTTGTATATTACGCCGACATGTGTCGATGGCAGAGGCCTCGTCTAGCTCAGAAAAAATCCGCGCTGAAGGTCGTTGAGATAGTCCACAAGACTCTCAGGATTTTCACCCAGCAACTCTGACTCTATAAGGGGCTGCATTGGTCTTGGATCAAGCAGCCGATTCAAAAACCCTGTCTGTCTAGCGCGAATGCGCTCGAGAGCACCGGCGTGTTCGATTCATCGTAATATCGTTTTTTTAGCCAGCCCGGCGATTCCATCGCAGACGAACTGCCTAAAAACCGGAGCTAGCTATCTAAGATCCTAAGGGAAGAGTCGCTGACAATAGTGATAGCCGGAATAGACCCGAACCAGGGGTTCATTGATACATCGAATTGTTAAAGCCCCTATTGGATTGTTTTTCACCTTGTGGGAATCCATGAATCTGGACAAGGTTTTGGTTTGGCGATAGCCTATACACCTCCTATTTGTAACAGAGTAAAAGTGATGCAGGTGATTTGCCTCGATTGCGGCATGAGCGTTGATGATTATATGGACTACTGTCCAAAGTGCGACAACGAGCTAGGTCTTCAGCACGACGGCTCGACAGTTACAGTTGATATTGCGCATCACGGCGAGCGTGTAAGTGAGGCGCTAGAAAAAATGCAAAAAGAGATTGATGGCGCTCGAAAAGGGGTAGCAGAGAGTATTCGTCTTGTTGTTGGTTCGGGACTGATTCGTGACGAAGTATTGTTGGTGCTGCGCGATCTGCAATTTCGCGCTGATATCAAGAGTTTCGAGTCTGAATCTGGCAATGCAGGCGCCGTGTTGGTGAGGCTTAAATAGGTGTGCTTGGAAATTAGGGGGCGCTGATAAGCTTATCTGTTAAGCGCTGGGCACATCAAGGTGTGTCAACTTATTAAGCTGCTAGTGTCCACTAGCCTTAAGCCAAGTATTAACGATAAAAACAACTCTATCGAAAGCAACAGGCTCTTTGGCCAGTGTTTTACCAGCGTTAGGCGGAGCGAGCTGAAATTCCGAGCTAATTTTAGTGGCTTTACGACTGCTGGGCAGGGTTTAAACCATAAGCCGAGGCATTTGAGGAGGACGAGCGTGTCGATTCAGCAACAAGTACAGGACTATTACGGTAAGACCTTGCAAGGTTCTGAGGACTTGAAGACGAATGCTTGCTGGGGTGTTATCGACTACAGTACGACGGTGACGCAACCACTGAGCTTGATAAGCGATGATGCCTCGAGCCATTATTAGGGCTGCGGGTTTACTATCCCGCCTAAAGGTGAGGGCTTATGAATATTGGATTTAAGGTCCGGATCTGGAAGAGATAGCTTTCCCTTATCTGCGTTAGGTGTCGATATGACTGGTGAGAAGTTAAACACTGCTAATCGACCCATAGATTACCACGCCAAGGTCTTTGCGTATTTAAGCACGAATGTAGAATTTAGGAAGAGAAAAATAGAAAAGCTCGACGAGGTTGAGCTTGCAGATGAGAGTTTGATTTGATTGTTTCGAATTGTGTTCTTAATTTGTCATCTGATAAAGAAGCGCTGCTGCGACATCCTTTTAGAGTATTAAAAGAAGGTGGAAAATTCGATTTTTCAGATGTCTATGCAGACAGAAGGATACCGCCACATTTTGAAGAGGATCTTATTCGTTACGGTGAGTTTTTTAGTAATGTTTTGTTTTGGAGTGATACCATTTTGCTTGCTTGTAAAGTTGGATTTGAAGCATCAAGGGTGTTTGAAACCAGTTCGATTGAACTGAAATCTGGCAAATTAGGAGAGCGAGTGGAAGAGATAGAACTCTACTCTATAACCTTCAGAATTTTCGAATTGGCTGGTTTAGAACTTACACGACAAGACTGCGGGCAACGAATTATCTCCAAGGGAAGCGTAGAAGATAATTCACATCACTTGATATTTGATGATAGCAACATCGTTGCAGAGTCTGAACAGGTTGCTGTGTGCGAAAACACTTACCGCATGTTAAAGGTATCGCGTTACGTAGAAGATTTTGATTTCATAAGCGGGTCCGAGATGCCTTTGGGAGATTTTGCAGCTAACGATGCTGCTACGCCAATCGCATCTGCTGCCAGATCAAGAAGTAAAAAGAGAGGTTGCTGCCAATGAATGAACTTAGCTTAAAATCTTTGGATAAGTTCGTTGATCCACGGCTCACCGCTGATGGTCAAGAACGAGCATCTGTGGAGCTTGGATCGCTGAAAACACTTTGGTTCAATACGGGGTCTGTGTGCAATCTTAGCTGTGAAAACTGTTATATCGAATCGAATCCTCAAAACGACAGGCTGGCGTATTTGACTACAGGGAATGTGGCCTCCTATTTTAAGGAAATTAAAATGCTAAAATTACCGACTAAGCTTATCGGTTTTACTGGAGGCGAGCCTTTTTTAAACCCTGACTTTCTCAGCATTCTCCAACTAACCCTTGAAAATGGATTCGATACTTTAGTGTTGACTAACGGCTTTAGGCGGATAGAGCGCTATAAAAAAGAATTGCAGGCATTAAATAGATGCTTTGGTGAAAAACTTCAAATCCGTATTTCTCTAGACCATTATAGCCCCAGTATCCATGAGAAAGAACGAGGGGGTCGAACATTTGGCCCCACATTAAAAACTGCCAAGTGGCTTTTCGACCAGGGCTTCAGGTTGAGTATTGCCGGGCGTGCAATTGAGTCAGAAAGTCAAAGCGAAGCAGTGCAAGGCTATCAGACTCTGTTTAAGAAATATGAGATTGGATTGAATGCAAATTCTTCTGAACACTTAGTTGTTTTTCCTGAGATGGACCTTGATAAAGACGTCCCAGAAATTACCGTTGACTGTTGGGGTATTCTTAAAAAGGAACCTGAACAGCAAATGTGTGCATCTGAAAGGATGATCGTAAAACACAAAGGAAACATAAACCCATCAGTTATGCCATGCACGTTGCTGGCCTATGATCCGCAATTTAATTTGGGCTCTACTTTAAATTCTGCTAGAAAAACGGTACCACTAAATCACAAATTTTGTGCCCAATTTTGCGTACTGGGCGGTGCGTCTTGCTCGTCCACCGCCTGATATGATCTCTATTATTATTCCTACTTTTAATGAATCTAAAACGGATTATCTGCGGCCTGTTCTTTCACAGCTAGTGTTACTCGATGATGCCGAAATATTTGTCATAGATGGAGGGAGTACCGATGGCACTCTTGATCTCCTGAGTAGCTTTAAGGTAAATGTGGAAATACTTCCAGAAAGTTCAAGGGCCGCGCGCCTGAAAATGGGAATCACAAAATCGTCAGGAAACCTTATTTTACTTCACCATCCTCGAAGCCTTTTATCTGCTGCTGCTATTTCTTCACTTCAAAACTGGGCCAAAGATAAACGAGGTTTTTGGGGAGGCTTCACTCATAAGTTTGATATAAATCATCCGCTGCTAAAATTTACGTCTTGGTACTCCAATGTTATTCGCCGTGATCGAAAATCTATTCTTTACTTAGACCACTGTATCTTCTTTGATCGAGAGCTCAATAGCTTAGCAGGACTTATGCCGGACGTTGAAATATTCGAAGACACAGAGCTGTCGAAAATATTTAGCCGTCATTCAAAGCCAGTGAGACTTTCTGATCGTTCTACGACTTCTGCCATTCGGTTTGAGAAAAACGGTATTTATCGACAGGCTTTGATGAATCAGGTTTTAAAGGTGGCTTATCTATTGAAGGCGTCGCATAAAGCGATGAATCGCCTTTATGAAAAGGGTTTGGGTCTAAACTCCTAGATCCAAATGGGTTTGAAAATTGACATCCAGAACTGAGCAGGTTTGTACGCGATTTGGTGGCGGTTCAGGTGCTAATCATTCAAGTTCGATACTGTTGGCTTGGCCTGCGCCTTTCTTAGAGGCTAACTGTTAGCTTGGAATCAAGCGTGTGAGTTGATAAAGGTCACAATAATTTCGACGACCTCCCGCATTTTAATGGTCAAATAACCTAAAACACCCTTTGATTTCTCTCTTTTTTTGTCAGATTCGGGCGCTTTCTTGAAAAGTGATTTACTACAACGTGCTAGTATTCTTACGTTAGCGCGCAATTCGAAAAATTAATTAAACCAAAACCATGCTGAGAATAACGGGAACTACTATGAAAAAGTACAATAAAGGCCTAGCTATCGCAGTACTATCGCTTCTATCACCACTGCTTGTAAATGCTCAAAACTTGTCACCAATCCAGCAGAAAATTGCTGCTTCAATGGCAATGGATCATCGCACTGACGGAGAACGAGAGCGCGATGCTGACCGTGATCCAGTCAATGCGATGGAATTTGCTGGACTAAAAGACAATATGACCGTCATCGAATTCTTGCCTGCAGGCCAGGCTTACTACACAAAGATTCTTGGCCCTGTTTTGGTGGATAATGGCCACTTGATGGTTGTTGATTCACAGTCTACGTTTGATAGCTGGGACGAGTCGTGGACTGCTGATGAGAAATACGCAATGACTCATCAAGTACCAATCGAGTCCCGTTACATTCGGAGCGAAGGCCGTTATTCTATTGAAGAATTGAAGTTCGGTGTGCCTAGTAATAGCGCAGATATGTTTCTGTTTGTTCGGGAATACCATAACTTCAATGAGGCAGACAACAGCCGCGTCAATGCTGAAGTTTTTGAGACTCTGAAGTCTGGCGGCACCTATGTTGTTGTAGACCATACGCGACGTCATATGCAGGAAGAAACTGGCACACTAGGTCGTCGTGAAGATCCGGTAGATGTAATCCTACAAGTACAGGCAGCTGGCTTCGTTCTCGATAGAGTTTCTGATATGTTCTTCCAAGGTAGTGACGACCTATCTCAGGAAGTTGGACAGATTCCGAACATGACAGACCGTTTTTTCTTGATATTTAAGAAGCCTTAAACTCAACGCTTTATGCAGTGATAGAGCCTTCGATGACAGTGTCCTCAGTGATCCAGCCTCGAAGGCTTTTTTTCGCCCACATTTTTGGCTTGCGCTCTCTAAGCCCATCAAATATCGCTTTGCTATAGG
>CAJWGN010000072.1 GCA_913031035.1 uncultured Gammaproteobacteria bacterium
GCATGCCCCAGAATCATTTCAAACTGATGGATCATGTTCCTGAGGTCGTCAGTTGTCGGGGACTCGGCTTCAATGATTGCCTGAAAGTTTCCCAGCTCTTTGTTCAGGTGTTGCTTCCTGGACTCGTCCGATAGTTGCTTTATCACGTAGGTGTGTGAAAAGAATATCAGGGTGAAATAGACGAGGCTGAAAACAGCCCCATACTGAATGGCTGTTCTTCGGATACTCTTTGGAGCTGGCATATGTTGACCTGGTTCGTTCGGGCGTTCAGCCAGTAGGATCTTTTTCGAAGAAGTAGCCCTGGCCACGCAAAGTCTTGATTTTATTGCCCCCTATTATTTTTCTGAGCCTGGCTATATAGACCTGAACAACATTTCTGGTGGGGCATCTTTCTATGTTGTAGAGGGTTTCAACCAGTTCATCCTGTGAAAATACCCTGTCTGGTGAACGCAGGAAACACTGCAAAAGGCGGAATTCCGTAGCTGTCAGTCTGAACTCTTTCTGGTCGGGCGTGGTCAGCGTTCGGTAGCTGGCGTTGAGACGAAATCCGTCGACACTGATTTGATCTGTTGTTCTGCCATCCTTCCTTCGGATAATTGCATTGAGCCGGGCTTTCAGTTCATCAAACTCAAACGGTTTGGGAAGGTAATCGTCGGCACCCGCGTTCAACCCTTCTACTCTCTCAGTCCAGTTGGAGCGTGCGGTCAGAATAAGGATGGCCTCTTTTTTCCCGTTTTTTCTCCATCTTTGCATTAAAGACAGTCCATTTTCATCGGGCAGTCCGATATCGAGAATAACGGCCTGGTAGGAGCTTGTTTCAATCAACGAGTCCGCTTCTTTGCCGGTTTTGGCGACATCGACTGTGTAGTGCGCCTGCGCAAGCCAGTCCGATATTTTTTTGGCAAGTACCGCATTGTCTTCAACAATCAGAATTTTCATTTGTAAGCGCCGTTTTTCGTGGTGGGAAAGTTTCGCCAGTCTGCCATGGATTTTAGGGTAAGCGGATTAAATGGTTGATCTTACCTTTGCATGAGAGTGAGACAGACCGGCATCTCATCGGATTATCTGGTTGATGCTTCACCTACTGCTGGTGCATGTTTCCTTCGCTAATTCCAGCAAGAACCCCACACGCCTCAACTTCCCGGTCATCGTTGCAACTCGCTCTCAGTGAAACGAGTTGTTTCTCAAGCGCTTGCAGAGCGGTTATCTGCGACCGCACATGAGAGATGTGATCATCGAGCAAGGCGTTGACGGCGGTACAAGGCTGATGAGGGTCGTCCTGATAGCTCTGTAGTTCGTGAATCTCAGCCAGTGACAGGCCCAGGATTCTGCAGCGACGGATGAAGGCCAGCCCCTCACCATGCTTCTCGGTATAGACACGGTAACCGTTGTCCTGCCGATCAGGCGGCGGCAACAAGCCCTGCTGTTCATAGAAGCGGATCGTCTGTGTTTCGACCCCTACCAACTGCGCCAACTGACCAATGCGCATCAGCCTCCTCCCCAACGGATTCTTTACTCTATTGACCTTATAGTAGCTTTATAGTTTTAAATGGTACCACAACATTGTTCAAGTGGAGTCGTATCATGAGCAAATCCTGTGGTGGCGCCTGTGGCGGTGATGCAACGTCCGCAGCGGATACCGATATACAGGCCTCCTCCGAGGCGCCAGGGAGATGGGTCAGTGTTTATGCCGTGCCGAAGATGGACTGTCCATCAGAAGAACGAATGATTCGCCTAGCCCTGAACGGCTTTGAGGAGATTCGGGCGCTGTCCTTCGACTTGTCGAACCGCCGGCTGAAGGTCGTGCATGACGGCGAGGTCGAGCCCGTCACCTCGAAACTGAAGACCTTGGGGCTAGGCGCCTCGCTTCAGGAAACCGTCGCTGCAAATCCGGAGACCATCAAGGCCGCCGAGTTTTCGGCAGCTTCTGCTAAGCAAGAATCCGGGACCCTGCGCTGGTTGCTCGGCATCAATGCACTTCTGTTCGTGGTGGAAATGACTGCCGGTCTGATCGCCCAGTCCACCGGCCTGATTGGAGAATCCCTGGACAATTTTGCCGATGCGGCGGTGTACGGGCTTGCCCTTTATGCGGTTGGACATAGCGTGAAAATGCAGGTACGTGCCGCGCATCTTGCTGGTGTACTGCAACTGATCTTGGCTGTGGGCGTGCTCGTAGAGGTGGTGAGACGCTTTGTATTCGGTAGTGAGCCTGAATCGCTGGTGATGATGGCTATCGCATTCGTCGCATTGATTGCCAATACCAGTTGTCTGCTGCTCATATCCAAACATCGGGAAGGCGGGGCGCACATGAAGGCAAGCTGGATATTCTCGGCCAACGACGTGGTGATCAACCTGGGGGTCATCACCGCCGGCGCCCTGGTCGCGTGGACCGGTTCCAATTATCCGGATCTGATTATCGGCACCATCGCGGGGGGCATTGTACTTAACGGTGCCAGACGCATTTTGGCGTTGAAGGGTTAAATAATGCTCATTATTGGCAAAAAGCTCTCGCCGTATGCCCTATTGTCCATATCGGGCCTGCTGGCAGCGTCTGATCAGGCTGTAAAGTGGCTGGTGCAGCAATCAATGGCCTATGGCGAGTATGTTTCGGTGACCCCGTTCTTTAACTGGGTGCACCTATGGAACACCGGTGCCGCATTCAGTCTTTTTGCGAATGGTGGAGGCTGGCAGCGCTACTTTTTTATCGGAATCGCGGTAGTGGTCTCGATTTTTCTGATCAAGCTGATCCTTGAAAATCGTCATAAAGGAGAAGCCATCGCTTACAGTCTTATCCTCGGTGGCGCCATGGGCAACCTGATTGACCGGGTCTTTCGCGGCTATGTTGTGGATTCCTTTGATTTCTATTGGCGAGACTGGCATTGGCCGGCCTTCAACCTGGCTGATATTGCAATTGTCCTCGGTGCCTTACTTTTCGTTTCCAGCAGCTTGTTGGGTAAAAAAGCAAACACCAATGCCGAGCCGGATGGATCTGACTGACACCTACGCCTATACAACACCATGACCGAACTTCCCGACAACATCCTTCACCTGCCGCAATACCAAGTACTGGGCTGCAAATCAACCGACGACGAAATGCACTTCCAGGTGGACGTGCCCGATCCCATCGCCTGCGAGGAATGCGGCGTGCAGGGTGAGTTCGTACGGTTCGGCAAGCGTGACGTTCCCTATCGTGATCTGCCCATCCACGGCAAGCGGGTCACTCTCTGGGTGGTCCGCCGCCGATACACCTGCCGGGCCTGCAAGACAACATTCAGGCCCCAGCTACCGGAGATGGTGGACGGATTCCGTATGACACTGCGGCTGCATGAGTACGTGGAGAAGGAATCCTTCAACCACCCCTACACCTTTGTGGCGGCACAGACCGGCCTGGACGAGAAGACGGTGCGCGACATCTTCAACGCCCGCGCCGAGTTCCTGGGGCGCTGGCACCGCTTCGAGACGCCCCGCATCCTGGGCATTGACGAGCTATACCTGAACAAGCGCTACCGCTGCATTCTGACCAACATTGAGGAGCGAACCCTGCTCGACCTGCTGGCCACCCGCCGCCAGGACGTGGTGACCAACTACCTGATGAAGCTGAAAGACCGGCAGAAGGTCGAGATCGTCAGCATGGACATGTGGAACCCCTACCGGGCAGCGGTCAAGGCTGTGCTGCCCCAGGCCCGTATCGTGGTCGATAAGTTCCATGTGGTGCGCATGGCCAACGATGCCCTAGAGAGAGTGCGCAAGGGCCTCAGAAAGGAGCTGAAACCGTCCCAGAGCCGGACTCTCAAGGGAGACCGGAAAATCCTGCTGAAACGCGCTCACGAAGTCTCAGACCGGGAGCGCCTCATCATGGAGACCTGGACAGGCGCGTTCCCGCAACTGCTGGCCGCCTACGAGCACAAGGAGCGCTTCTACGGCATCTGGGACGCCACCACACGGCTCCAGGCAGAAGCCGCCCTGGACGAGTGGATAGCCACCATCCCGAAGGGCCAAAAGGAAGTCTGGAGCGATCTGGTCAGGGCAGTGGGAAACTGGCGCGAAGAGACCATGACCTACTTCGAGACGGACATGCCCGTCACCAACGCTTACACGGAGTCCATCAACCGACTGGCCAAGGACAAGAACCGTGAAGGGCGCGGTTACTCCTTCGAGGTGATGCGGGCACGAATGCTCTACACCACGAAGCACAAGAAGAAGGCACCGACTGCGAAGGTCTCTCCTTTCTACAAGAAAACCATCGGTTACGGACTGCCGGACTTCGCAGAGGAACTCAACTACGGAGTCGATCTATCAACCATCTGATAATGGTATCAGGTTGGTGGGGTAAAGGTGCCCCATCAACCATTAAATCCGTATACCCTTATTAATAAAATCTTTATAATCCGGTTTTAAAAACTCAATATCTATATCAACATTAAGCGTCAGAAATTCCTTTCGTAAACCATTCACCAGTCCGCGAAGCGCTCCGTTTACTGCCATAGGCAGAGACGACAAGGCACTGAATTCATAAGACTCTTCATAAAGAAATTGAGTGATATGACACGATTTGTGCGACCTCAGCTTGTCCGCCAGTATTCTGTATATCTCAATGACAGAAGTTATTTGTCTGGAGACCTGTTCATTAATGGTGCGGGATGGAATTGCTTCAATTGCACCAAACTTGAGAGCCCCCGGAAATAAGATGACGTCGTCAAAATAGCCGAACTCCAAAAAGGCTCTCTCAAGTTCATAATTCAGGCGCCAGTCATCTTCAGGATCACAGACACTCAGGTGTGGAGCTTCATTATTTCTTTCTTCAGTCACACTTGCCTCTGCGAAATGTAATTCCCAAACGGCGTCGTCCGAAGGTCGAATTGTTTTCACAAACTGCTTAGCTAACAAAGTGTCACTGTTGATCAGCAAATAGGTAGACATAGTTGTTCACCAACATACTTGTTGTTTTCACTTAAATGACAGGGTCAGCGTCCATCAAAAAACTTTTACTTTGGAATCACCTTTTTATGAATACTCACCCCATCTGCTTATTGCGGATCCTGGGTTAAAGTTCTATTTACCTTAACTGGATGCCGCCACCAAAGTTCCGGTAGATATCGACTAAGCGGACAAAGCTCTGTTCTTGCAGTTGAGCCAACTGGTCGCGACTGCGCAGCAGTTCACGTTCGGCATCGAGCAAATCCAGGAACTCGTTGCTACCCGCTTCATATCGCTGACGGGCAATTTCTACGGCCTTTTTACTGGCCTGCCACTGTTGCTCTGTATTAAGTTGCTGCTCGCGGCTCAGGTTGTAACTGTTCAGCGATAACTGCATTTCGTTAATAGCGTCAAATACCTGTTGCTCGAACTGAGCCAGTGCCATTTGCGCACTGGCTTCGGCCTGACGGATACGTGCTTTTACCGAACCTAAATCGGCAGCCTGCCAACTTAAACTCGGTGCCACTGACCAGCTTTGTGTTTCACTACCCAGTGTTAACCCGGGGCCGGATAAAAAGCCGAGAAAACCACGCACCGAGAGGTTCGGATATAAATCCGCTGTCGCCACACCAATATTTGCCGTACGAGCTGCTAATAGCCGCTCGCTACTTGCCACGTCCGCCCGATGGCGCAGATAGTTCTCACCGTCGACCACAGCCACCGGACGCTTTAGCTCGGGCAATTGCGGATCAGCACTTAACTCCAGCTGACCCGGTTCTAACGCCAACAATGCTGACAAGGTTGCATCCGCCGCCGATAGCGCTTCCCGGTATGCGGGCACTGACGCTTTCACCCGGTGCAATTGCACGTCAATTTGTGCTAACTCCAGCTCCGAAGCCATGCCGACCTCTAATCTGGCCAGCACTATGGCACGACTTTGCTGCAGGTTTTCCAGATTTTCTTCGGCAACCTCCAGCCGCAACTGCGCTCCACGATATTCGCCGTAGCTGGTGGCCACCTGACTGATCAGTCGCACTTGCGCGTCGCGCCAGAGAATATCGGCTTGCTGCGCCTGAGCCTCCGCCGCTTCACTGGCTCGACGTAATTTGCCGAACAAGTCCAGATCCCAGCTTAAGTTGGCACCGCTGCTGTACCCGCGGGTAATACCGCTGCTGTACCAGCGGGTAATAACGTCATCATCGTCTGCCGACAGAGTATTGTTTTCACTCGCCTGATAACCTGTTTCCAGCGTCCCTTTCGGCCATGAATCGTTGTCGGCATCACGAAATACCGCATAAGCCCGGTCGACATTCGCCCTGGCTTGCGCCAGGGTACGGTTCTGCTCCAGAGCACGCTCTACCAACTGATTAAGCTCAGCATCGTCAAACGCCTGCCACCAGTTCAAAGCCTGCTCGGCCTGCTGATACGGCTGGCTTAGGTTAATGCTTTCTACCTTCTCCGGCCTTTGGTAGTCCGGCCCGGCAGAGCAGGCGCTTAGCGACGCCACGAGTAGAGCAAGGGTTGATAGCTTCACTGTATTACGCATGTTTGTTTTCCTCCGAAGAGCTTTCCGTTGGCTCTGGTAGCGCCTTTTTCTCGCCACGTTTAGCCAACATGTAGTAGAACAGCGGCGTTAAAATGAGACCGAAAATGGTGACACCAATCATGCCGGAGAACACGGCAACGCCCATGGCCTGGCGCATTTCAGCGCCGGCACCGGTGGAGAAGACCATAGGCACCACACCCATAATAAAGGCAATAGACGTCATCAGTATGGGGCGCAAACGCAGGCGACCGGCTTCCAGAATGGCTTCCATGGTACTCATACCGTGGTCCTGCAGCTCTTTGGCAAACTCGACAATTAGAATGGCGTTCTTCGCCGCCAGCCCCACCAGCACAATTAAACCTATCTGGGTAAGAATGTTGTTGTCCCCGCCATAGATAAGCACACCGCTTAACGCCGATAACAGGGTCATCGGAATAATCAGGATGATGGCCAACGGCAAAGTTAAGCTTTCGTACTGCGCAGCCAGCACCATAAAGACCAGCAAGATAACCAGCGGATAAATGAACATGCCCGCATTACCGGCCAGAATTTGCTGGTAAGTCAGTTCTGTCCACTCGTAGGTCATGCCGTTCGGCAAGGTTTCAGCGAGAATTTTTTCAATGGCCGCCTGTGCTTCCCCTGTGCTGTAACCCGGCGCAGGACCACCGTTAATTTCAGCGGTGGTAAAGCCGTTGTAATGCATGACTCTATCCGGTCCTGCGGTGTTGGTAATGTTCATAAAGGAGCCCACAGGAACCATTTCACCACTGCCGTTACGCACTTTCAGCTGACTGATTTGCTCAGGCGTTTGGCGAAACTGCTCATCTGCCTGCATATTCACCTGATAGGTACGCCCGAACCGGTTAAAGTCATTCACATACACTGAGCCCATATAAGCCTGCAAAGTCTGGAATACCTCATCCAGGCTCACATCTTGTTGCTTAGCTTTCGTACGGTCGACATCGATATCAAGCTGCGGCACATTCACCTGATAACTGGAAAATACGCCGGTCAGTTCAGGCGTCGCCCAGGCCTTTTGCATCACCTCCATATTGACCTTATACAGCTCTTCGTAACCATGGTTAGCACGGTCTTGTATTTGCAGACGGAAACCACCAATAGTCCCTAACCCTTGCACTGGCGGGGGCGGGAATATGGCAACGTAAGCTTCATCAATAGCCGCGAACTTCTGGTTCAATGCGCCCGCTATTGCATTAGCCGACATTGAAGAATCCGTTCGCTCATCAAAGTCAGTTAGCGACACAAACACAATTCCGGAATTCGGACTGTTAGTTAAACCGTTAATACTCAGACCCGGAAAGGCAATTGAGTTCGCCACACCCGGATGATCCAAGGCAATACTCGACATTTCTTTAATGACCGCAGCGGTGCGATCCAGCGAAGCGGCATCCGGCAATTGTGCAAAACCCACCAGGTATTGCTTGTCCTGACTGGGCACATAACCAGTAGGAGTCGTCGCAAACTGCAGACCGGTTAACCCTAATAAAGCCACATACAGAACGCCTACAATGACGCCATAGCGGATCACTTTTTTAACCAGCCAGCCGTAACCTTTAGACAAACGGGCAAAAAAGCGGTTAAAGGGTTCAAATAACCAACGGCCTAACAGCTTATCCATACCGCGGGTCAGTATGTCTTTTTTCTCGCCATGACCTTTTAACAGAAGCGCCGCCAATGCAGGGCTCAGCGTTAGTGAATTGATGGATGAGATAAAGGTAGAAATGGTAATGGTTAACGCAAACTGCTTATAAAACTGACCGGTTAAGCCCGACATAAAGGCGGTTGGAATAAATACCGCTGCCAGCACCAGTGTCGTCGCGACAATAGGACCAGTCACCTCTTTCATGGCTTTTTGTGTAGCAGCAATGGGGGACAAACCTTCGCTAATATTCCGCTCTACGTTTTCCACCACCACAATGGCGTCATCCACGACGATACCAATAGCCAGCACCAGCCCAAACAGCGACAAGGTGTTTAACGAAAAGCCCAGCAAGTGCATGAAGGCAAAGGTTCCAACCAGCGACACCGGTACCGCGACCAAAGGAATAATTGAGGCGCGCCAGGTTTGCAAAAACAGCACCACAACCAGTACCACCAACAATACAGCTTCGAGCAGAGTTTTCACTACCGCATCAATAGAGCTGCGCACAAAAACGGTTGTGTCGTACACAATGTCGTACGTTAAACCGTCAGGAAAACCTTTCGACAATTCCGCCATTTTGGAGCGAACATCGTCAGAAATTTGAATGGCATTGGAGCCAGACGCCTGGAAAATAGGAAGCGCTACCGCGTCTTTATTGTTCAGTAACGAGCGCAGCGCATAAGTTGAAGCGCCAAGCTCAACACGGGCGACATCTTTTAAGCGACTGATCTCGCCGTTCTCGCCCACCTTGATAATAATGTCTTCAAACTCTTCGACGTCTGTCAGACGGCCTTTCACATTGATAAGCAACTGAAAATCAGCGTCACCGCTTGGCTGAGAACCCAAACTGCCAGCTGCCGCCTGTTGGTTTTGCTCACGAATTGCCTCGGTAATTTGCGCCGGGGACAAACCCAGTGCGGACACCTTATTAGGATCCAGCCAGACCCGCATGCTGTATTCGCCAGCGCCAAATAACTTGACCGCCCCAACGCCTTCTATACGCGCCAGTTCGTCTTTGATATTTAAGTTCGCATAATTCGACAGGTACAGCATGTCGTAGCGATCATCCGGTGAGGTTAGATGCACCATCATGGTTTCATTTGGAGACGACTTCTCAGTCACTACCCCCAAGCGCTGCACCACCTGTGGCAGGCGCGGTTTGGCTCGCTCTACCCGGCTTTGCACCTGAGTTTGCGCTAAATTGACGTCGGTACCGATAGCAAAGGTAACGGTCAGTGTCATACGACCATCCGAGGTGGCCTGAGAGGACATATACAACATATCCTCCACACCATTAATTTCCTGCTCCAGTGGCGAGGCCACAGTTTCCGCTATGACTTTGGGGTTAGCACCCGGGTAGTTAGCCGTTACTACAACCGTTGGTGGCGCCACCACCGGGTATTCGGTAATAGGCAGTTGCCATACCGCTATCGCACCGGTAATAAAGAACAACAGCGAGATAACCGCGGCAAAAATCGGCCGTCGGATAAAAAATTGAGAAAACATTCAGTACCCCTTAACCGTGGTTATCTTCTGTAGATGTCTGCGCCGTTAACTCGTTATTGGCTTCGTCCAGCAACTGTTGCACTTTACGCAACCGGACCAGTTGCTCACTGCTTGCCATTGGCACCAGTTGAGGATCAACTTTCATATTGGCTCTAACTCGCTGCAAACCGTTCACTACAATTTTGTCCTTTGGCGTTAAACCTTCTGTCACTATGCGCAGGCCATTAACTTTTTCACCCAGCTCAATCGCCCGATACTCCAGCTCATTATTACTATTAACCACCAATACAAACTTGTTATTCAGGTCGGTTCCAACAGCCTTTTCGTCAATCAAAATGCCTTCATAAGAGTCGCTGCCCACCAAACGAATACGGGCAAATAGACCAGGTAACAAGTCGTTGTCATCGTTAGGGAAACTGGCTCGTACACGAATAGTGCCGGTTTGCGCATCAATGCGGTTATCGACAAAATCGACCCGGCCTACGTGCTGATAATTGCTGTCGTTAGCCAGTGCCATATAAACGGGGTTCGAGGTCGAGTCGCGGGTATCAGCTCGTTTCCCTGTTTCAGCCAGACGTGCGTACTTGAGGTAGCTCTGCTCGTCTACATCGAAATACGCATACATTTTCTCGGTTGAAACCAGGCTGGTAATTTGACTTTGTCCCGCGCTCACAAAGTTACCGGCGGTAACCTGAGCATAAGATACCCGGCCGCTAATAGGCGCGGTAATGCGGGTGTAGCTTAAGTCGAGTTCAGCGCGTTCAAGTGCAGCTTCAACCGAAGCTACTGTTGCCGCTGTTTGCTGTTTACGAGCTAAACGACTGTCCAGTAGTTCAGCAGAAATTGCCCGCTGGCTACTGAGTTTTTCAGCCCGCCGGTATTCCTTTTCCGCCTGAACCGCAGCGCTTTGCGCACTTTGCAGCTCAGCTTTAAGCCGCGCAACTTCGGTAGCGAAAGGTTTAGGATCAATCTGTACCAGCAAGTCTCCTTTATCTACCAGAGCCCCCTCGTTGAAATGAACTTCCTCGATATAACCAGAAACTCGGGGTATCAACTGAACCGTCTGTGGCGCTTGCAAACGGCCGGTGAATTCATCCCATTCGGTGATTCGCTCATGCACCACCTGCGCTACGCTAACTTGCGGCGGAGCCGGTGCCGCAGTCTCTTCCGCTGCTTCCGGATTGCTGCACGCGGCTAATACCAGCGCAGCAATACCTCCTAAAAGAAATTTTAACGTGTTTGTCGTACTCATGGCCTTGCTCTCCAAATTATTGCCCTATGCTGCAAAAAGTTGCATCAAATAAAACTAGCTATTTATGTACCGTTCGGTAAGAATATAGAAATCGAAGTTACTGTCAAATTAATTTTGTACTGATCGGTAAAATTGATGTTTATTTTGAACTAAATACAGAAAAACGACGTAAGAACAACTGAAGCAACCAAAAACAGGCCGCCTTTAATACGAGGTAAAGTATAGTTATTGCAGGTAGAAATTAGCGTGCCGAAAACTGCTGACTACTTGCCTATTTCTATAGAGTCGATATGAAATCTCTGTTTCCGATTGATGCCAGCGGCCTTTTTACCGCAGCAGAATCCGACAGAGTATCGCTGGACAGTATTCGCCCGCCTGTTTACTATGTGAGCGTGCCAGCAAGGGCATTAAAGTGTCGATGAGGAGTATAGCTATGACAACGAAAACTCAAACGGTTTGTCGCGGACGGCCATGTGCTTTTAATAAAGAAGAAACACTGGGCAAAGCGCTAGAACTGTTTTGGCGTAATGGCTACGAAGGCACCTCATTGAGCGACCTGACAAAGGTGATGGGTATTAATAAACCCAGCCTCTACTCTGCTTTTGGTAATAAAGAGCAGCTGTTTTTGCAGGCTATCGACCTCTATGAAAAACGACCTGATGCCTTCTTTTATCCGGCAATGGAACAGAAAACTGCATACTTAGTAGTGCAATCGATGCTGCGCGGAGCTGCCGACAGAATGGCCAACGCGGATCACCCTCAAGGCTGTGTCACTGTTCACGGCGCGCTGTCCTGCAGCGAAGCTTCAGCCACCGTTAAAGATGCGTTAGTTAAACGCAGATTAGACGGCCAGCAAGCACTCCAGAAACGTTTTGAACAAGCACAGCAGGATGGCGACCTGCCACAGCATGTCGATGCGGCTATTTTATCGCGCTATATCGGCACAGTACTGCAGGGCATGTCAGTACAAGCTAATAATGGTGCCTCTACTGAGGATTTATACGCGGTTGCCGACATGGTATTGCAAAACTTTCCAAAGGCATAATGTTTCAGGATTAAACACGCTAAGAGATGTAAGATCCTCCGCAATACTTGCCTAATACTACATTCCCTGAGCCATTTACTGGTCGAAACACAACACCCACACCTATACTGATGAATCTCATTTAAAGGGTGAACTTAGCCACAGCTCGAGGATTACAATTATGTCTGATCAGTACCTTGCCCAGCGAATGGCAGACCTGACGCAACGACTGCTTCCGTTACTTACAAAAGAAGACCTGACGCAAACCGCCATTGCTGACATTTCACTGATGCATCGCAGTAATGGTGCTTCCGACTCTGGTCGCAATCAGTTTAAGGATATTTGGAATTTCAGATAGTCCCTCGATATTGGCTAGCTCCCGAATATCCTTTTGTAAAATAGCCGTTATATAGTCAGAGAACCATTTATTCCGTCTGGATGATGAGACACGGGCTATTGATTCAGGATATCCCCCTACTCTCATTCTTGCGGCTATGTCGTCCCATGAGATATTTGAAGTGGAAAATTTGCTATTGATGTCTATAAGCGTATTGAGAAAGTTTGATCTCTTGCCTTCAATTTCGTCTTGTGAGAGCGGCTAGAGGTTATGAATTTCTATACGCCCTGCCAGCGAGTCCCCTACTCTAGGCAACATCATAACATCGGCAGAGCCGGTTAATATGATGCGTCTGCCTTTTCTATCTGAATCTACAAGTTTTTTTATAGATAAAAACAGCTTTGGCGTTCTTTGAACCTCATCAATAATGACATGTTTGCCCAAGTCCTCCAGAAAGCCTAGAGGGTCTTTTTGAGCCGCTAGTAAAGTGGCAGGATCGTCCATAGTGACGAAGTTTCCTTGAAAAGCGCCTTCATCTACTATTTTTTTGCACAGAGTGCTTTTGCCTGTCTGGCGTGCACCATTCACTAAAATAACGGGCGTGTCTGCTAAAGCTTCTATGACTGAAGCTGTGATATTCCTTCTATACATACCGTGAGTTAAGCATTGTTTATAGTTCCTGGCAAGTATAAGTGGTGAAAATTGTAGTATGACTGTGGTGAAAAACGTAGTTGTATTGTGGTGAATTTTGTATTTTTGGGTCAAGGTCAAAGGTAATGTAATTTATCTTCTTCTATTTTCTAAGGGCTTGGGCCCTCGCGCCGTCCAGAGTAGAGGTGCTCATCGCTTCCGTCTGTCATGAAATTGTCCTCTGCCCTTCCGGTCATTCCTCGTGGGAGCAAAATTTAATGTCAGTCGCTCTTGACGCTTCTATGGATTACGCCGAGGCCGTTATTGCAGGTACAAATTATATTTACCGCATAGATTAAGGGAGGCTGATATGATCAAAACAATCAACTGGCAAGGAATCGAGATTGAAATCACTTATATTGAGAGTTATTCCAAATCATATGAGAGAATTTACGGCTATCCCCTAATCCATATCGAGTTAAGAGCAAAGGAGCGCTTGCCGGTCACAGAAACCGGCTACCGCTCTTACTTCTCCCCTGCCCCGCTTTTATCAGATTTTAAAACGCCGGAGGATTTTGTAAGAGCTTGGCTGAATCAAGAGGCAGAGCGCCTAGAATGGAAGCAATACAAGGAAAATAGTAAGCAGCTTGCTTTATTTTAAACGAGAGGAGGCGTTTCGCCGACCGCGCGTCCTAAAGGGACGCGCCCTACTCCCAATATTAAATTGTCCGTTGGTTTTTGCCGGTTCATACCCGACAAAAACGGCGAAAGATTTTTAGATTTGATTAATTGGCCGCGTGATGAGTATCGATCTTCTTGGGCATGAGCTGGTAGCCCATAGCTTGCATGATAGAATTGACATTCTCCAGGCGCGGATTGCCCTTGCTGGATAATGCCTTTTGTAGGCCCTGCCTAGTAATGCCGATTTCATTGGCGATATTCGATATACCTTTAACCTTGGCAATAATGCGCAATGAAGCCAGTAAAGCCGCTGTATCGCCATCTTTGGCGTATTCTTCGAATATTTCATCAATATAGGCATCAATCTCATCTGGATGATTGCTGAAATATTCGGCTTCGATATCATCTAATGTTCTATATGTCTTTTTACTCATCTTTATAATCCTTCCAACAATTTTGGGCGAATTCGATATCTTTGCTTTGGCTAGATTTATTACCGCCGCATAAGATCACAACTATTTTGTCACCGTCTTCGCCAAAATAAATTCTATAACCGGCTCCAAAGAACAACCGTAATTCATGAACCCCCTGCCCCAAGGCTTTGCAGTCCCCATAATTACCCTGCTCTAGCCGTCTAAGCCTTGTGATAATTCGGCGCTTGCCGGATTGATCCTTTAAGGTATTCAGCCACGCGGTAAATGGCTCAGTCTCGTTATTGTCCCTGTAAAAGATAATCTTCTTGGGTTTTGTCGCTTGAGCCATAATTAACGTCTTATTATTTGAGTATATCAGATGCAAACTATAGTTTGCAAGTTCGGTTTTATATATGCGAGCGCCCTACTCTACCCGAATAGCTTTTTCCAGATGGATTTAGATTTTTCTTCTTCAAGAGCTTTTTTCTGCTGGCTGTAAGCTTGGCGAATACGCTTATTTTCATCCATAAGCTTTTGCTCTTTTTCTTCACGCTCTTTAGCCGCTTTTTCTTGATTGGCTAAACGCTGCTCTAAGGCACGAAAAGATTTTTCCCATGCTCCACCTTTTTCATCCTTGTCACGGTGATCTTCCAATAGAAGAGTTATTTTTTTCTTTTCTTCTTTTTCTAAGGCAATTTGTTCTTTGAAATAAATAATTTCGTCTTTGATTTCTTCTCGAAGTTCTCTCTCCATTTTCAACTCAGCTTCTAAAACAGCAATCCGAGCATCCATATTTTCCGATGTGTCCGAGCTTTTGTCCGTGGACGTACTTTTGGACAGTTTGGACTCTTCTTTGTTCATTGTGAAGTCATTACCAAATACGCGAATAAGTTCTGAAACATCAACGCGCTTTTTTCCACCATCCTCGTTTACTGATATTCCAAGCTCATCAACTTTTCTGTAAAAAGTAGGCCTTGTAAGGCCGACCATTTTTGCGGCTTCTGACATTGAAAGTAGAGTTTTGTTGGACATCTATAAATCTCCTTAATTGCTATGCTTATAGTATCATAGTTTGTTCATGGACAAAGCCTAAAGTCATATATGGACAGTGTGGACACTTTGTTCAAGCCCTGTCCAACAGTGTCTATGGACGGAAATAAAGTGACCGTGGACACGTATATGGACAATAAAGCGGACACTAATTTGTCCAATGCTTATAATTTAAGGCTTTTAATGTGTCCATGAAATGTCTATTTTGTCCGTGTATATGTCTGTGGACAAAATGTTGGACAAATAAGTGAATCATGTTAGTCTTTAGATATTCCGATTCCCTATCTGGGGGTCATCCAAGTCCACTAACCTATTCTAGGAGGAGCGTTCAAAGCTTTTTAAAAGCCAAGCAATAAAAAACCGCCGTTGGAGCGGCGGTCTTTGAAATAAGAGTGATACTCTAATTCTTTACAACTTTATAGTATCGCCCAATCGAATCGGATGCAAGTCATTAATGACTGATGCAAACGGTTTTTCTATGCTTATTCACATCTTTTCTGAAGACCTCATATATCGAAAGAAAATGTGAAGAAGCCGGTTTTGAAAAGCTTGTAGCTATAGATACTATGCAACATACATCACAATATAATCTGCCGGATATTCGGCACGGAGGAGGGCGCATCAGCTCTGCAAAACTTCGAAATACAATCGAGCAATGTGAAGACTTCACCGGATTGGAAGAGGGCGTTAATCGTTATGATCTTCTTCTTTTGGTAAAACGAGCAGGAAAGCATTGCGGCTTTAGTTCTAAAATGATCCAGCTTCTGGATTATTATATGGCTTATACCAGAGATATTGATTGGGAGCAGGGGAGCCGTCCTATTGTGTATCAATCACTATCAAGAACAGCTTTAGATATGGGCGTATCAGAGCGCCAAATTCAAAGATTAGAACAAAGCTTGTTTGAAGCCGGTGCTATTACTTGGAATGATAGCGGTAATCACCGCCGCTATGGACAGCGCTGTGAAGAAAGCGGCCAAATTTTATATGCCTTTGGCGTAGATTTAACACCGCTTGCTTATTTAAGAGCCGAGCTAAAAGCAAAGTTAGAAGAAAAACAGCTTTATGATAGAGCCTGGATGGAAACCAAACGCCAGATTTCTTACTACCGCCGCCAGATCAGAAGCATGATCCTGGAGCTGGAAGAGGGGGCTTTAATCTCTGATAAGGAAATAAATTTATTGGAAGCAGATTATGCACCGATCTCGATGCAGATCAGGGCGCATATGGACTTGAAGTCACTCCGCAGTCTTCTTGAAAGCCATAAAGAGCTTCACGGCAACATTATAGGCTTGTTTGAGGAGCAAGTGACTCACAATGAACCAAAAGAAACAGATAAAGCGTCGTGCACAAACGACACAAATGTCACTCACTACAAATATACAACCCATAAAAAATCTAATAAATTAGATCACAGTAGGGACGAAGCCCAAAGCTTTCAGGAAAGCAGTAGTCAAAGTTCTGAGCTTCAAAGGGATAATCTTGAGCAAGTGGATAGATCAAAACTTTCAAAAGAGAGCAGGGAGCACAAACCGGATCAAGATGAGTCCGAAGAAACCCTCATCCATAAAACAGGATTACAGCATGTGACCTTGAAACAGCTTTTGAATGTCTCGAGCAGCCGGTTTAAGGAACATTTACCAATAGCGGCGCGTCCAATGAATCACGGCGATTTTATTGAGGCGGCCTATCAGCTCAAAGGCCATCTTGGGATTTCTCAAAATTCCTGGGGCTATGCCTGCCTGACTTTAGGCCGGATTGGCGCTGCTGTCTGCGTGATTTTGACCGATCAGGCGAATTTACGCATCGAGAACCGCGTCATGAAGCCAGGCGCTTATTTCAATGCAATGATTGCCAGAGCCAGAGTAGGGGAATTAAAACTCCAACAATCTGTCATGGGGCATTTGAAGCGTGAATTCAGCAATGATGATGAACAAAAACAAGAATGCAGTCAGAAAGTTTAGGCTGTTTGAGTAAGCGTCTGTGTCATATGAGCTCATATTTATTTACAAGGATTGTCAATCTTTGTATAATAGAAGGATAAGGAGAATATATTATGCATGTATCATTAACCCCTGAACTGGAAGCCATTGTGAAACATAAAGTGGAATCCGGTCTTTACAATAATGCCAGTGAAGTTGTGCGTGAAGCTTTGCGATTTATGGAGATGAATAATGATTTCGTTGCTCAAATGAAGCTGGATCGTCTTCGCTCTCATTTAGCAGAAGGGCAGCGCCAAATTGAGGCCGGGCAGGGCGCTGTTCTTAAATCTAAAGAGGATACAAGTAAATTTTTTGCCAGCTTGAATAACGCATGACACAGTATCAAATTATTTTATCGCCGCGTGCACAAGACGATTTAAAAAATGTACGCGAATATACCCTTGCGGCATATGGCGAAAAACAGACACAAAAATATCTGTCATTGATAGAAGAGAGTATAAACCAGCTTCTGGATAATCCAGAAATTGGAAGAAACCGTGATGATGTTAAATCAGGATATCGATCTTTGAATATTGAAAAACACACCATCTTTTACATCATCAAAAAAACCGATATTCATATTCTGGGTGTGGTCCATGGACGCATGGATATAACGAGCCAGTTTAAAAAATATGACAAGCGATAGAGATCTTAAAGTATTAGAAAAATTCCTTTTGATCAGGCAAGAAGACATTAAAAATGGCCTTGTGATCAAGACAACCGCGCAGACGATTTTTTCTAAAAATTTGGATATAAAAGATTCTTCCACAGAGCTTTCAAAATAAACTCTTCTTTAAATTCCCTTGTATTTACTTACGGAATAAAGTACGGAAATAGTATCCGTATATGCCCCGCCGCCCGCAAACTGTGAGTGGGGTTTTTACGCCTCCGCACCTTCCCTGACCTCAAACAATCAACATCGTCTGAGGTCAGGGAAGGTGCGGAGGCGTGTTTAGGAGGGTTTGCGGGCGGCGGGGCATAGGGGAAGGGGGTAAGTAAATAATAAATAAAGTGAATTTAAAGAAGAAAAGCAGAATAGTTAAAAGGGGAAAAAGAAGGGGTCGAAAAATTGAAGTTGGGGTGAGGGAGGTGAAAATTTTATGGATAGTAGGGGTTTGGTTTTTTATAAGGTTTGATCAAGAATAATGATAAAAGAAAGTGGGATTGGGGAAGGTAAGATTTTATGAGATTTGGGTCTAATCCCATAAAGGTACGTAACGCGACATAGGATTTTATATTTCCGGTCT
>CAJWGN010000073.1 GCA_913031035.1 uncultured Gammaproteobacteria bacterium
TTGGAACAGACAATAGCTTTGGTGTATTTTGGGCAGATCAAGGTTTTGATGCATTGACAAATATTGTGTCAAAAAAACCTGAATATATTGAACACATAGAAATAAGAACTAGTGCTAACAAAATAGAAAAAATTCAGGTGTCAGACAAAGGTCATATAGGAACGACTCAGCTGTCCAGTTCCGACTACGATATTGATGCTTTAGGTTATGTAATCGAGAACAGAGTCTTTGGAGCGGTAATCAATGATGCTATTGAAAGCACATCGTCCATTGACTATTTAGCACCTGCTAGCGTGACTAAGCTTACCCCAAAAGCCGATGGAATGTTGGTTGAACTTGAGAAGGAAAATTATCGACAGACCATTGAAGCGTCCTTAGTCGTTTTAGCCGACGGCGGCAGATCCCCTCTATGTTCGCAGCTGGGTATTAATAGAGATTCGGTAGATTACGGCCAGCGTGCTTTGATAGCCAATATCCAGTTTCAACTACCACATCAGAACCAGGCATTTGAGAGGTTCACCGATACCGGTCCCTTAGCGGTGCTTCCGCTTGCCAGTCACGATAACGAAAACCGTGCGTCGTTGGTGTGGACTATTTCAAATACACAAGCAGATGAATACGCAAGTTTTGACCAGTCCCAATTAGTTAGTCGACTACAAGAGCGCTTTGGCGATCGGCTTGGAGAGATTTTCAAAATTGGAAAACTAAGCAGTTATCCGCTAAGTTTGGTGACTGCGAAAGAGCAAATTAGGCCCGGCCTTGCGCTGTTAGGAAATGCGGCTCATACGCTGCATCCAGTCGCCGGGCAGGGTTTTAACTTAGCCCTACGGGATGCCAATGCGCTGGTGGCTAGCCTTATCTTGGCTCGAGAGAAGGGCAAAAGTTTTGGTGATATGAAAGTTCTGCAACATTACCTAGATGGTCAAATGAAAGATCAGCAACAAGCAATCTTGGCCACCGATACATTAGTACGGTTGTTTTCTAACAGCAGTATTTCAAAATCTCTGTTACGAAAATGCGGATTACTCTCTCTCGAACTAGCCCCTGGCTTTAAGCAGGGCTTTGCTAGGCAGGCAATGGGGCTCGGCTAGTCGAATTCCTAAGCTTTTGGCAGCAATGCTTAAAGCGACAGACCGCCACATAAGCCTAACTAGTTTGGCAAAATAGCCTTTCGCATTGTCAGAATAATACGATAGTGATTAGAAACATAAATATCATCAATATCATCAATCAATAATCTTGTCAGTCGACAGAGTTATCAATTAAGAATGTCCTCAGCGTTTACTGAGGTCCATATCATGTAAACCAAACCACCGATTGAAGGTCTTTTCGTAAGGAGCAAGGCTCGTAGCCAAGACTGCTGGCAGGCCGCGGTAATATCAAAGAAGGGTGCTTACATCGTTATTTGTTTTGTTTTTAAACTCAAAATCAAGGTTCCATGATTTTTGATAGATAGCGCTTGGGCAAAGTCAAACTTGATGATGCAGAGGATTAGCACCTATTACTTACTCTTCTAATCATTTTATCTAGAACGCTTATTAGCGGCGTTCAATAAGCAAATTCTAAAGCTCTTCGTGGGGTCACGCATTCACACTACGGGCTATTAATTGAAAAGCGTTATCGTGTCGTGTGTGCGCCTCAATTAGATTAGCTTGTCTTTTTATTATGAGATTTTTCTTAAGGAAAGTCTGTTTTTCCTCCCCTCCCCTCCCCCTACCCCTTTAATTAATAGGGTGCTAGAAAAGCTTGATTAGCTGATTGTAATTTTACTGGGAAAGCACATGGTTTTTGCACGCTAGTTTATTAAATACACCCAAAAAGTCGGCTTACATATCTTGAAGCGAGACGCCGAGAAATCTCTCGTAAAAAAGAAAATCAGACGAGGTATGAAAAAAAATTCGCGGTGAAATTGCGAGATAAAAAAGTAGGCGTTTTTAAAAAGCGTATGGATTTAGATCTGAGTTTAAGCAAGATAAATAAGAAACAGACTGCATTTTAAAATAGCCTGTTTCCTGTTTCCTGTTTCCTGTTTCCTGTTTCTTATTCTGGCTGTGGGCCGGACACAGGATCTATGTCATTTTGGTTGCCGGTAGGCTCGACAGGGGTTGAGTTATTTACGGAGTTCGCAGGTTGGGTAATCGTATTCATCTGCAAAGTAACCGCCGTTTGAGCCAATAGTCGGCCGTTAACTGATGCGCCTGTATTCACAGCGACCATTGTTTTAGCGAGGACGATGCCTTCAAAGTGGGCATAGGTTCCAATAGTGACTGCTCCTGCGACCTGCCAGAAGATGTTCTTATTCTGAGCGCCGCCTGTGAGGATCACTTCAGTGTAGCTAGCCTGAGTCAAGGTTCCCGCTATCTGAAAGATCCAAACAGCGTTTGGGTTGCCCTTGGCATCGAGGGTAAGACTCTGGTCAATCAAAATACCGGAGCTCCATTTATAGAGACCAGGCTCTATAGTTAGCCCACCAATTGTCCCGGCAGCTAATTCAGTAACGTCAGGTGAAACTCGCCCCGCCGCGTTGGTGTATGCATATCCCATGTCGCCCACCGCTGCGGTCAGGAAGGGAGCATCGGTTGTCGTGCAGGGCAGAGGGCCAGCGGCGTTAACAGTATAGACATTACCCGTAACTTCGCTGCAGCTAAGCAAAAGCGCTGCGCCGGTGATGGGACTAGTTCCAACATCTCCGGTAACATTGGATGGATAAACGTCGGTGATGCCGCTTTGGCTCAGTATGGCGAAAGTCTCAGCGTAACCTAGCTCTACCGGCATCCGGTTACTGGCAACATCAGGTTGGCTGGGTTCTTCTGCTGGCGGCAGAGGCTCAGACTGGTAGCTGGTTATAGGCCCAGGGTAACCAATGTCTCCTAGCATCAGAGTACTATCAACTTCAGCGTTTGAGATGCCAGCTGAAGACGCAGCGATTAATAAAGATAGAAGAAATTTTCTTGAATTTGTTGAGCATGAGTACATGCGGTTTCCTTTAACGTGTTGCTTTGAATGTTAGCCTGTGGGCGTGACTTAACCCAAAATGATATATAAAAATGAGCTTTAATAACACATTTAATTTTACAATAGATTACAAAACTTAACTTAAATCACTTTTTCGCCGCTAAACTCGGCTCAAATGCTTACAGTCCGCCCTAAAATCGGTTACTGAATCAGCGCGGTAGGCCAGTTGAGACAGGGTTTCGCTACCAATTTTGAGGTGTATTGTTGGCGCGTTAAGAAAAAGACTAGTCTGCTAGAAACTTTTTAACACGGTCTACGAAACCTTCGAGTTGATCGTGATGCACCCAATGGCCTGCTTTCTCAAAAGCTTCGACTTCTACGGGACAGTTGAAGCTTTTGGTACGGCCATCGGCTACCGGATCTGAAGCCCAAGATTCTGTGCCTCGCACTAGTAATGTCGGGCAGGTGATTTCGCCGAATAGTGCTCGCTGCTGTTCAAGTGGCAGGCCGCTAAAGGCAAAGAAACGAACGTAATTATCGAACTTCCAGCTAAAGGTGCCGTCTTCATTTTGATTGCAGCCATGAACGGTTAAGTGCAGTGCCTTTGCCTCAGATAAATGGGGGTTTTCTTCCTGCATACGCTGAAACGCATCTTCAAGGGTTGGGTAGCGCCGAGGTAGCCGACCTGACGCTTTGCGCAGGCCATTCATCCATTCATGAATGCGGCCGCTTAATGGCTTGTCTGCGGTTTTCGCAGCCATGGTAGGCGATGGCCCCATGCCTTCGATGGCGACGAGTTTTTTCACTTTCTCGGGGTACAGTGAAGTGTATTGTAAAGCGATCGAGCCACCCAGAGAATGGCCAATAACGGTTACTTCACTGGCATCTTTTTGATGCAACAGCTGGGCGATGTCGTAGGCGTAATCCAATTGGGTATAGGTTCCGCCAATCATCCACTCGCTGTCACCATGACCGCGCAGGTCTGGGGCAATAATGTGGTAGTCGTCACGAAAACGTTCGGCAACCCAATCCCAATTTCGACAATGATCACGGCCACCGTGAATCAGCAGCATTAGGGGAGCATTTGGATTGCCCCATTCTACATAGTGCAGTCTAAGTCGCTGAGAAAAGTAGTTGTGTGAGGTCGGGCCGGTTATCAAGGGTTTTTGCATAGGGAAGCTGTTGTCTCCGGTCAGGTGTATTTGTCAGTCAAGGGGCAAAGTTAAGTCGCAAGATCTTTAGCTCTAAAGAATTCTCATAGAGCATCTAATATACCAAATAAAGCGCTCGTGAGTGTTGCTGATCTAGCGGGGTGCCTAGTGTCCTCGTAGTCACTTCTTAAATGTTAGTTACTTCTAAACTCAAGGCAGCAAAAATCCGTAAGCTTCTACCTCTTGCTGGGTCATATTAATGACATTGACATCGACCTGTATGTCCACCAGTGGCTTATCAGAATCATCTGTATTTACTTTTACCATGGCATCCACCACATCTAGTCCCTTAAATACATGTCCATAAATCATATAGTTGTTATCGAGCCGAGAAAGGCCTTCTTTGTTTTGGACCACATAGAACTGACACACGGCGGCGAGTTTGCCGGGATTGTCATCACGGCCGGCGCCAAACGCCCCGTAGATATGTTTGTGGCCCGCTTCGAACTCTGGCTCTAAAAGGTGCGGTGAGTAAGCGAAGCCTTCCGGTACGTCAGGGCATCCACCCTGAGCGACGAAATCATCAATCACACGATTAAAAGTATAGGTATCCCAATAGCCGGACTTGGCTAGTTCAAGAAATGCTTGCTTGTGTTTGGGCGTGTCATCATAAAGCCAGACCAACATCTCTCCCATGGGCGTCTGAATCTGTCCGACCTCATAAGTGGCTGGCAGTGAGCAGGAGGTTATAAAAATAGCAGCGCCTAGCGCAGCCAAAGGCATAATTTTCATATTGCTGTCCAATGTCAAAGAAGCGATCAAGGGGCGATAGAGTAACTTAACTAAAGCGGAGCCGGCAATTGCTGAAAAACCTGTGACTGACCTTAGCAAGCCGTTTCAATTTGCTTTTACGCTTAATCTACCCTTTTTACGCGCTGGCATGCAAAGCCAGCAGGGGCTTGATTCAGATAGAGCCGTTCTGAAATTTTCTGAGACCTAAGTATGACCGTGTCTAACAACATTTTGGCTAATTTTCGCTGTGGAGGATAGCCCATCCGATTTTCTGCGACGCAATGGTTTTTATTTTAACGGATGTCGGGTGTGATGTTCGGATCAGAACAAGAGGAGTGGGAGTAACAGGTCGCTCAACTTTATTCTCAGTTTTCTTGCCAAAGCGAAATTAGCCGTATTTGATTTTTCGAAAAGAAATATTCTACTGAAAAAGCCTTAGTTGATGCTTGCTTGCCCATCTAACGGGTTTTAGCTTGATTGCAGTCACTGCCTGATCAGGGATTCGGTTTGTTTTACTTTTTTAATTTTACACCTTTTTTGAGGCCGCAAGCCAAAGCCAGCTTGCGCTTGATTCTGGCCCTGACCACTTCGTCATTTTTTGCAACTGAAGCCCAGCTTTAGCGAGTAGGTCCTGCGCTTGAGATTCGCTGTAACCGATAGCCCATTCAGTTTCTGCAATGCCATCATTCTTGTTCTCGTTGATGCAGGAAACTAAATTGAAGACAACGACACCGTTATCGCTAAGCACTTCTTGTATTTTTCGAAGGAGTCCCAGTGTGTATTCCCGAGGAATGTGTTGAAACACAGTAAAAACATAAACCATGTCAATTGAAGAGGGCAGTACTTCTGCGGGTAATGAATCAGCTTCGTTCACATAGAATGTTGCATTATCAATTTCTTGGCAAAGTTCATGGGCTTTATCAATTACATGAGATGAAATGTCCGTTCCTATCACTTGATCATATTGCTTACTGAGCCAGCGCACGGAACGGCCAAATCCACATCCCACATCCAGTGCAACGCCGCTTCGAGGCAGGTCAAAGGTTTTCGGTAGCCACAAAGGTTCGGTGCGCTTGGCGCTGCGCTTCAGAGTAAGGTATTGGGGTATAGATGTCGGAACTTGAAAAATCGAGAGACAATATGATTTGATCTAGCGCACGGTCTTCGTCACTAAGCTCCTTTCCAAAATAGTCTTCGTAGTGGGGGTGACTAGCGAAATAGCCATCGGTCTGCATACTCTCTCACATTTTTTTAAATTCTTTCTTATCCATGGTGGAGTATTTCTCTGGTGGGTGATAATGACGAAGTCTTGATGGCAGGTCTACGCTTTGAGTGTTCTGCTGTTTTCTGGGCCAATAAAACAGCAGAAGTTAGCCCGTTTTGTTGAGTTTGCCACTGGGTTGGGTTTGTTTGCTGATTTCAATGGATCTAACTTCTGACTTTGTGACTGCATCTGGTACTAAAGAAGTTGTCTCTAGCGACAAGATTAGCGCTGGCGGGTAGAGTTTAAGCTGGTTGCGATTACAGTTGTCCGTGTGCCTCTGTCTTTTTCTTCACTCGCAAACTACTATGATGATCAACACCAACCAATCAAAGTCATTTAACTCCCACAAAAGAGGAGAATATTCTTGTGATAAATAGACTAAAAGTAAAAGCTTTCAGTACGATAGTCCTATTGCTTCAAGTATCTAGCGGGTTTCCTCAAGAACCCGTCGACCTAGATTACGATTATTTTAAAGATGAGGTGCAGCCAATATTTCTTGCCAAGCGTGACGGTAATGTTCGATGTGTTCAGTGTCATAGCCGCTCCAGTAACTTTCGAATTCAGGCGTTAGAAGATCACCAGCTGTTCTTTACTGAGGAGCAGACTCTAATGAACTTTGAATCTGCCAGTCAGTTTGTCTTGCCCGGCGGTGACCCGTTAGCTAGTCGGTTTTTAACCCATCCACTAGCCAGTGAGGCGGGAGGCGACCCTTTTCATGGGGGAGGTAAGCATTTCGCCAGCCAATATGATCCAGAATGGAGAGTGATGGCAGATTGGGTGGCAGGGGCTAAAAAACGTAGGGAGCCTTCTTCTGTGCAGGTTCGTATTGTTCAGACCAACGCAGCCTCGGATACATCGACCATTATCGATCCGGTTACTAACAGTGTTATTGGGAAAATAACCGATATCGAAATACCTCACGGTATTGTTGGCGCCCCTGATGGCTCGCAGCTTTATATTACAAATGAGTCTATGCATAGCTTAGATATTGTTGACTCTCGGACCCTGCGGGTTAAACGGCGGATTCCTCTAAGTGGAAGACCTAACAACGTGGCAGTGACTGGAGACGGAAGCAGGGTATATGTCGCGATTATGGAAATGCCTGGGACTATAGATGTTATCGATGTGACTTCTATGAAAAAGATCAAAAGCATTCCTGTTGAGGGGGCGATACATAATGTGTATGTCACACCGGACAGTAAATATGCTGTAGGTGGCTCAATTCAAACACGCACAATTAATGTCATTGATATTGCGAGCAACGAATTAGTGTGGACCTTGGAAATGAGCTCAGGCATTCGGCCGATGATCTTTAATACTAATCCAGATGGGTCGACGAAAAACATCTTCGTCCAGCTTTCAGGTTTTCATGGGTTTGCCGTAGTGGACTTTGCATCCCGCGCAGAAATAGCTAGAATTGAGCATCCCCCAGCTCTAGGGCAGAAAGCCCATTATGATGGTTTGCAAGGAGCTCCCGCTCACGGCTTAGGTGTATCCCCGGATGGGAAAACCCTGTGGTCAACGAGCAAGGTCTACAGTACGGTTTATATCCATTCGCTGCCAGATTTGGTCGAGGTTGGACAAGTGTTTGTAGGTCAGCACCCAGAATGGGTTACCTTCACTCCCGACGGCAAGACAGCTTATATTGGGGCGGCCGGCGACCATGTGACTTACGCTGTAGATGTGGCCACCATGAAAACTGTTGCCCGTATTCCAGTAGGGCAGGTGCCTAAGCGCTTGGCTAGTGTTTATATGGCAGTCGATTAACCGGTTCTGCCGGTTTTTCGCACTGGCTATCCACCCTACTAAGGAAGCGATTCCTTAATAGGGTGCCAGGTCACTTTTTAACTGGCAAAAAGTTAGGCCTCATGTTTTCAGTTAACCCTTCGTGTTACTTTAAAGCAGCCCTTGATTCATTCCTAATGTACGAAGACCATAGCAGCCCCACAAGCAGGTCCATGGCGTCTGTGATATTTGTAACATTGGAAATTGAAGATTAAGCTTAAAGTCCCTCGTTTCCATTTCCAATATTCTTACAAGCGCATGTTTCACTCAGCTCTTTCAATTTGTTGTTAGTGCCAGGTGAATGGTAGAGCTGTATTCCGAAGAAAGGGGTAGGCAAAAATATTATCATCAATTCTATTCAATGCGTCCTGCTTTAGATTGCCAGATGTGTTCGCGGGGTATGGCTGGTGACCAAGTAATGGAAGATCAATAAGCTGAAGGCGGCAGGATTTGTTGCGAAAAGCCCAGGGCGTTAGAGGAGATCAGACAAGGCTAGAATGGATTAAAGGCAGCCCAGCGCTAGGATAAAAAGAGCCTAATCGACTGCCGATACAAGCGGCTGTAGTCGCTTTTTTGATATTCAAATAATATGGCCAATCCAGCGCCCAGCAAGCATCACCCCTGACCATAAAAAAAGAGATAGGCAGCCTATGATTTTAATTTGCATCGGTGTCTGTGAGAGGGTGTCCCACTGATGGATGCTCTTGTACACGCGGTGATGAAAATAAAACATATTGATGCCGGCAAGGGCAAGCAGCCCCATCTTCCATTGGAACGCTGGGTTTACAACATGGGATGCTGCACGTGTAATGAACATTCCAAACCCAGTGATAGCTGCGATAACAAATGCAGCCCATGACCAAGGAATTAATTCTTTCGAAAGAGTGGTAATCGGATAGCGAGTGGCAGTCAAGCCTAGCAACCTTAAGTCGACGAATAGAATGGAGCCGACAACCATAGCCGCTGCTATAACGTGTATTGATTCCAAAAACGGAAACCACGAGGTGCCTCCGATTTCCCAGCTAATAGGCCAGTTTTCGATGTCAATCCAAAATGGATCTCTGAGAAAACTACTTATCATAGTGCTAGCTTCCGAGTTACATGGCTATTTAAATTAATCATGATTAGGCTGGGTAGTAGAGGTATTCAACATAGGCAATCCAACGTCCTGCCATAGCTACCATGATCCAGCAGGCAAGTGAGACTAGGGCAATTGCTCTAGCGCTCCAGAGGTGCTTTGTGTCTTGTTCCCAATAACCTGCCTGTCTTTTTTGCATCCAATAAAACACTAGGGTCAGTAGAACTGCCGGAATGAGGAAACTCATTTTCCAACCGAAGATAGGATTAGTGAAATAGCGATAAGGGCGGGCAAACAAAAAGAACCCGCCGGAGATCAAGTTACTGGCTAATGCCGACCATACCCAAGGCATAACGCGTTTAGTCATCTCAGTGAGTTCTTGTGAGCGCACCGCTAAACCCAAAACCCTCAAGTTTAGCATTACAATAGTTCCCATTAGCACAGCGATACCGAGAATATGCACCGTTTGAATAATCGGTGGAAATCCGGGCACTGTGCGCAGGGTCCATAGTGCGGCGCTTTGCAAAAAAGAACCTTCTAGCAAGCCGGCGATACTTGTGAAAAATTCAGGCATTTTTTTGACCTAGGCCCTATTTATTTATTCTTCAAGTTTGGTCGCAGTGCCAAGGGCTCTAAAGATACTTGTCTGTAACCGCGCCCTCAGAAGCGGACGCTGCTGAGGCGGCAAATTTTGCTAATACGCCTCGCGTGTAACGTGCCGCGGGTTTTTTCCACTTGCTTAGGCGTTCCGCAATTTGCGCATCACTTAAATCTAAATTAATCGTATTATTTTCGGCATCAATAGAAATTCGATCGCCGGTTTCAATAATGGCAATAGGGCCGCCTTCACTGGCCTCTGGGGTCACGTGGCCCACAACAAAGCCATGGGAGCCGCCGGAAAATCGGCCGTCGGTGATAAGCGCTATGTCCTCGCCCATACCTTTGCCCATAATGGCTGAAGTTGGGCTCAGCATTTCGCGCATGCCAGGTCCACCTTTCGGGCCCTCATAGCGGATGATAAGTATATCGCCCTTAACCACCGTGCCATCGAGAACACTTTTTAGGCAGTCCTCTTCGGACTCAAACACTCGGGCATTTCCAGTAAAGCTAAGTCCTTCTTTGCCGGTGATTTTTGCCACCGCGCCTCCCGGGGCCAAATTACCTTTTAATATAACTAAGTGGCTGTCTTTCTTTATCGGGTTGTCAAGCGGGCGAATAATATCCTGTCCCGCAGGGTATGCCTCTACGTTGATCAAATTTTCTGCAAGAGTTTTGCCGGTGACAGTTATGCAGCTGCCATCCAACATGCCGGCCTCTAACATGGTTTTCATCAATGGCTGAATTCCCCCAATTTTAATTAACTCAGACATTAAGTATTTGCCGCTGGGCTTGAGATCGGCAAGCATTGGGGTCTTTTTGCCGATTTTTGTGAAATCATCCAATTCCAACTCCACTCCTATTGTGTGGGCCATCGCTAACAGATGCAGGACAGCATTGGTGGATCCGCCGAGGGCAATTACGACTTTGATGGAATTTTCAAAAGCAGCTCGGGTCATGATGTCAGAGGGCTTAATGTCATTTTCAAGCAAGTTCATGATGGCAGCGCCAGCGTTTAAGCAATCATCTATTTTATCGCTAGATATGGCGTCCTGCGCTGAGCTATTAGGCAAACTCATCCCCATCGCTTCGATTGCCGAGGCCATAGTGTTTGCTGTATACATGCCGCCGCAGGAACCTGGGCCTGGGATAGCAGTTTCCTCTATGTTTTTCAGCTCTATGTCGGAAACCTTGCCTGCCGCGTAGCCGCCCACTGCTTCAAAAACAGAGACTACGTTGGTGTGGTCAGGTCCTGGCTGAATGGTGCCGCCATAGATAAAAATCGAAGGCCGGTTAAGGCGCGCCATACCCATAAGGAGCCCCGGCATATTCTTATCACAACCGCCAATCGTGATGATTCCGTCGTGTCCCATGCACCCTGATACGGTTTCCACGCTGTCAGCTATTACTTCTCTTGAGACCAAAGAATACTTCATGCCTTCGGTACCCATGGAAATGCCGTCAGAGATTGTAATGCAGTTGTAAATCACGCCCTTGCCGCCGACTGCATCGGTGCCTTTATTAACTTCTTCGGCTAGTTTGTTGATGTGCATATTACACGGCGTGACCATACTCCAGGTCGAGGCAATGCCTATCTGTGGTTTTTTGAAATCTTCGTCACCGAAACCCACTGCTCTGAGCATTGAGCGACTTGGGGCTTGTTCATAGCCATCAACAACTATTTTGGAAAACTTCCGTAGGTCCTTGTCTGACATTATTTTTCACTTCTAGTATGTAATTAGTTGCAGGCTGATTGTGCTTGAAGCCAAGCATAGTGCGTCATAGAGCTCAATCAGGCCGATAATAGGACGCTAATATACACTAGGCCATCATTTATCGCATTCTCGGAGGCATAGACAGTTGGTATTAGTTGGCCTGCATTTCATTTCTGCCTGCCGCAAACAGGTCGCTGGCGCGGTCACGACTTCAGAGGATGGGCTGTGGGACTGCGCCAAACTACTTTTTATGACCGATTGGCAGTAAAAGCTGCTTTAGTGAGTGGCATTTTCCAAGCAGCGGCGGGGTGCACCATGAAATGTGCTGTTTGCTCGTGATAAAACGCGAGCAAGGGTGCGGAAAATAGCAGCGCTGGGTTGTCAAGGTAAGGTGAGGCTTCCCGAACAGCCGTACAGCCAGCAGATTAGTAGCATATGCAGCATAGTCGGTATTCTAAGGAGATTGTTTGACCGCTCACACTGGCTGTGGCTGGTTTTCCCAGCTGGCAGGAAATTCCGTAGGGGCGTTGGTGATAATAAGCTGAGGGTGCCACTGTTAATTTGATGCAAAAAATTAAACAAATGATAAGGTCCGAAAACGGCCAGTCAACACCTTAAATAAGAGTATGATGGCAATCACAAGAAAGCGGAGCTGCCGCTATATTAAACAGAGATCGCACAATGTTATTGAACCCGGATGAATATGAAGACGCTCGTCAAAGCCGCGACGCTCGTTTTGATGGACGTTTTTTTGTGGGGGTTTTAACAACGGGGATTTACTGTCGGCCAGTGTGTCCGGTTAAAGTGCCGATGAAGAAAAACATCCAGCTTTATCCATCAGCGGCTGCCGCTGCCGCTGCCGGATTTAGACCTTGTCTACGATGCCGCCCAGAATCTTCGCCGGGAACCCCTGCTTGGAGTGGCTCGTCTTGGAAGGTCTCTCGTGCCTTGCAACTTATCGATCAAGGTTACTTAGATGACGGTACTGTCGAAGATCTAGCTAATGAAATTAGGGTAGGGTCTCGACAGTTAGCCCGTTTATTTAAAAAGCATATAGGTGCATCACCGACAGAGGTTGCGCAAACTCGGCGCCTGCACTTTGCTAAAAAGTTAATCGACGAGACAAGCTTGCCTCTTTCTGAAATCTGCTTTGCTTCAGGTTTTGGCAGCTTGAGAAGATTTAACGCAGTCTTCATCAAGATCTATAGCCGCAGCCCTGGTGAATTAAGGGGGGTTAGAAAGAACCAAAGCAGTAAAAGTCATAAGGGCTTGGAGGTGATAGAGCTGACTTTGTTTTTTCGTCCCCCGTTTGATTGGAAAGCCTTACTCGCATTTCTTGCCTATCGACATATTCCAGGGGTGGAGCATGTCACTGAGAACTCCTATGCCAGAACAATTAGCGTGGAGGGGATTTCAGGCGATCTTCGTGTTGAATTTACAGAAGGTTCTACACAATTAAAAGTGCAGATAAATTTCCCGGAGTCCCGCCAGCTCTATCATATTATTGATCGGGTGCGGACAATATTTGATTTGCGCGCGGACGGCGAAAAAATAGAGAGTTTCTTAGCCAAGGATGAGATTCTAAGGCCAATAGTTAAAAAACACAGCGGCTTAAGAGTGCCAGGTTGCTGGAATGGGTTTGAGGTTGCCGTGAGAGCGGTGCTTGGCCAGCAAGTCACGGTTAAAGCCGCAACAACCTTAGTTGGCCGATTAGCTATGCGTAATGGCCAAAAGTACTCCTGTGATAATCCAGAGCTGAATCGTATTTTCCCAACGCCTAAAGTACTGATAACAGCTGATCTTAATGATATGGGAATAGTCGGTCAGCGCATTACTGCGATTAAACAGATTGCAGAGATGGTTGAGCGGGATGATTTGATTATCGACTGCACCACAGCCACTGAGTGTTTTGTCGAGAAAATTTGTTCGATCAAGGGGATTGGTGAATGGACTGCCTATTATATTGCAATGAGGGCCTTAAGTGATCCTGACGCATTTCCCTATTCAGATTTAATTTTGTGCCGAGCGGCGACTAAACCTGGGGATGCTTTGACACCGAAACAATTGCTGCTACTTAGCGAGGCTTGGAAACCATGGCGAGCCTATTCGGTAATTCTTCTATGGGCACATTATGGCGCTGTCCATAAGCCGATAATGGAAAAAGCCAAAACAACAAAGCAAGCGAAGAGCAGAGCAGCAAAAAGGCTACACGTTGGGCACTCAGACTGATTGTCATTCAACTGCATTACACAGATTTAGAAACTTCATTGGGAAGTCATGTTATGAAAACCTACTACACTTATCATGTGACATCCATCGGTTCCTTACTCTTAGCTGGACAGGGCGACGCGCTGTCATTGCTTGGGTTTCCAAAAGGAAAAATGCAGCGTCGTCATGAGTCAGGCTGGCAGCGAGATGACGCACCGTTTCGAGACGCAATCGAGCAGTTAAATCAATATTTTGCTGGGGAGCTCGACGCCTTTGATTTAACCTTGGCACCGATTGGTACAGAATTTCAGCGGACTGTGTGGCAAGCTCTGTTGGAAATCCCCTACGGCGAAACGTGGAGTTATGGTCAATTGGCAAAACACATTGATCGCCCTAAGGCATCCAGAGCGGTAGGAGCGGCTAATGGCGTTAATCCGATACCAGTAATTATCCCCTGTCATCGAGTGATTGGTAGTTCTGGTAAGCTAACTGGCTTTGGTGGTGGTTTGGAAACGAAAGAGTATTTGTTAGGACTGGAATCCCAGCGCATGGCGCCCGGATTGTTTAACTAGGAAGCCAATTTTATTGAATCAATTCAACTGTTTTTTTACTGAACCAATTCAACTGCTTTATACCTTCGTGACAGCTTAAGGCGGGGAACTCTTCTAAGGCTTAGCTGTCGCACTGTGTGCGGTGTGTAAAAAGACGATAGTGAATTCACGCTGCTGCGCTGAGTCGAATTATGGATTATATCGACTTTTATGTAACTATTAGTTTCGTTTCTTATGGATTTTTAACTATCTGAATTAGAGTCTCGTCAGGAGATTTATCCAGAGCCCGATAAAATTCGCCTTGCCATTTTGGCAAGTTTTCTTTTTCATGGGGTGCTGGCTACTATTTTTTTTAATGGGCAAATAGGATGGCAAGCAGGTACGCAAACAGACGATACACTGCTCACCAAACCTGCAACTATCTCCGTGCGCCTTTACTCGCAAAACCCTCAAATACAGCAGGTTCCTGAGCCAGTATTGGCTGATGGAGAGAGTTTTGTTCCAGAACCGGCTGAGATGGAGGATACCTTAAGCGCAGAGTTACTTGTTGAAGAGAGCAGTGTTGTCAGTGAGTTTGAAAACCTCGAAGAGCCTTCGCGCAATGAGCTTGTCGATAGTGAGGAAGCTGAAGTTGACACAAAAATGGAAGATATTGCTGCTTCAAAGGCGCCAATTGACATCTCTTCTAAGCGCTCTTCAGATATTCGTTTACCCTCGGTGTTGATGATGCAGGAGTCTTTGCAAAACCTTGAAGCTCAAAGGCAGACCCGATTTTATTCTTATAATTGAAACCCTTTAGAGGAAGAGGCTGGCATTAGAGACTGCCAGTCGTCAGGGCAGGGTGAGCTTCAATCCACCTCCCTGCAACTTGAGCAGCGCAACTCTACTTACCGTGCGCTAAACCCAATCAGGCAATTGTCCAGAACGGAGCGTTCTGCGGCTGTTGTATCAACTGAGTCCAAAGCATTGGCGGGCAGCTTAGGTGATCTAGGGTTGCCAGATGGGCTTAGCGATTATGTTTTGGAAGAGCTTGAAGCAGGTATTACTCATAACGCCGATTTAGGCAACAGAGCAGTTGAGCACATGCTTAATTCAAATGACAAAAGTGCGGCGGGCGCAATGGTTAGGGATTTGCTAAGAGACCATTGGTTAGAAAAAAGGTCAAAAGAGCTCCAGCAGAGAAAAGTTCACCTGCCTAATTAGGTTTTAAGCTTGAGCGGATACACCTTACAAAAAAGGGGACTTCTGAAAACCTCGTCTATATAATGCCTGCGATGGATACAGTCGCAGTGTCAAATGCGGCTGTCAACAGACAGGGTTTTTGCGTAGATTGTACCGTTGGTATTCACGGCATAATTGGAGGATTAGACCAATGGATTTTTTAAGCTTTTCCAGAGATAAGGCCTGAATTGTTGTTTGTTAGCGTTTAGCTAACTCGATTACTAGTTTAAATATCCCAGTGCCTCTGCCGCTGACCCGCTCTGAGTGGATTCACATAATGACCAGATAACTGGTCCAATGTGCTGACACATAATGATCACGACAGCGCAGAATATTCAGCTCTCCTCGATCTTTCGAGGGTCTTTTGATTAGTCAAAAGCTTGCGGGCCATCAAATCCCTTACTTTTTTCATAGCACTCTAAAGCTGAGAAGGTTTGGTGGCGCACATAAGCTTCACCCTGGAATTTGATTAATGAAGTTACAAAAAATAAAAAATACCTGGCAGCTAGTTAAGCAATCAGTGGCAGGTGATTCTGAAATAAATTATACCGAAGGCTCTATAGGCCGGGTCTCTATGCTGTTGGCCATTCCAATGATTCTAGAAATGGCGATGGAATCGGTATTCGCTGTGGTGGATATTTTCTTCGTGGCTGGATTGGGCACGGCGGCGGTGGCGACCGTGGGTCTAACAGAGGCAATGATTACTCTTCTCTATGCTGTCGCCATAGGATTGAGTATGGGCACCACTGCGATGGTCGCACGCCGGATCGGTGAGAAAGATAATGCGGGCGCTTCTCTAGCCGCAGCGCAGGCGATTTGGCTAGGTGTTTTTGTGTCTATAATTGTTGGGCTTGTCGGGATTTTTTATGCGCCCAACATATTAATGGCCATGGGAGCGGATCAACAAGTTCTTGCTATCGGCGTGCCTTATACCCGACTTATGTTTGGTGGATCGTTTACGATTCTATTCTTGTTTCTCATTAACGGGATTTTTCGAGGAGCAGGGGATGCCAGTCTTGCGATGAAGGCGCTTACTCTAGCGAATTGCATAAATATCGTTCTCGACCCTTGTCTAATCTATGGCTATGGGCCGTTTCCTGAATTAGGGCTAACCGGTGCTGCTGTGGCTACCAACATTGGCCGTGGGATTGGTGTGCTTTATGGCCTCTACTATATCTGCGGTGGGGGCGGGAGAATTTTTTTACACACGGCGAATATGCTGCCGCATTTGGCGACGCTAACTTCGCTGATAAAAATATCTTTAGGAGGCATAGCGCAGTTTCTTGTTGCCACAGCGAGCTGGATCTTTCTTGTTCAAATCGTGTCTAGTTTTGGCAGCGATGCGGTCGCCGGTTATACCATTGGCGTGCGAATCGTCATGTTTACAATCTTGCCTGCGTGGGGGTTGAGCAATGCAGCGGCTACTTTGGTTGGCCAGAATCTCGGTGCGGGTTTGCCTGATCGTGCAGAGCAGTCTGTTTGGCAGATTGTAAAATTCAATGCGGTTTACATGGGATTTGCCTCGCTTATGATGCTGCTTTTTGCGACCCCACTTGTTGGTATTTTTATCGAAGAATCGGTTGCGTCCGGCTATGCGGTGCAGGCGCTATGGATATTTGCCCTGGGTTATATTCCCTGGGGCATTGGTATGGCAATAATTCAGTCCTTTAATGGCGCCGGAGACACTATGACTCCGACTTGGATTAACGTGTTCTGTTTTTGGCTAGTGCAGGTCCCATTGGCCTATTCTTTGGCGATGCTCTTGGAGCTAGGTCCTGTTGGTGTTTTTTGGGCTGTATTTGTATCCGATGTGCTCACTGGTATAGTAGGCTACTTCGTTTTCCGGCGTGGGAAATGGAAGCTTCGTTACGTATAGGCGAGCCAAACTTAATCATTTATTATGAAGAAAATCGATGCAAAGTAGTCAACAACAAATAATTTCCCAAGTAGACCAGTGGTTGCAACGTAACAAACCAGTATGGCTTTGCACTATATTGAAAACGTGGGGATCCTCGCCTCGTCCCATCGGTGCCATGATGGCCTGCACCACTGATGGTGAGTTAGTAGGATCAGTGTCGGGTGGTTGTATTGAGGAAGATTTTATCACGCAGTTGCAAGACGGCAGCTTAAAGTCGCAGTTCGATTTAAACGGTAAGCCTTTTATTGTTCAGTACGGAAAAACCGAAGAGGAGCAGGCGCGCTTGCGTCTTCCTTGCGGAGGCCAATTACACGTTCTGCTTGAATACATTGAGCCTAGTTCTGCCAATTTAGAAACTTTTGCGCGATTGATTAGCGATTTAGAGGGACATAA
>CAJWGN010000074.1 GCA_913031035.1 uncultured Gammaproteobacteria bacterium
CGGTGGTGTTGGTGTACACCAGACAGAGGACGAGGGAAGGGCGCTGCAGAGTGCTCATCGAGACCAGCAACGAGACGGCATACAGGAGCCTCACGGAACATGGCGGGCCGGTCGGCACCGGCGGCACGGGAAAGCAAGGCCCATGCAAAGGGCCAGGAGGGCCACAGTAAACGGGTCCCGGTGCAGAAAAAGGCGGAGGGAGGAGGAGGAAGCAGGCAGGGGGGGGTCGATCGCGAGGCGACGCAGCTCTCACAGAACAAGTACTAGTACCAGCTAAGGGTTCTAAATTCACCTCCCTGGCGCGGCGCAAAAGCACATGACGCTGCACGCAGCAGCAGTCAAGGCCGCGCGCATGCGCGACCTGAAGGCCCACGTCGTCACGCCGGGTGGAAAACTTGCTAAACACCTTTTTCTAAATCAGCCGCTGTTTAACCTCCCTGCATTTTTGGAGCGCCTTCCTCTGAAAAGGAAGGAACGGTCCACGAGGCGTTTCAGCGATAACTGCGGTGTTTTTAAATGAAGCGCTGACATCTGAAGAAAAGAAAGAAGAGAGAAATGGTCTCAACAAGAACGCGTGTCGTATAGAAGCAATCGGTGCGGCACGTTGAAAGTGATATACCCCCCCTTGTACCCGATCGGGAAAAGACGTGTTCTGGTTGCAGCGCGGAAAACCAAGCCTCCGTGTCAACTGCCAGAGCGCCCTGCGTCTGCGCCCTGCAAGCTTATTTCTAAGCTTCGGTTGGTTCGCCTCCGCTGCCCCTCGCCACTCCTCTGCCCCACTTCGCCCCGATGTGGCCGCACTCCGCACTCCTCCTCCTCCGCTCCTCCTCCGCTCTAGTCCAGCCATGCAGCGTCACCAGGGCACTCGCACTTCCGCGCGCGATCAGCACCAGCGCAACCCTGTCTGCTACTAACGCTTTGCGCGCGCGCCCGTCGTGTGCAGACACCTCTCTTGCTCATGAAGATGCTCACCGCGTTCGCTCTCGTGGCCCTGGCGGCCTTCTCGCTCGCCAAGAACCTGGCACCCACCGCCGAGGGGGCCGACGATGCCAACCCGGTCGTGGCCCAAGTCACCTGTGCGAACGTGCTGCTGGCCATTGCCTCGATCAAGAGCGGTGACGTCAAGAGCCTGGCGAAGTGCCTTTGTGACGGCAATGTCTGGGGGGCCGGGATGAGCGGAAACGACGCATCCTACCACCTGGGCAACACCTCGTTTGACGTCGAGAAGATTTACATGAACGACCACGTGTCGCAGATCTACTTGAACGACGTGTACTACGACGTGAGTTGCGAGTTCTCGAAGGCGGACTGCGAGAGCACCCCCGGCTCCGTTTGCGACGTTGTGCGCTCGAAGGACAATAAGGATCGGCGCGCTCTGTCCTTTGATGAAGAATTCGACGCTGCTTTCGACGTGGAGCCCGCCGAGCGCCCCTTCCAGCGCCCGGCGAGGGGCCTCCAGGACAAGTGTCCTTCTTCTAGCGGTCGCTAAGACAAAAAGCGAGGTCAGAGCGAGGTGAAGAGCGAAGGGAAAAGAACATCATCCTGAAGTGCGAGCCCTGGCCGAAGACACGCGAGGAGGAGGAGAAGGAGGAGGAGGAAGAGGAGGAAAAGGCGAAAGGAAAGTGCGGAGAACTCACCGCACTCGAAGAGAAGAACAGTAATGTGTGTGAGGGCCATTTGCTTCCTGCTAGGAGTGTGTGGGATCTTTTGGTAAAAAATCTTCTTTGCGCTGTGTAAAAGTGTTGTAAATTTGCATGAGTAAAGTCTATTTGCCTGACCACGAATCCCGTAGCGTTATTGTTCTATTAAAAATCTTTTTTGAGGCGCTTGAATCAATGTCGTCTAGACAGAAGTAGCCTTCCCTTTCGAATTGAAAATTTGACTCATCTGCGCTGGACAGCGCCGCCGGCTCGATTACACAGTTTTCAAGCGTCACTAGCGAATTCGGATTAAGGTTAGATCGGTAATCCTCGTATTCTTTCGATCCTGGGTTTTCAACGGTGAAGAGGCGATCGTAAAGCCTAACAGTAACTTCCACACCCTCACTGGCAGACACCCAATGGACGACGCCCTTCACCTTACGGCCTTCCGGCTTGTTACCCAAAGTGTTTTTATCTACAGAGCAGCGAAGCTCCGTTACCTCACCAGAGTCATCTTTGATGACCTCGTCGCATCGAATCACATAACAACCTCGAAGTCGGACTTCGCCGCCCGGAATCAAACGCTTAAAACCGTTAGGAGGTACTTCTTCAAAATCAGACCTGTCTATGTACACCTCTCGAGTGAAAGGCACATTTCTTCGGCCTTTTTCCTCATATTTCGGGTGATTCGCCATACTAAGCTGAACAACTTCATCTGCACTTATATTGGTAAGAGTGATTTTCAACGGCTTAAGAACACACATAACTCTAGACGCGTTAGCATCCAGATCTTCTCGTATCGTATGCTCCAGCATGCCCATATCAACGACGCTATCACTGCGCGCCACACCTACACTTTCACAAAAATTACGAATTGAAGCCGCCGTAAAGCCCCGCCGCCTCATCCCAGCCAACGTTGGCATACGCGGATCGTTCCAACCACTTACCACCTCAGTTTCCACCATCTCTTTTAAGTTGCGCTTACCCATCATGGTGTAGTTAAGCTTTAGCTTGGCGAATTCAGTTTGCTCAGGCAACACGTAAGTATCTGGCGAATCAGCAAGATCACTGACTCGCTTCAAACCTGCGCTATCGAGACTATTTAATGTCCAATTATAAAGCGGCCTGTGATCCTCAAATTCAAGTGTGCACAGAGAATGAGTAATATTTTCGATGGCATCACAAATGCAGTGCGTGTAGTCGTAGGTTGGATAAATCTTCCACTTATCACCGGTTTGATGATGATGAACATGGCGAATCCGATACAGCACAGGATCTCGTAGGTTGATATTCGGTGCGGCCATATCAATTTTGGCTCGCAGACTCAGCTCTCCATCGCCAAATTCACCCTCGCGCATGCGGGCAAACAAATCCAAGTTCTCTTTGATCGGCCTGTCTCGATCGGGGCTAGAACGGCCTGGCTCAGTCAGCGAACCGCGGTATTCACGCATTTGCTCAGCATTAAGACTGCACACGAAAGCCTTATCTTTCTCGATCAGCTCAACCGCAAAATTATAAAGCTGGTCAAAGTACAAAGATGAAAATCTCACCTCACCGCTCCACTCAAAACCAAGCCACTTGATATCGTTCTTGATAGACTCAACAAACTCTACGCTTTCCTTAGCCGGGTTCGTATCATCAAAACGCAGATTGCAGTGACCGTTATTTTCAGCCGCTATCGAGAAGTTAAGACAGATAGACTTAGCATGTCCTATATGCAAATACCCATTAGGCTCCGGCGGGAATCGTGTGTGTATTTTCCCCTGATGTTTGTTGTCAGCTAGATCTTGAGCGACTAAGTTTCGAATAAAATTTGAATGTGGTGCAGCGGCTGCTGCCTTTGAATCTGTCATTAAGAGAAGTCTTTTATTATGGCCTGATGAAATAAGGCGGAGGCTAAATGATGGCTTATAAAAACCCATTAAGCTTGAAAACGAATGGCACTAGGAAAAGTCTCCCTGACTCAGGACTATCTAGAACTAGCTAAAAGCCTTATTATAGCGCCTCAAAACCATTGATAACAAAGTTAAATCATTCTCCATCCCACAAGGTAGCAATAATGATCGTCTTGAAGACAAACTATGGCCCTATCACAGTCGAACTAGATTTTGAGAATGCCCCAAAGTCAGCAGAAAATTTTTTAAGCTATGCCAAATCAGGCTTCTACGATGGCACTGTCTTCCATCGCGTGATTAACGATTTCATGATTCAAGGCGGCGGATTCGAGAGTGGGCTAACGCAAAAAGAAAATGGCGAATCAGTAGAAAATGAAGGCGACAATGGCCTCCAAAACTTGATTGGCACTTTAGCTATGGCTCGCACCTCTGCTCCTCATTCTGCAACTTCACAGTTTTTTATCAATGTTGGTGACAATCATTTCTTAAACCACAGCAGCAAAACAGATCAAGGCTGGGGATACGCAGTATTTGGGAAAGTTGTTGATGGCATGGATGTCGTAAATAAAATTAAGCTCGTGAAAACTGGATCTACTGGCGGCCACCAAGATGTGCCAGAGACAGAGGTAATCATCGAGACTGCGACCGTAACAGAAGATTAGAGCCATTGACTCGGCAACTCTTTATCTCTGATCTTCACCTTGAGGATTCTAGACCGGATATCAGTGCCGCACTTTTTGAGTTCCTGAATCACAATCTAGGCAAGACTGACGAACTTTTCATCCTGGGTGACCTTTTTGAGACATGGATAGGCGATGATTCTGAATCAGAATTATCCCTAGCTGTGGCGGCCGCCCTCACTGACTTTGTCAACGCAGGGTCGGACGTCTTTCTTATGCACGGCAATAGAGACTTCCTCCTGGGTCTAAGCTTTGCCCGCAGCTGCTGCGCAACACTTCTACAAGAACCCCATGTCATCGAATCGCAGGCCGGACCTATACTGCTAATGCATGGGGACGCTTTGTGCACCGATGATGTTGACTATCAAAAATTCAGAAAGTTAGTACGTGAACCAGCCTGGCAGGAGAATTTTTTAGCCCAACCGTTAGCTCAGCGCAAGGCTTTTGCAGAGCAAGCTCGGGCGCAGAGCGCATTAGCCACCGCTGGCAAGGTCAGTGAAATTATGGATGTAAATGCGGCAGCCATTGAACAGAGCCTAAGCGCTGCTGGCACGAGCACCCTTCTACATGGCCACACTCATCGCCCTGCTATACACCCTTTAACGACTCTGGCGGGCCTGCGGATAGTTTTAGGGGACTGGGACAAACGGGGTTGGTACGCAGAAACAAGCGTGGACGGCGTTGCCCTGCACGAATTCGAATTCGGCTCACTGTCCGGCATTTAATCACCTCCAAACTAGCTTCGAACTAAACACAGCGCAGGCTATTATCCCCTACTGCTCTAGCCCAGACTGCAGGCCTGGGGTTAACGACTTTTGAATATTTATATGGAGAAAAATATTTAGCAAAAAAAACAATTCTAGTCTAGTATCTCGGTTGCTCTAAATTAGGCCATGAAACCTAAATTGAGGGCTTCACATTTGACAGAAGTAGTCAAACCTTAAAAAGAATATAACTAGAAATAAGGAAGGGAGAGTAAGAATGCGCAACAATTTTCCTAAGCGCAAGGCAATTACACTTGGTGTAATTCTTGCGGGACTAGCAGCTCCGGTAGTAGCTCAAGATAATGAGATTGAGGAAGTCTTAGTAACAGGATCATTCATTCGTGGATCAGCTCTTGATGCACCATCACCGGTTCAAGTCGTTGACAGACAGAGTATCGAAGCACAAGGTGCGGCGGTTATCTGGGACGTGATCAAAAACCTTGAGGTCAACTCAGGGTCAATCTCAAATCCTGGCTCTGGTGATAACACTCAGGTCAGCGGCTCAGCAAACGTTAACCTTCGTAACCTCGGTGAGAACTCAACGCTTACGCTCATTAACGGCAAACGTATGGCTCCGGCTGCGGTTACTACACGAAGCGGCGGCGAGTTCGTCGACCTTAATTCCATCCCGCTAGTGATGACAGACCGTGTTGAAATCTTAACTGATGGCGGCTCGGCTCTCTATGGAGCTGACGCGGTAGCCGGCGTGGTGAACATCATCATGCGTGATGATTTCGAAGGATTCGAGCTTTATGCTGACGTCCAAGGCGTTAAGGCAGCCAACTACGATGGGGACGCTACCGTAAGCGCCATTTGGGGCTGGGCTAGCAGTGATGGTGACACAAACCTCGTGCTCTCTGCCGAACGTTTCGAACGTGACCCAATAAATGTGACTGAAACAAATGCGTTCAGCGACCTCCAAGACTTCAGAACCACCACCATGGCCATCGGCGGCCTATTTGCGTCTGCTGCGATTGGTGCAAACACTCCGCTCAACTATTATAACGCCACGAATGCAGGCCGTAATGTGGCGCAGGGTGGTCCATCATCTCCAGTGTGGACCGATCCACTTTGCAGCAGCACATCTTCGCTGGAGCCAGGTGGACGTCGCTACAATCAAGGGCAATCCGGAGGTGCCTGCCAAGCCGACACATCAGAATGGGCAATTGCCGCGCAAGAAACTGTGCGTAATAGCTTTGCCGGAACACTCAATCATTCGTTTAGTGACAATGCAGAGTTCTATTCTTTCTTTTCGCATTCAGAGTCTGAAATTAGTCGCGGCGACAGCGGCTTTAATCAAGCGCGTGGCCCACAAATATCCTTGCCTTCGCCAGGTGCGCATGGCGGCAACCCCATGGGAAATTACTTGGAACTCGGCTTTTTTGCTCCAGAGGCTGGGCTAACACGTCCTACTGCGGCCGGCATACCTAACAATCCGATTGACCTAGTAAACGGGGGCCCTGGTATTTTAGCGTGGCACAACACACGCAACGGCATCGACTTCCCTGGTGGTGACGGCAACAAGACAGACACCTCGGCTTCTAATATACAGGTCGGTTTGCGCGGTGAATTTGAAGCGTTCGACCGTCCGCTCAGGTACGATGTTGGCTATTCGTTCAGCGAAACGTCAATGGAGGAGAACTACCGTACCTTCAACCGAGAAAAAACTGAACTTGCATCCCTTGGTTTAGGCGGAGAGAGCTGCACTCCAAATGGCGTATCAGACTTTGATTACGCTGGCGCGCCAGGTGCATTTGGCGTATATCCGAACCTGTGGAATTCTGACGCAGCCGCGTTTAACCAGACCTTCTTTCCTGCGTTTGTTTTCAATACACGTGAGAGCGTTTCACTGGCTCTCACAAGTAACAACCACGGTCAGGGCGGTTGCCAATTCTACAATCCGTTCCTAACCCAGTTTGGCAACGGAAATGTCGCTAACGACCCTGCGCTAATGGATTACATACTCGAAGATGTTGCCCGGGTAGACAAGCGTAACAAACTCGCAGTATTCGATGCTGTCGTGTCAGGCGAGCTGTTCGAAATGCAAGGCGGCACAGCGCAGTTTGCGCTAGGTGGCCAGTACCGCGAACGCAATACCAAAGAAAATGCTAATTCGCTTCATTATCCGGGCCTGCAAAATCGCATCCTCGGTTACGATAGCAATGGCGTTGCTAACGAGTTCCATCGAGTAAGCAACAACCTAGAATGTGCGATGTGTGCGTTTAACTACAACGATAACCGCACTACCTCTGCCGTATTTTTGGAGCTTTCGCTTCCATTTATCGACAATGTAGAGACGCAAATCGCTTTGCGCTACGAAGACTACGGGGGCAACATCGGGAGCGAGGTTTCTCCAAAGATTGCAATGAGCTGGCGCCCGTTTGAAGAGCTACTAGTTCGCGGTTCATTCTCACAGTCGTTCCGTGCGCCTAACATTGCGATCGTGCAAACTGGCCTGCAGTCGTCGTCAGTAACATTCCAAGACCCACTCTCAAACCAAGCGGTTAGAGCGGGCTTGTTAGAACCGACAATTGCGAACGGTGAGAGCGAAGGTACGTACACATTGGGCGGACCTGCTCCTACAGTTGGCAATGAGTACGCTGACACCTATAACGTAGGCTTCCTGTGGACGCCTAGTGGCGCATTAGACGGCCTATCGATCGGTGCTGACGTTTGGAGATTCGAAGTAACAGATCGCGTGTTACCAGAGCCCCCAATCAACGCCCTGCTGCCTGAAATCGCTGCATTCACTGCCGCGTCAAAGGACGAAAGCAATTACGTACTCAACGATTCGCTTTCACTCGATTCAACCGAAGTGGGTGCTTCTTGTTCTCCGTCCTCTATCGAGGCCCAATTTGGACGTGATTCGGAAGAACGCCTTAACTGCGTTGTGAAACCGTCAGCGTACATCGTGCCTGGTATCCAGCGCGCTGTTGGTTCAGAGGTCGCTAATCTTGTGACAACCACACTGACGGCGATAAATGCAGGTGAGATTACTGCAGACGGTATCGACTTCAAAGCCGGTTATAGATGGAGCAACGACTATGGAATGTTTAGCGCAAACATGACGTTTACGCATGTACGCCAGTATGCATTCAACGGCGTACCGGGCATGGTTAACGGGCTGTTAAACTCAGGTATCTCCGATGCTGCTGGCACAACTGGCGACGGCAACCTTGTTCGCTCGATGCCTGACAACAAAGGCACGTTAGTTATGAACTGGCGCAAGGGCAACCAAGGAGTCACTTTGATTAACCGTCATATTGGTTCTTATCAAGACCTCGGTTACGCGCAAGCGCTCACAGTAGCGAACGATTTCGTTCGTCCACTATTGTCGCCAATGATCAGCAGCTACAACACTTGGGATGTGCAGTACACCTACAACAAGGCCTGGGGTGACACTCGCCTCGGTAGCACAACCTTCACTGTTGGCTTACTCGACGCGTTTAATGAGGAGCTTCCGTACCGAGAGCTGAGCTCGTTGAACTATGACGCGGGTGTATTTGAAGGCCGCGGTCAGCGCTGGTATGCTCGAGCTTTATGGGCATTCTAACTACCCGTTAGTACTGAAATAAAAAAAACGGCGATGAGCAATCATCGCCGTTTTTTTACGCCATGAGAAAAGTCACCTATTGTTAGGAACCTCCAGGCGTTGAATATTTGAGAATAGGATCTCAGAGAGGTTATTTAGCTTGAACGGCGTTTTACTTTTATGGCTATCAGCTTGGGCTACTTGCAGGGTAGTTGTTGTAGCGATCGTTATGGGCTGCACTAAGAATCAGAAGTTCTTCATCCACTAACTTGCTAATAGCCGACACAGACAGCTCTGCAAACTCTGGCATCGCGATAAGCCCGACATCCGCAAGTTTGGGTATCTGTTGATGGCATTTAGCCAAAAGGTTATGGACCCAGCAAAGAGGTGACAGGGATTCATCAAAACTGAGACCAAGCTTACGCATACCCTCACGCAGGCGCTCTTCGTCGACTATCAGCAACTTACTTTCTAAAATTTGTACCTCCAGTTTCTCCAAGCGCTTTAACACAGCAAACTTTTCAAACTGGCCATAGGCATTCCAATTAATGACTTCAAACAAGTAACGCTTACAACCTCTACAAACAGGGTCGCCAAAAGACGTTGTAGAACAAATTCCAATACAAGGTGTTTTTGCTGATTTCATGATAATCGCTATGTCGAGTCTACTGCTTTGCCTCGGGCATTCTCGGCCTCTTTATGACAAGTGAAAGTATCTTTAATTAATTAAAAGGAATGTCGGAAGCATATCCTCATGTCTAGTTATAATAGCATACATGGATGCTCAAACTGGATTTTTACTCGACTTTACAGTAGAATACGCGCTCAAAAAACAGCACTTGCGGCTTGGGTTTAAAACCCTACGCTACTAAGTCTAAGTAAAACCAGATTTAGTCAGGATTGGCGTAATTGCGACTGCTTAAAAGGCTGCTCAACGACGGCCATTTTTGCTAAAGAAATTAAGCTAATGAGAGTGCCCTGTTAAGGACACTCTCATTAGGCAAAGTTGGCGCGGCGAGTCACTATTTAACATTATTGCTGGTTCATTTTTTATCGATAGACTATCAGCAAGGTACCCAGCCTAGGAAACCCGCTATTTAACAGAAATGGCTATGCTAAAAGTAACGGCTAAAAGTAACGGCTAAAAGCAACAGTCAGCGATAACAGCCAGTAAACGTCACCACGAAGGCCCCGCCAGCATAAATGCAGCGGTGGTAATCCAGAAATGATGACACAACAAGGGAACGATAAGGAGTAAGATGAGGAATGGCTTCTTGATGATGTCCTTCCAAAAACCTTCAGGCATGCTTGCAGTAAATAACTGCTCGACAGACTATGAATTTTTTGCAAATTTAACTTAAAGAAACACTGTCTAAAAATTTTTACCGTCAAACAAGCCCGATCTACAGAATCGCCAATTGTCCCATTTTGAGAGGAATTGACCTTGTTAGAAGCCTATAGAGCACACGTAGCAGAACGCGCCGAGATTGGCATCGTCCCAAAACCACTGTCAGCGGAACAGGTTGCCGGTTTGATTGAATTATTGAAATCCCCACCTGCCGGTGAAGAAGAGTTCATTCTTAACCTATTATCCTACCGAGTCCCCGCAGGCGTGGATGAAGCCGCCTATGTCAAAGCAGGGTTTCTTTCAGCCTTAGCCACTGGCGACGCCACATCTCCACTGATCAACCCTGCAGAGGCGGTAAAGCTGCTAGGCACAATGTTAGGTGGATACAACATCACCACTCTAGTAAATCTATTGGATGATGCAAACTTAGCCGCCACTGCCGCCGAAGAACTTAAGCATACACTGCTTATGTTTGACGCTTTTTATGACGTCGCCGAAAAAGCCAAGCAAGGTAACGAACACGCCCAAGGCGTTATGCAATCTTGGGCAGACGCCCAGTGGTTTATATCAAAACCCGCGTTGCCCCAAAAACTCACAGTGGCTGTTTTCAAGGTTCCCGGAGAAACGAATACAGATGACTTGTCTCCAGCGCAGGATGCATGGTCAAGACCTGACATTCCTTTGCATGCCAAAGCAATGTACAAAAACCCACGCGAAGGTGTCACTGATGCCGAGGCGCAAATCAGTGAACTAGAAAAAACTGGTTTTCCTGTAGCAATTGTCGGCGACGTAATGGGCACAGGCTCATCACGAAAGTCGGCCACTAACTCAGTACTTTGGTTTATTGGCGATGATATCCCTCATATCCCAAACAAGCGCGATGGCGGAATCTGCATAGGCAACAAAATTGCTCCAATATTTTTCAACACCATGGAAGATGCAGGCGCACTCCCCTTTGAATGCGATGTAGACGACCTTAACACCGGCGACATCATCGACATCGATGTCTACACAGGAAAAATTACGCGCCATGAAGGCGGCGAATTAATTACCGAGTTCGAACTAAAAACTGAAGTCCTATTGGACGAAGTTCGCGCTGGCGGCAGGATTCCTCTGATTATTGGCCGCGGCCTCACACAACGAGCCCGAGAAGAACTAGGCTTAGGCATCTCTGAGGTGTTCAGAGCGCCAGTTACCGGCGAGGCATCAGACAAAGGCTGGACACTTGCCCAAAAGATGGTCGGCAAGGCCTGCGGCGTTGCCGGCGTTAGACCCGGCAGCTACTGTGAACCCAAAATGACAACCGTTGGTAGCCAAGACACTACCGGCCCGATGACCCGTGATGAGCTAAAAGATTTAGCCTGTCTAGGCTTTTCAGCAGATTTGGTTATGCAATCGTTTTGTCATACCGCCGCCTACCCAAAGCCGGTCGACATAGACACGCAGCACAGCCTGCCTGATTTTATTCAAACCCGCGGTGGCGTCTCATTGCGTCCCGGCGACGGAATTATCCACTCTTGGTTAAACCGCATGCTGCTGCCAGATACTGTTGGCACCGGCGGCGATTCCCATACTCGCTTCCCGATGGGCATCTCATTTCCAGCAGGTTCCGGTCTAGTCGCCTTCGCAGCTGCCACAGGCGTTATGCCCCTGGACATGCCAGAATCTGTTTTAGTTCGTTTTAAAGGTGAAATGCAGCCAGGCATCACACTGCGGGATTTGGTTAATGCCATCCCTTATGCAGCACTGCAAAGCGGTGACTTAACAATCGCGAAAAAAGGCAAAAAGAATATTTTCTCAGGTCGAATCTTAGAAATAGAAGGCCTACCTGAGCTCAAAGTTGAACAAGCTTTCGAGTTATCCGATGCCTCAGCTGAACGTTCAGCAGGCGGATGCACAATCCGCTTGGGTAGAGAGTCTATTGTTGAGTACTTCAAGTCCAATATCACCCTGCTACGCTGGATGATAGACAATGGCTATCAGGATGCTAGAACCCTAGAGCGCCGCGCCAAAACAATGGAAGAATGGTTAGAAAATCCCGAGTTAATGGAACCTGACGCTGACGCCGAGTATTTCAAAATCATTGATATTGATTTGAACGAAATCAAAGAGCCACTGCTGGCTTGTCCAAACGACCCTGACGATGTAAAACCTTTGTCAGAAGTTCAAAATACCCAAATCGATGAGGTATTCATAGGCTCTTGCATGACTAACATCGGCCATTTTCGTGCCGCTAGCGAAGTCTTAAAGCAAGTTGATGGCAGCCTACCAGCAAAACTTTGGATTGCCCCTCCAACTAAGATGGATGAACATCAGCTCATCGAGGAAGGTATCTACAGCATATTTGGAGTTGCCGGTGCCAGAACCGAAATGCCGGGCTGCTCTCTATGTATGGGCAACCAAGCCCGTGTAGCACCAAACTCCACCGTTGTTTCCACATCTACAAGAAACTTTCCAAACCGATTAGGCCAGGGTGCGAATGTATATCTAGCCTCTTCGGAATTGGCGGCAGTTTGCGCGGCTCTAGGAAAAATACCAACAATGGATGAGTACATGAGTTATATGGAAAAACTCAACACTATGAGCGGCAACATATACCGATACCTCAATTTCAATGAGATTCAAAGCTTTATGGAAGCTGCAGATAGAGCGAAAAATATACCGATAGCAAATGTGGTTGAAGTATAGAAAACTGATTTGCTAAAAAAGGGCGCCGATGAATTTCATCGGCGCCCTTTTTTTCATTTTAAATAAACAGCCTAAAACGAACTACAATATAGTACTTTTCTCTACTATTTCGAAAACGTCTTTCGACAGGCCATCTTGGGCTTTAACCCGCTGCAACTGCGCCTGCATTAATGCTTGGCGTTTGGCGTCATACTTTTTCCAGCGTGTAAGAGGCGTCAGCAGTCGCGACGCTATTTGAGGATTGAGTTTATCAAGCACCAATACTTGGTCAGCTAGAAACTCGTAGCCATCGCCTGACTCATCATGAAAGCCAATGTGGTTTTGGGCACAGAAAGCACCAATCAGCGAGCGGACCTTGTTTGGATTTCGAATTTCAAAAGCCTCGTGATCCAATAGCGCCTTAACCTTCGCCAAAGCACCCGGCACTTGCGCTGTCGCTTGAATCGCAAACCATTGATCAACAACAAGTGGTTCGTGACTCCATTGCTCATAAAAATTTACTAGCGCTTGCTCAGCTAGCTGAGATCCTAACTCTGTCTTTGAGTTAACCAGACTGCGCAACGCTGCGGATTGGTTGGTCATGTTATCGGCATTACAATACTGCTGATAACATCTATTAACCCAGCCCTCATCACCGCTTCTTACTAAAAAGTTGAGGCTGAGATTTCTTAGGGACCTCTTCGCAATAGATTCAGCATCTGAAGTGTAGTCGCTTTGATCTTCCGTTAACTCGTACACCTCACCAAATTTATCCTTATGCTCAATAGCTAGCGTGTTCAGTAAGAACTCTCTAACCGAGTGCAAGCCAATAACATCCGCTTCACTGGATTGCTCTATTAGCGCGCCCAGCACCGGCAAAGACAAAAGTTGCGCGAGCATAGCTTTGTCCAACGATGAATCAGATATTGCTGCATCTAATACATTCGCAAAGGCATCTGTTAACAGTTTCGGCAAAACCAATCGAGATTTGCTGCGATATGGCTCTAACATGCTCTCTATTATTTCTGTAGAAAGCATCTGAGACGCGTTCCATCTGTTAAAGCCATCACTGTCGCTGGTCATCAAGAAAAACAACTCTTCTAAACTGTAATCATATTCAAGTCTAACTGGCGCGCTAAATCCCCGTAGCAAGGAAGGCACTGGCTTTGTCTGCACGTCTACAAAGGTAAATGTCTGCGAGGCTTCAGTGACATCGAGAACCATGTCGAAACAAGGGCTGTCAGCTTCCGGTTTTTTCTGATCTAAGAGCTTTAACGAGATCTGCTCGCCAGAGCTATCTAACAAGCCGATTCGAAGTGGTATATGAAAAGCCTCTTTATTTGTTTGCCCAGGCGTGTCCGGACAGTTTTGTTTAACATGCAGCGAGTAGCGCTTAAGCACCTCATCGTAGTCTGAGCTAATCGCGAGTGTGGGAGTGCCTGCTTGACTGTACCAGCGTCTAAACTGGGTCAAATCTGCACCGCTGGAATCCTCCATTGCCTTAACGAAATCTTCGGTTGTTACCGCCTGCCCATCGTGACGCTCAAAAAACAGATCTGATCCCTTACGGAAACCCTGTTCTCCAAGAATCAGTTGAATCATCCTGACAACTTCAGCACCTTTTTCATAAATAGTGACGGTATAGAAATTAGAAATTTCCATATAGGAATCAGGCCGCACCGAATGCGCCATCGGACCACTGTCTTCGGCAAATTGAACGGTTCTTAAGAAAGCAACATCCTCTACTCTCTTTACGGTTCTTGATCCCATATCCGCAGAGAATTCTGAATCTCTAAAGACTGTAAAGCCTTCTTTTAAACTCAACTGAAACCAATCCCGACAGGTAACTCTGTTACCGCTCCAGTTGTGAAAATACTCATGAGCGACGACCGCCTCCACTCGCTGGAATGCCAAGTCAGACTGGGTCATTGGATTCGCCAAAACACAGGAGGTATTAAAGACATTCAGCCCCTTGTTCTCCATCGCTCCCATATTGAAATCATCGACAGCAACAATCATAAAAATATCGAGATCGTACTCTCTACCGTATTTCTCCTCGTCCCAGCTCATGGAGCTCTTAAGAGATTCCATCGCATGACCGCACTTGTCGATATCCTTGCCTTCGACAAATATTTGCAGCTCAATCAAACGCCCAGTCATTGTGGTAAAGGTATCGTCCAAACTAACAAGGTCACCCGCAACAAGCGCAAACAAGTAGCTGGGCTTCATAAATGGGTCTTCCCATGTCACCCAATGCCGATTGGAATCCTCTTCGGATACACCAGAGGCGACGTTGTTGCCATTGCTCAGCAAAATTGGGTATCTGGCTTTTTCCGCGACAATCGTTGTAGTGAAAACTGACATAACATCAGGCCGGTCAAGATAGTAGGTTATTCTCCTAAACCCTTCAGCTTCGCATTGAGTGCAAAACATTTTCTTTGACTTGTACAAGCCCTCAAGCGCCGTATTATTTTGTGGCTCTATACGAGTCTGGCAACGCAGCAGAAAGCTTGCTTTCGTGTTGCCGCCAGTAAGACCCTCCACGTCATGTATCGTCAGGCTGTCATCATCGGTGGTATAGCTGTTAGCTTTAAGTTCAGAGCCATTTATAGCCAGCGCCTCTAAACTCAAATCTTGCCCATGTAGAATCAAATCCGCACCGGGTAAGGCTAATTCAGACCCGTTAAAACGCATTTCTAAAGTTGAGACAACGATTGCGTGATCTTCGAAAAGATCAAAGTGCAGAGATGTCTTGTCTATTAAAAAAGAGGGCTCAGAATAGTCTTTAAGATAGGTGGTACGCGCTTGTGCATTTTTCATAAAATCTCTAACCTTTTATCCATAACATTGAAACTGTCAGCTATGGCTTATGAACTAACTTCCACATCGTAGCCTGAAAAACGACGCATATTGATTACACCAGTATCGAAAATTAAGTACTGGCCTTTTACTCCCAGTAACGTCCCTTCGACCACTGGGTCTTTATCAAAATTGAAAGAATTTATTTTTTCGAGATAACGTACAACCGGGTAGGCGATTTCAACTGTCTCAATGCCAGTCAACACACTGATGGCGAAAAAACCAAACCGCTCTTTCAGCTCAGCAATTTCTGAGCGGCATTTCTCTGTCAGCTCGATACTCTTGGCCTTCATATCGAGCTCTTCGGGCGTGCCCTTCAACATCTCACGCCAGTTAGTTTTGTCAGCAACGTGTTGCTTGAAAATCATTTCAAGAACGCCTGACTGCAACCTTGTTCTCACCCTGAAAATAGCCAAAGCCTGAGTAGCGCCCTGATCTATCCAACGGGTAGGTACTTGGGTCGCCCTGGTGATCCCAACTTTTAAACCAGATGAATTCGCAAGATAAACAATATGGTCTTGCATACAATGCCGTTCACCCCAGCCGGGCTCACGGCAGGTGCCCTGATCAAAATGACATTTTTCGGGGTGTATAATGCAAGAATCACACTGTGCCAACGTCTGAAGACAGGGAAAGCAATGCCCTTGGTTGAAGCTTTTTTTAGTTTTCCGACCACAGTTAACGCAGTGAATATCACCACTAAATTCAAGCTTAATCTTTTGCTCAAGTAGAGAATTCATATCAATGCCTACTTCACCCAGCGGCAGCGTATATTCAACTGGTCCGGCCAAGCGGCTACGCATTTTTCTTACTCCACCTCTTGCTAGTGATTCCATTTTTTAACTCTTCATTCTCAACTCCAAGAAGTCTTAAGATAGCTAATTAGACTTATTCTTTGCCGTTTGCAACAGCCTCTTAGTGTTTAAGTTTTGAGGGGCAGCTTGAATTCAGCAGCGCGCCAGTTCTATCATCTTCTGGAATGTTCTCAGCTTCGTATAAAATAACTGCTTGCATACAATTCTCCAGCTGCTCAGCAGAAAGCTTGTTTCCATCTTCCCATTTACCTATTTCCACTGCGGTCCGAAGACTCTCGTAAACACTAGGAGTAATTTCTTGCAATAAAAGCTCTAGCGTTTCTGGAATCAAAGACACGATCTCATCAGTATGATTTTCATTACTCATCTAAACCTTCCTAAATTTCTCTCGACTAAACTAAGCTCAGGCCCAGCCAAATCAAACCCAGCCAACGTTAATATGACACTGATCAAACGCCGCCTTGGTTATCGAATTTTTTCCGTCGGCTTCGGTACTTAACTGCTTATTTACACAATTCATCTATTGGCGGGTTTATGCCCGACCGCCGATTGATGGATAACATAGCGATTGTAAAACACAACACCCCCACCTAAAACCAAACCACTTAAAAGGCCACCTACATGGGCTGCCGTTGCCACAAGTGAGGACGCTAAGATTTCCATGCCTACCAATGCAACAACAAAAAACGCCAGCATATTTGAATTAAGCGAAAGGTAGCTTTTAGGCATTAACTTGTGAATTACCCAAGTGTAACCGACCAGTCCATAAACCACTCCGGACATGCCCCCAAAGTTATTCGCGTCATTGACCATATACTGGGTGGTATTACTCACGAAAGAAGTCACTAACACTAGCGCACCGAAACTCCACATTGACTGTATAGACTCTAACTGCCTGCCGAAGTACCACAGCCATAGCATGTTAAAAATCAAATGTAGCTCTCCAAAATGGAGAAACATTGGAGTAAAGGTACGGCTTAAATCGCTGAAGCTTTTTATGTCTGCAAGTAAAGTTAGGAGGCCGTTACTTGTGAGGGTGGGATAAAACAAAATCGCCACCCTATCCGGATAAGACCCCAGCCCGCTGACAATCGCGACAATTAAGCAGACAGCGAACAATACCGTCGTTATTGGATAATAGTAGATCGCGGCAACGGCCCCTTTTAAAAACCCACGAAGACCAGGAACTAAGCTCTCGCCAGCAGTATTGCTTGCAGAGCTTCTATTAACGGCATCGTAGCCTTTGTTCAGCCACCTTTCCAAGGCGACCCTAACAGCGTCAGCTTCAGCTTCAGAGCCGACCCATATCACTTGTTGG
>CAJWGN010000075.1 GCA_913031035.1 uncultured Gammaproteobacteria bacterium
CAGATTTTGAAGGTCTAGAGCTATACGGCGACCTCCAAAGTGTTGAGTCGGCTAATGGCGCTTACGACAAGACAGTAAGCGGTATTTGGGGTTGGGCAAGTGACAGTGGAGATACCCACCTTGTTATTTCTGCAGAACGCTTTGAACGAGATAAAGTATCCGCGTCCAGTGCCAACTTTATCGATGAAAATACGCAATTTGCAACAGCTGTTTCTGCAATTGGATCACCTGTTTCGACACCTGCTTTTGGTGCCAACACTAATCCTGCCTATCTCCGAGCCGATATTAGCGCGGACAACTTAGCCAACGGTGGCAACGGCAGCGCTGTTTTTTCAGATCCTCTTTGTACAACACAAGCTGGCAGCACAGGTATTCCTTACTTTGTTGGCGGCAAAAGAGAGCTGCCTGGAGAGCGCGGAGGGACTTGTAATGAAGACGTTGAACGATTTAATTTCCTTTCGCGGGATACAAAGCGTTCAAGTGTTGCACTGGCCTTCGACCACACCTTCAATGAGTCGGCGGAGTTTTATTCATTTCTAAATTACTCTGAAAATGAAATCATTTTAGAAGGCGGCGGACTCAATAATACGGGCGGATCTGCAACAACTCGGGGCCCAACTGTGTTCTTAGCTCAACCTGGCGCCTACACTAGAAACGCTGCCTACGGCGGCAATGCCATTGGCCAAACTATGGAGCTAGGCTTCTTTGCTGATCAAATCGGCTTAACCAGTCCTACTTCTATGCCAAATGCTCCGGTGGATATCGCCAATGGCGGCATCAACGTTGCATTTATTGCGAACCCACGTGACGGCCTTCCCAGAACCGGAGCCCGTTCCAATACAACCAACACCAATGCAACCTTGTTTCAAGCCGGTTTACGCGGTGATTTCGATCTTCAAGAACGCCAGTGGAACTATGATGTAGGTGTTTCTTGGAGCGCATCAAGTAACGAGCAGTCTTATACTGTGCACAACAGAAGAAATACTGAGCTAGCAGCCAACGGACTCGGCGGACCAAACTGTACGCCTAACGGTGTTTCAGATTTTGACTTTGCTGGCCAGCCAGGACCTTTCGGCGGCGCGGTTCCACAAGTATGGGATTACTACAACGCTGGATTCACTCAAACTTTCTTCCCTGGCTATGTGCTGACAACGCGTGAAAGCCTTTCGTTGGGTCTAACAAGTAATAACCAAGGTCAAGGTGGCTGTGAGTTTTACAATCCATTCTTGACCCAATTCACTGACCCCTCAGTAGGAAATTCGCCTGAATTACTTGACTGGATGACAGAGCGAGTCCTGCGCGCGGATAAGCGCAACAAATTGTTAGTATTTGATGCCTTAGTTGGCGGCGAGCTTATGGAGTTGGCGGGCGGAACTGCGGCTGTCGCATTTGGTCTTCAGTATCGTGAGCGGAACACCAAATCAAGAGCACCTGCGCTCAATGATCCAGGTCTTCCAAATTCAATTCTTGGTTATGATGCTGCTGGCGTGCCAAACGAGTTCCACGATGTGGAAAACAACTACGAGTGCTCATCTTGTATCTTTAACTTTGATAATACTCGTGATACCAGAGCTTTATTTATGGAGCTTTCGCTACCGTTTATGGAAAACGTCGAAACTCAAATAGCGGTACGTTACGAGGATTATGGGGGAAATATCGGCAGTGAAGTATCCCCTAAGATCGCTATGAGCTGGCGTCCGATAGAAAGCCTGATTGTACGTGGGTCATTCTCGCAGTCGTTTAGAGCACCAAATATTGACATCATCGAGCAAGGCTTAGAAGCAAGTAGCATAAATTTTAGAGATCCAATCTCTAACCAAAAAGTGCGTGCTGGCCTAATTCCTGCTACCGCAGAAAACGGTGAAGTTGAGCAAACGTTCACATTGGGCGGCCCTGCGCCAAATGTTGGCAACGAGTATGCGGATACGTTCAGCGCTGGTTTTATTTGGACGCCAGGCGGCAGTTTAGAAGGGTTCAGCCTGCAAGCTGACGCATGGCGCTTCGAAGTGAGCGACCGTGTTTTACCTCAGCCAGGTATTTCAGCTGTGCAACCGGAAATTGAGGCATTTAACGCGGTAGTTGGTGACACTAGTAACTACATCTTAAACGACTCAATTTCTTCTGATTCACCTGTCTTGGATATTGCTTGTAATCCGACCGCTCTAGCATCAGAGTTTGGCCTGGATTCAGACGAACGTCTTAACTGTGTAGTGAATCCAGATCTATACACCATTGGCACAAAGGGCGTGGGTATTAGCCGATCCGCAAGAAATGAGAATGCTGACTTAATCACTTTAACTCTTTCAGCGCTTAATGCCGGTCAGATTAATGCCGACGGCGTCGATCTTAAAGTAGCCTATAGGTGGAGCAATGATTGGGGCCGATTCGGTGCCAGCATTGATTACACTCATGTACGTCAATATGAGTTGATCGGCGTTCCAGGCTTAGAGCTTGGTCTTCAAGATTTAGGTATTTTTGATGCAGCTGGCACAAGTGGTAACAATCTGCATGTTCGATCACTACCTGACAACAAAGGTAATCTGACTTTTACTTGGCAGCGTGATAATCATGGTGCAACTTTGATTAATCGTCATATAGGCTCTTATCAGGACCTTCAGTACCAAGATGTATTTGATACTGGCAACGCTTTAGTGCGCTCACTAGCATCCAGCATGGTTGATAGCTATGACACTTGGGACCTTCAGTATCGCTATTCTTATGACTGGGGTAACTCTAATCTAGGCAGCACGAACTTTACTGTTGGTGTTTTAGATATGTTTAATCAAAGAGTCCCTAATGTCGAAAGGACGACTGGCGGTAGTTTGCGCTATGATGCTCAAGTATTCGACCCCCGTGGACGTCGCCTCTATGCCCGAGCATTGTGGTCGTTCTAATTATTGATTAGTCGGTACTGTAAAAAAGGCGATGAGAAATCATCGCCTTTTTTTTGATCTGGTTTTGTCGATTAACGGCATCGAGAAGCGCTTACTAACCCACAATAAGCAAATCTAGCATCTACAGCATTATCGCCAAATTAGGATTGTGGCTTTTGCTGCATTTCAAAATTAAAAGACATACTTATTCTCTCTCTATCCGAAAGATTTTGAGCAACACTGTGCTCAAGCCATGATGGAAATAAAAATACTTTCCCGGCCTCCGGTGCCAGCTTCGCATGAAAGGCATTTTCAGGTCTCATTCCATCTGCAGCCGGAGGCATCATCCATCTTGCAGCTCGAGGATCTTTAAACCCTATAGCAGGACTGCTGGCATCGCATTTAACATAGAACACACCACTAATATGTGAATACGGATGCAAATGCTCTGGGTGAAAACTGTATTTTGGATTAATATTCGCAAACATAGAGTTAATAGCGGGCTGATAATTACTTGTGTCCCAGTGATGGTCTTTGGCAAAGTTATCTGCAGCCAAGTGCATGAATTTGACTAAGTCCAATAACTCTGGGTCTTTGTAAAGGGCATTGTGCGTGAAATAAGATGTATACCCACTAGGATATTGCTCGGCAGAAATGCGCTTACCCTCAACATCTTGATCACGCATCTGCTCTACAAATGAAACCAGCTTTTCCTCCATTGCAGAAAATTCTGGATACCTTGCCTCATAAATAAGCGTTGGAAAAAGAACCCGTAGACCGTCACGTTTTTGATTATTATTATCACTCATTTGATTTTCTCGACCTTTGATCAATTAAAAAAATAGCACTTTTTACACTGTCAGATGCTACCGCGAGAACATCCGCTTATCACTAGCTGTTAGCTAGGCAACCTGCTTACAAACAATAGCAGGCTTGAGTAAGCTTTAACGACCTGTCATGGCTTTGTGTTAAAGTTCACAGAAGCTACGCCTGTAGACTGAGCTAGTCGATAAAGTCAGAGAGAGAGAGAGAGAGAGAGAGAATTTTCAAGATTGCAAAACTTGAATTTCTTCTACCGATGCTCTATCTGCCCGCCTCACTACTTAGTGTTTAAACACTCTGTTCTATTTAACTCTTGCCAAGAGTAGCTGACTCCCAATTCCAATAAAGCGAGCGTAACCATGAACCCACACATGATTAATTTGTTTCCTCTACCACTTCAAAAAACTAACCTACTTAGAGGCTACACGAAGCGCGAATTGGACTTTATAAAAAGCCAACTACAAAGTAATCATAAATCCATAGCTAATTATGCGTCAACCAACAAGTACATTTTAAACGCTAATGAAATGATAGACATTCGCCAAGCATTGCAAGGAGCCTTGGACACATACTTTAAGGAAGTTTTTAACACTAGCAACAAACTCAGTCTTAAAATAACTCAATCTTGGCTAACTCTTACAGGCAATAGCGAGTCACACCACGAACACGTGCATCCAAACAGCATAGCCAGCGGAGTGCTTTATATAAACTTGGGCGACAATGATGGCATTAGCTTTTATCGTAATGAAGATAGTCAGTGGTATGAGTTCCTGCGCGAGGAAGAAACATACTACAGCGCAAAGAGCTTTTTCATCACCTGCAAAGTTGGTGATATAGTTATATTTCCTTCCAATCTTCGTCACGGGGTCAAACAAAATTCGTCACAGTTGGAACGTATTAGCTTGGCGTTTAATACTTTTTTCGAAGGAGAATTAGGTCGAGATGAATTCAGCAATGCCTTGAACTTAAACCTTGAGTCGAACTAATTTCTAACTCTACCTGTTCGAATTGCTTATACTCTTAACTATTCTCTTATTCATTATCTCAACCGGCAACGAAGAACACGATTAATGAGCACACCGCCGCTACCCCTAGACAATTTGGATAATCGCTATCAGCCATTGGCCGCTCGGTTACGCCCCCTTTCCCTGGGGGAGTTTGTTGGCCAGGACCACTTGCTCCGCCCCGGAAAGTCAATTCACGAGGCCATTCAAAAAAAACAACCTCACTCAATGATACTGTGGGGACCACCAGGGGTAGGTAAAACCACATTAGCGAAAATTCTTGCCACTGCCTGCGACTACCACTTTGAATCTCTGTCGGCAGTTCTTGATGGGGTTAAAGAAATTCGGGCGACAATTGAGCGTGCTCGCTTTCATCAAACCAGCGGGTCGAAGCAGACAATTCTCTTTGTTGATGAAGTGCACCGATTCAACAAAGCACAGCAAGATGCTTTTCTGCCGCATATTGAGAATGGCACCGTGCTTTTCATCGGCGCGACCACCGAAAACCCCTCATTCGAGCTCAATAATGCTCTGCTCTCTAGAGCTCGGGTCTATTTGTTAAAAGCGTTGACGGTGGCTGATTTAGAAGGCGTGATTGATAGCGCCTTGAAGGACAAAGAAAGAGGCCTTGGCAATCTTAATCTTAGCTTGAGCCCAACACAAAAGAAAATACTGGCAAGAGCAGGAGACGGCGATGCGCGCCGGGCGCTCAACTATCTTGAAGTATTAAGTGACATGTCAGATCTTGAAAACGGTCAAAGACGAATCTCTGACAGTCATATTCAACAAGTATTAGAGGAAGGGAGCCGCCGATTCGACAAAGGCGGGGACAGTTTTTACGAGCAAATTTCAGCCTTGCATAAAGCGATAAGAGGTTCAGCTCCGGATGCTGCTCTCTATTGGCTGGCAAGAATGCTTGATGGCGGCTGTGACCCGAACTATTTAGCACGGCGCCTAGTGCGAATAGCATCAGAAGACATCGGCATTGCTGACCCAAGGGCACTGCCGTTGGCATTAAGCTGCTGGGATAGCTTTAATCGTCTAGGTAGCCCGGAAGGGGATCTGGCATTGGCACAGGCTACGGTTTATTTAGCGTCTGCACCAAAAAGCAATGCTGTGTATGAGGCGTTCAAAGCGGCAAAGCAGGCAGTAATGCAACATGGCAGTTTAGAGGTCCCTCTACATTTGAGAAATGCCAGCACATCACTAAGCAAAGAGCTAGGGTATGGCCAGGACTATCGCTATGCTCACGATGAAGAAAATAGCTTCGCCGCGGGGGAGAATTACTTTCCGCCAGACCTTGCCGGTGAACAATTTTACTTCCCAAGAAATAGCGGTCTGGAAATACGAATAAAGGAGAAGTTAGAGAGCTATCGATCTCTAGATAAGAAGGCTAAAAACAAACGTTATTAATTGATAACATCAAACTAGCTGATGTGGAGTGGCTGTAACTTAACTTGCCTTAAAGCTCGGCGGCAACACAGCGCTCACGACGCCACTGAATTTTAACTCTTTACATGATGTGTTCTTTACCCCTCAAGAACAGCCACCGCTAACCTAATTTCATTGTCGCTCTATTGTAAAGGCCTGAATTGAGGGATGAGCTAAGGTATTAGCGCAAGCACTAACGAAGGTCTTGCCTTGTAACGACTTGTTAGGCCTCAGAAACCCATATAGGACTAAAAAACTTGCTGACAGGAATATCTAGTCCATATCTCCGGTTTATCCTGCTGTTTTTTCCTATTGCCTCTCCCTATCGCCTCTTTGGGACTTCCCATGTAAGCTAAAAGGCAGTTTAGTCAAAACTAAACTCGATACACATATGACAAATACTACTAACTATTGCCTCTTTCTTTAGTCCGACCTTTTCCCATTCTTTCATTTATATCTTACATTAAGCCCTTTTATTTTCCGCTTCTGTCAGCTTTTTAGCTGGCCCTTTTGAATTTAACCTGCGGGTGTTTACCGCGCCGAGAACAATTGGTATTGGAGCATCCTTAAAGTTCTAGTATCCTACAGGAAGACCGAGTTAAATATTGGGCCTGTGAGGTTCAATGCTTAACGCAAAACCAATCAAATCGACTACGGGCGCCTTATGAATCTCTTTTACTCGAAAATCGCTGGACTGGCGTTAATTGCCTTCTTATCAGGCTGCACAACCCCAAACATCGAAACCTCACAGTATTTGAACAGTCCAGCTTTTAGCAACGATGTGGCGAATACTGCCGTGCTGGGGAAATGGTCACGCAGCTGTGCCCTTTGCCATATCACCGGCGAGGCAGGTGCGCCAGTCGTTGGAGATCAAGAAGAGTGGCAGCGCAGATTAGCGCAAGGGGAGCAAGCGATCCTAAAGAATGTCTTAGAGGGCTACAACGCTATGCCAGCGCTTGGTTATTGCATGTCTTGCGAAGTGTCTGATTTTAGAGCAATGATCGCCTATATGGCTGGGACCAACCCATGAAAAATCTTTCCCGAAGATCGTTTCTAGCATCAAGTGTTAAAGCGGTCTTGTTTGGCGCCTACGCCGCGAAAGGTTCTGCTTTCGCTCAATCAACTTCTTGGACCAACTGGTCAGGTGGTCAAACCTGCCAACCTGCTGGCCGATACGATATTTGTAGCGAGGATGAGCTTAGCAGTCTGCTTAAAAATACCCTCGGTTCTATTCGGCCAATAGGCTCGGGCCACTCCTTTAGCCCCTTGATACCTACAGATGGACACTTAGTCGTTATTGATCAACTAAGCGGTATTCGTGATTATGACACCGAATCCATGCAAGTGACGCTTGGCGCGGGTACCCGTCTGGGTGATTTAGGGCCGCAACTCGATGCCATAGGGCAAGGCATGATCAACCTGCCAGACATTGACCGACAAACTGTGGCTGGCGCCATAGCAACAGGCACCCATGGCACTGGTGTCGCTCTGCAGGCACTGTCTTCCTTTGTAACTTCGCTTCGATTAGTTACCGCCAACGGTCAAGTCATGGATATCGACGCCAGTGATGGTGATCTTTTTCATGCGGCACGCGTCAGCGTGGGTGCGCTAGGAATTGTGACTGAGGTGACAATGCAAAATAGAGAAGCCTACAACCTGAAGAAGCGCGAGTGGGCGGCACCAACAGAAGACATTTTGGAAAATTTCGATGAGTTAGCCGCTAGCCACAGGCACTTCGAGATTTTCCCATTAGTGTATTCCGATTATTCATTGGTACTCTCTATCGATGAGACTGATGAACCTATCGGTAAGATAGAATTAGAACCCGAGGTCAGTGATGACGCCTCTATAGCAGAATCTTTAGGCTTAACATCTAATCCAACACCGGCCCAGCGCCGCACTATATCCAATGCGACAGCATCAAGAATTCAGCCGACTGAGGCAGTGGATGTTTCTCATAAAATACTGACGAATTTGCGCAACAGTCGCTTCAATGAAATGGAGTACTCGGTACCTGCAGAAGTTGGAGCAGAATGCTTAAGGGAAATTCTTAAAACGATCTATGAACAAAAAATTGATGTTTTATTCCCACTGGAATATCGCTATGTGGGCGCTGACGACAATTGGTTAAGCATGGCTTATGGTGACCACCCCCACGCGACGATTTCTATCCACAGAATGGCAAGCGAAGACTATCGACCTTATTTCAATATAATAGAGCCAATCTTTTGGAAGTACGGGGGCCGACCTCACTGGGGTAAAGTACATAGCCTGACACACAAAGAATTAACCGGCTTGTATCCACACTTCAAAGACTTTATGGAGATTCGACGCTCACTGGATCCCCAAGGAAGAATGCTAAACTCTCATCTTCGCGCCCTTTTCAATGGCTAAAAGTTTAACCGGTTAAAACTAAAAATTTACAGCCTAGGCAGACATGCCTCTGGCTGAGATTGGCCATACCGCTTCCACTTTATCCCCGCGAATTGCATACATCTGATCATATAGGTTCACTACCGGGTCACAATGAGAAACAATGACCTCGAGCTTGTCACCGACCTTGTAGGTTTTTGAAGGCTCATCGTCGTACAGCACAGTACCAAACTCATCCGAGCCTGATCGATAGCGCATGCCTGTTTCACCTTTCACTATAGGCCAAGGCTGATTAATAGTGCAGGCCTTCGCACCGGCATCTGAGGTAACGCGGCCTTCATATTGATCATTCAGTACTGTGGTCATAATCGTTAAAGACGTCGCAAAATCAGAATAAACCTCGACATCCTCCTCCCCACCAATTGACATGTATTGCGCATCCATAAACACGTAGCTTCCTACCTGCACATCAGTCATACCTTTGATTTCATGATCGATGTTGTAGGTGCCAGTGCCGCCGCCGCTAAATATTTCAGTGTTAAGACCAGAAGCCTTCATGAGTTCGAAGGTATCTGTGGCCTGTATCATCCGCTCTAATGTCTCAGCTTTGCGGGTTTCAAATCCAACTACATGCTGTGCTGCAGCGTCATAGCACAGCATTCCTCTTAAACGCAGTCCCGGTAATTGATCAATCAGTTGTGCTAAGCGCAAAGCTGGCTGTCCAAAAGGAATACCTGTGCGGCGAATGCCCGGATCTACATCCACTACCACATCCGCGATCAGGCCTTTGGCAACCGCAGCCTCAGAGAGAAGCCGCGCATTATGTGGTGAATCTGTCGCCTGAATAAAACCTGGACATTGCTGACGCAAATTCATCGCTCTATTAATTTTCGTTGGCGTGACATTGCCAGTGGTGTTTAGAATCTGATCTATGCCATTTTGAAACATGGCCTCAGCCTCACTCACTTTAGCGGTACAAATGCCTACTGAGCCCCGATCCATTTGCATCTGAGCAATGGTAGGGCATTTATGCGTCTTAGCATGTGGACGGCTCGCGATCCCATTGGCTAACGTTGTTGATGCCATCTTATCGAGATTGGCTTCCAGCAGATCTAAATCAACGCACAGAGCAGGCGTGTCTAATTCCCATTTAGAGACGTTCACCGACATCTCTGCGTTCGCATAAAATTCCAGCATCTCCGATGAGGTGTACCCTTTAGCTGCGGTAGGTATCCAGATGGCTGCCGCTCCACTAGCTTGCAGGAAATGACGTCGAGAAAATGCTTTGTTCTTCATGGGAAACCTCACTGAACTGGAATTCAAGAATGTCACCCAATAGTACGCGGGAAATGCTGTACTGGCCACGATTCCGAACAGGAGTTGGGGCTAACCTGTTAGTGTCACTACTTTCTTGCGTCACCATTCTCTTTCGCCACCACTTTGCTAAGCCTTCTATTGTGTTTGGAGATGTTGGACGGTTGGGAAAATCGTCTTCTGAAAGTTTCTTTTGCAGATCTAGAATTAGCTATACAACTGCTGTAGGTGAGCCCTCCTCAGAAAGATTAGAACAATGCCTTCCTGGCTTGCGCTCGCTTAACTGCCCAGTTAGTGCCAAATTTATTGCGATAGTGCCGACTGAGATAGACGATGAAAATCGGGCCCACCACCCCTGGAGCAACCCACAATAGAATACTGACATCTGCCGCAGCATCTTGAAAAAGCGCCTCTAAAATGCGACGTCCACCGAATACGAAAAATGCAGGGCAGGCACCAATGCCTGATCCAATGAGGCCTCGCAGGTGCTCTATCCACCACTCTTTGGGTGCTAGCTCCCTCTTTACAGTTGTAACGCAGCGAGCTGACTCCGATAGCGATCTGGAGAACGCCCAAAATCATAAACAAAATGCTGCCACTGTTTAGACCATAAACCCCAAGAGTGACGCCCACAGCCACTAGACCCAAAAGTAAGATGTTATGAATTGGGGTTCGTAAGGGTGCACGGTCATCTTTGTGAATGATACTCAGCCAGCCTTGTCTGGTGCTAGAAAGCACCGAGACGCTCAGTGATAATAAGAACATGGCAAGGTTTCTAACTTCAGCTGCAGCGCTCTGCGCTTAGCATTGCACCTGCCGCATGAGCTGTCAGCGGCATCAGCAAATCCAAGCTGGCCATGATGAAGCCGGAAATTGCGATTGTGTACATTGCGCGGCAAAAATACCGGCTGAATCGCTTATGATCCAAATTACCTTTTTTTTGTAAAAACTGGAACGCAAAATAGCAGTAGCGCACAGCTACCAATCGCAATATGAAGATGAAATGAGCTCTGCTGAACAATAAACATGATTAGATTCCTACGAATAGTAATGATTAGGAGATACAGCTGTAATCAGTGTTGCTCATAGTAAAGAAGCCGACATTTCTTCAACAGTGCCACTAGTCATAAAATTCAACCTGACTTTTGGCCTATAGGGACGAGCCTAGCTGTTATGCCATAATCAGATTTAACCGCAAAAAACCATAACACCCCTTCTTAACGGCCATGCAAATAGTCGCTATTAAGAGTTCTCATTGGATCTATGATGGAACTTTCAATTTCTAAACTGTCAAAGAATCTGCTAAACCTTGCCGGCTTCTCAGTCATTATTCTCGTGGCTGCGGTGACCATTCTAGAGAAGCGAAATAGTGACCTCTTATTAGTACTAGCCGGACTTTGCACTGCCGTTCCACTACTTTACATTTTATTTATGAACGCCTCTGACCATGACCGCCCGCTACTGCTTTTCAGTCTCTAAACAATTGCTATAGCTGCGCTTTACTTTCTTACGAGCAATCCATTTACTGCCATACTAGGTGTCATTTGGATTGTTCAAGCATCAAAGATGTTTAGCACTAAGAAGACTCTGTTTCTTTTAATATGCAGCGCAACTCTCTATACGCTCTGCCAGATAATGCACCAAAATAGTGACGACTCGATAGAGATGTTAATCAGCTCTGCATCTTTTTCCCTATTTCAGGTGTTTGCGTTTAGCGCGAGTCAGCGAGCAATTGGCGAGCGCAAACTCAGGGAGGAAACCGCCGCTCTTAATCGAGAGTTACTTGCCACCAGAGAATTACTTTCTCAATCTGCAGCGCAAGATGAGCGAGTTAGAATTGCCCGAAACTTACATGACATTCTAGGTCATCATATGACCGCACTAATTCTCAATTTAGAAGTTGCTGATCACAAAACAGTCGGTGACGCTAATGACAAAGTTCAGCAGTCTCTTTCGATAGCGAAGCTTTTATTAGGCGATATTCGAACCCCAGTGAGCGAGCTTCGTCAGGACGACAATATTGACTTAGAGCAATCTATTACAAAACTCACCCGCGGCATTCCAAACATTAAATTCAAACTCGAGTTTTACTCCGCCCCCGAGTTTAAGAGTGTCATGCTTGCTTAAACCTTGCAGCGGTGAACTCAAGAATCTATCACCAACGTGTTGCTCCACAGCCAAGCAAATCAGTGCTTAATCTTGCTCAGCACCAAGGGAGACTTATGTCTTCTTCAAATTAAAGATAATGGAATTGGAGTGGGCAAGACAAATAGATACATCCCAGGAAATGGAATCACAGGAATGACCGAACGAGTTAAAGTCTAAGGCGGACAGCTAAATTACGGGCAACCCACCTCAGGTTTTTCAGTAAGCGTAAAGTTGCCGCTGGATAGATCTCTATGAAAATTCGCGTAATGCTGGCCGAAGATCGGAATCTAGTTAGACAAGGAATCTGGAATCTTCTGAAGCTCAGCGATAATATTGAAGTCATAGGGCAGGTTGAAAATGGCTCGGAGGTACTAGAAGGTCTGCGAAAATATAAGCTCGACCTTTTGCTTACCGATATTCAAATGCCAAAAATGACCGGTATTGAAGCGCTTAAATTAATGCAAGAAAAGAACGTTATGGTACCAACGATTATCCTAACAACGTTTGATGACAATCAGCCTCTGTTAGAAGGTATGCAAGCAGGCGCAAAAGGGTTTCTGTTAAAGGATGTTTCTTTAGATAGCTTAGTCAACGCGATCGAAAGGGTTTATCAAGGAGAAACACGGGTCCAGCCGGCGATAACTGAAAGGGTGCTGAGAGGCCTTTCTGGATTCAGCAGCTCTAAAGACGAGCCTGCGCTGGCAAATGATTTATCGATTAAAGAAATGGAAGTCTTGCGACTAATGGCAGGAGGCTATAGTAATCGAGAGATATCGCTCGCCATCCACAAATCCGAAGGCACCGTAAAAAAACAGGTGTCTTCGATTTTGGAAAAGCTCGGAGTCCGTGAGAGAACACAAGCGGTGCTGCGAGCAATAAACTTAAGCCTTCTGTAAAAATGTAACGCTTTTTACATTGAGGCTAAGCGGTCCTTAATGATTGAGTTCGCTTCACTCATGATCCGGTCGATAAGCTCTTGCACAGTGGGCACATCGTGAATCAACCCTGCCACCATCCCACACGACCAAGCCCCACTATTAACCTCCCCGTCTATCATCACTCTAGGATAGACACCTGCCACTTCAGCAGCAATGTCAGCAAATTTAGTGTCAGCCCCCAATCTAGACTCAGTCTCCAGCAACCGCTCTACTGACTCATTTTTGAGCACACGCTCTGTATTGCGAAGGGGCCGCATAACAAGTCTTGTGTCTAGTTCAGAAGCTGCCAGCAGCGCTTGTTTAACATTCTCATGCACCGGCGCTTCTTTGGTCGCAATAAAGCGCGTACCCATGTTCATTCCGTCAGCACCCATCGCAAGCGAAGCAACCAATGAACGTCCATCAGCCATTCCTCCTGAGGATACGAAGGGAATATCCAGCTCATCAGCCGCTCTAGGCAGCAGAATAAAGTTTGGAATATCGTCTTCACCAGGATGACCGCCACACTCAAAACCATCAACAGAGACAGCGTCGCAGCCAATATCTTGCGCTTTCAGGGCATGTCGAACCGACGTGCATTTATGAATGACCTTGATATTGTGTTCTTTTAATATCGGCAACCATTCTTTTGGGTTGTTGCCCGCCGTTTCAACAACAGTGATTCCTTTGCTGATAATAACGTCTACTAGCCCCGGATAATCGGGTGGTGTAAGTGAGGGCAAAAAGGTCAAATTCACACCAAAAGGCTTATTGGTGAGCTTTTTACATCTGTCTATCTCATTACCGAGCTTTTCAGGTGTTCCTTGGGTCAAGGCTGTAATAATTCCCAATCCGCCGGCATTTGAGACCGCTGCTGCCATCTCTGCAAATCCCACATAGTGCATACCACCCTGTATTATTGGATGTTCAATATTTAGAAGCCTGGTTATTCGAGTTTCCATAAATTTTCTCGTCTGCCTTGTTTGAGTGAAAATAAGCTATTTTGTTAACTTATTAATATTGCCTTGCTTGCGCTTGTCTTTACTTAACTTTAGACGCCTATGTGAACACCTACTTAGCACGCTATTTTACAGCTTACTTTATCCAATAGCGTGCTTCTCTGGTTGCGCGATTATTGAAATATCTGATTATTTCAATAATCGTGAAGACTTTATCTGTTTTGCCGCCGTATTCAGCCTAATCAGAATATCTAGAGGCGGGTCAAACGTATTATAATGTGGATTAGTAGATTTTAGTAACTCGGCACCACACCGATAAAACACGAATGCTGACGAATTAGGCGATTTAAGATAAAACTAAGCCCATACCGATAAACCAGCAAAGCAACAGACGACACAAGAACATCAAAAATAACACCCCGCTAACAGCTGTTGGTTGGACATGAGGAGAGTTAAATAATGAAAATAATGAAACTTACACGCCTGCTAGGCCTATTGGTGGCATTTACTGCGCCGGCGGCCTTATTTGGTCAGGCAGACCAAATTACTTTTCATGAAGACATAGAGCCAATATTGCAGCGCAGCTGCCAAGGCTGCCATCGCGACGGAGGCGTAGGCCCAATGCCGTTAGTAAGCTTCGATCAGGTAGCACCTTTCGCCGGGCTAATTGAGTATAAGACTGCTATCCGAGACCGTGCCGGAGCTATGCCGCCTTGGTATGTTGAGAAAGGCATTGGCATTCAAGAATTTAAAAATGACGTCTCCTTAAGCGACGCAGAAATTGCCGCTATATCCCAGTGGGCACGAAGCGGAACACCCGAAGGTGACCCAGCCAATGCGCCCACCCCCCTAGTATTCGATGACAGTATCAAATGGACTGCCGGCGAGCCTGATCTTATTCTCTCAAGCAATGAAGTCACTAAATTGTCAGGCACTGCAGACTGGTGGGGCGAAATCGATAGCATGCTTGTCGATATACCAGAAGACCGATGGGTTAAATCTGTTGAAGTTGTAGAGGTGAATGACGTTAACAACCAAGCAGCCAAAAGCAGTGACACTGTAGGCGGCGCGTATATATTCCACCACATGATCTGGGGCACTGCTAGTTTGGATGAAAACGGCAATCGAGCTGGCCGTTCATTAGCCTGGCCAGTACACGAAGTGGGCCGCAACGCCGATATATTTGATGACGATGCGGGCCGCCTGCTAACAGCTGGCAGCTACCTTGTATCGGATTCCGTGCACCTACACTCAAATGGCCGAGACACCACTGCCCATTTGGAAATTGGCTTTCGCTTTCATCCAATTGGTTACAAGCCCAAGTTCAAAGATGCTTTCTTCAACGCTCAAGGTAACGGTGTAGACATCAGCATCCGCGGCGATGAGAAAGATCAAGAATTGCACGCTTACACTACGCTGGCTGAACACACCAAAATATCAACGTTCGAACCGCATCTTCACGCACCGGGCGAGAGAATGTGCCTAGAAGCGATCTGGGGCTACAGTGTGGAAACACTCTCCTGTGTAGGCTATGACCACAACTGGGTTCGTGGCTATGCCTACGCCGATGATTCAGCGCCACTTCTTCCCAAGGGCACAATTTTGCATATTGTCGGTTATATGAACAACTCTGACACAAATCCTAACGTGCCAGATCCTAGAAACTGGCAGGGTTCGGGCAACCGCTCTGTAACCAATATGTTCATCGATCTCGGCATTAGAGTGACCATGACAGATGAGCAGTTTTTTGAAGAAATGGAGAAGCGCCGTCAGAATTTAAACCTTGGCCCTAATGACCATGTGGTCGGATGCCCTCTTTGCCTAGTGCCACTGGTACAACCGATAGACAGCGCCTCGGTAAGCCAGAGCTTGACTAACGATGTTGCTTTGCAAGAGGCTAACTAATGGTGAATTTAACCTCTCACTTGCTGCGCAAGGCTATAGTTTTTAGCCTCATGGCAATTGGCTTTGCAGCTACATCGCTGGCGCAGGCTCAGTCTACTTACAACTTCGGAAGGAATGTCGAAGTAGCTTACGAAGGCTGGCGCCCTCTCGAAGATGGTACATTTAACTTTATGTTCGGCTATATGAACGAAAACTGGGAAGAGGAACCCGATATAGAAATAGGCGAGAATAATTTCTTCTCGCCTGGTCAGGCAGACCGTGGTCAACCGACTCGCTTCTTGCCGCGCCGCAATCGCTTCACTTTCGAGGTCAATGTTCCAGCAGATTGGGGCGATCGTGAACTGGTCTGGGAACTAACAGTTCACGGCGAAAAGCGCCGCGCTTATGCGACTCTTAAGTCTGACTATTTGGTTGATAACATGGTTATCGCTTCCGAGACTGGCGCATTGGGTGCAGGTTCCTCTAGTCCAGAGTCTAGAGCCAATGTAGCGCCGGTAACGACTCTGCAGGGTGATACAGTAGACGGCAAGCATGTACGCAGCGTTCGCGCTGGCGAGCCGCTGAGCTTTACTACGCAGCTTACCGATGACGGGATACCTAAAACTCGGAGTAATGCCGACACAGTTCGCATGATTGCCGCCAGTAGCGGCGAAAATGTCACCGAACAAATGGTACAAAACCAAATGGCTCTGAGAATTCCATGGCAACCTACAGTACAGAAACTCAACGGTTTGTTTCTATCATGGAACGTCTATCGCGGCCCTGGCAAAGCAACATTTAATCCACCTCAGCCCAAGCCTTGGGAAGATACAAGACCTGGCTCTAACTCTGCTTGGGGCTTAAATTGGTCACCACCTATAATTCCTGGAGATGGAATGATCGGCACTACGGTTACCTTCGATGAACCAGGTGAGTATGTGCTATGGGGCAGAGGAGATGATGGCATGCTGTATCACGATGCTTTTATGACGGTTACTGTGACCGAGTAGTGATTTAGATCGAACCGCTAGCGAGACTCAAATGAGCCTTGCAAGTAAAAAAACCGCGGCTTTGTCCGCGGTTTTTTTTGGTCTTGGATCTGGGACGCCAATCGTCTTGATACTGCTTCAGGTCCAATTACCCTGCCCCTTTGATTCTTTTTACGCCAGGAGTAATATCGGTGAATAACAACACAAAAAAACAATAGAATAAGGACCAAAAAAATGGCCACACACCACGCAGCAGAAAATGAAGTCGTCGACCTAAAAACCTGGGCCAATGACATACCTACTGAAAAGTCTAAGGTAATTGCCCGTATAGACGAGATGGAGATCGCGCGGATAGTTTTAAGAACAGGCGAAGTATTTCCTGAACATCAGGTTACAGGCCCTGTCACAGTTCACTGCATTAAAGGCGAGACTGACTTCACGTCAATGGGGATAACTCAAACACTTTCACCGGGCCAAATGCTGTACCTCAAGCCAAACCAACCGCATTCACTTAAGGCAGTTTCGGA
>CAJWGN010000076.1 GCA_913031035.1 uncultured Gammaproteobacteria bacterium
GAGAGTGTGCGGCGGGGTCAGTGACGGAGCGCGGGAGTTTGGGGGAGCGTTGCCGGAGGCTGCGGACTTGCATTCCTCGTCCACGCCGTTAAAAACGTCCACTATTATGTCGTCGTACAGCTCCTTGATCGCGCTCGAGTCGTCAAGCCCAGCGGTGGCGATGATGTAGAGGCACGACTCCCGGAGGCGGTGCTCGTGAGCGACGTTGTTGTACAGCTCGTCCGGCGACAGCACGCTCAGGATCGACAGGGCGTGCTTGGCCCCCACGCCCTGCACCGTCTGCAGCATGCGGAACGCCGCCTTCTCCGAGCCGCTGGAGAAGCCGTAGAGATGGATGTGGTCTTCGCGGACATGGGTCTCCACCTCGACCTTCACCGCGCCGCCCACATCGCCCAGCGCGCTCAGCGTGCGGCCCGAGCAGAAGACCAGATAGCCCACCCCGTTGACGTCGATCACCGCCGTATCCGTACCGACGGCTTCGACGATGCCTTTCAGGCGGGCGATCATCGGGCCGCTCCGGCATAGGCCGCGGCGGCGACACGGTCGCGCCGAGGGCGGCCCACGTCTGCGTCGCCGCGGCAAGATCAGGCACGGCGAGCGCAACGTGGTTCAGTCTACCGAGGCGAAACGCTGGTATCGACAGCCATCGCATCTGTGGCGTACGCGGTGCTATCAAACGCATCGGCGGCAGTACCTGACGCGTGGCCACGCCGGCGCCGCGTCTCAATGAGGGCACTGAGCACAGCATCCTCTAGAGCTGGTATGAGCCCCACACCGATGCAAAATCGCCACGAAAAAGCTCGAGCCGGCGCAGCCAGCACAAATAACTCCCAATCAACGAGCTTGCAGCGCGTGCTATGTAAGGTCGCGGGTGTTTGGCATAAACTTAAAAATACCCTGACCTAACGGGTTTTACTGCAGCATGCGCGCGGGTTTTGAAGAGCTGTTTTGAAGAGGGGTTCTTTGTTTGAAAAGCCTTCTAGATAGATTAGGCTTTCTCATTGATTTGTCCTAGGGATTAAGTCTTTCGAAATTTAACTCGAATTGACTATTTTTAACAACGGCTTGAAATTGCCTCGCTTTCGGATATTTACGCTGAAGTATAGTGACTACTTCTTGTTTTTTAGTATTTTCCATTCCTGCGCCAAGATACACCGCTCTGATTTCTGTGGAGGCAAAGCCAATGTCGTCAAACCAGAGTGATTCGTCTTGTGGGGCTGTATCCACTGTTGCTAACAAGCGCCATTCTTTTTCTTTGCTCTGTGATTTAGACTTGTTCAGAAACTTGTCAGGGAAATAGTCTTGAAAGTGGGTTTTTTGCTGAGCCATGATGATATCAATCTGCTCATCAAGAGTGGAAATTTCAGGTCGAGTGTCGCTGTAGCTCATTGCTATAGGGTTTTCTAAGCTGCTGTTTTCGCCGCAGCCAAAGCGGATAGCAATGCCGGTGTGGCGATCGCCATAGCTGTCCCAGAGAGCTAAGTTTTCATGGGAGTCACTGAGGCTAAGAATGCGTAGCCGGCTTGCATAGCGTTTCCAATCTCGCATAATTTCCAGGAGTTCTGGGTCCCTGTGTTCGACCATGCTCGCCAACAGCTCCTTGAGAACTTCGGTAGCTTCATCTTCGGATTCAAATCTATCTTCGGCTCGCCAGCGGCGTATAGCTTTGATTAATGGGCTATTACCGGACGGCTCATCTCGAGAAAAAATCAAGCCTAGAGTGGCTTTTACGCAGGCAACCAGAAGTCCTTTGGAATCAAAGTTCAGACTTGAACGGTGGTTAAGTTCGAATGGGTCGTTTAGCAAACAAGGCGCCGACCAGCGCAGTTTTGCATCGTCCAAAATTCGAATAGCTGTTTCCGCATCAGTAAACTTAACCAACGATGTTGGTTGTTTGGTACTCACGAACTCTCCTTTTCAAGCAGCCACGATGGGAGTGGCATGGAAGCTATAGGTCTTAAAAACGACGTTACAATGCCAAACAGCTTCCTTATGTGACAAAGTATGGTATGAAATAATGGGTTTTGCCAGTTCAATGCACACATTTGAGCCGCCTAACTTGAAAAATTGGTTTGGGGATCAATTGGATGGGGCTGATTGAGCTTGAAATCTTTGCAATTGGCATGGTTACTGCTACATTGCGCCGATGTCTAATACATCCACAACTAGCGAGCTCTTGCGCGCTCTGCGTTTTTTGAAACCCTATGGCAAGCAAATCACTTGGGCCATTGTCGCTCTGGTGTTCACCGCGGGATTGAGCCTTGGTCTAGTGCAATATGTGCGAATTATTGTAGATCAGGGATTCGTTGCCAGTTCAACGACGTCACTGAACCAAGCCATAATTGGTTTTATGTTTATCGCGTTCCTTCAAGCTTTGGGTACCTTCGCTCGATTCTATTGGGTTTCATGGTTAGGCGAAAGGGTAACCGCGGACATTCGTAAGGCGGTTTATTCGCACATTATCTCCTTACATCCAGGGTACTTTGAAGCCAATCTCAGCGGTGAAATTCAGTCACGGATTACAACTGATACAACCTTGATTCAGTCAGTTATTGGCTCTTCCGCCTCAATTGCTCTTAGAAACATTCTGATAATGATTGGCGGTACTGTTTTTCTGTTTATTACAAACCCGCGCTTAACCACAGTTGTGCTGGTTTGTATTCCGCTGGTCATTGGCCCGATTATGTATTTTGGGCGCCGAGTGCGGCGTTTATCGCGCAGTAGCCAGGACCAAATTGCCAATGTTGGAGCGTACGTTAGTGAAAGCATTCAGCAAATAAAAACCGTGCAGGCTTACAACCACCAGGAACATGATCGAGCGCAGTTTGCCACCCATGTGGAAGCCGCGCTAGATGTCGCTATTGAGCGTATTAAATCGAGATCATTCTTAATTACAGTAGTAATGACATTGGTCTTTGCCGCAGTAGGATTAATGATCTGGGTCGGCGGTCAAGACGTTATCAACGGCGATATGTCGGCTGGTGAGTTAACTGCTTTCGTTGTTTACGCGGTTTTGGTGGCAGCTGCAGTCGGAGCTATCAGTCAGGTGATTAGTGAGCTGCAGCGCGCTGCGGGCGCCCTCGAGCGGTTGATGGAGTTACTTGATGCGCGAAGCCTTATAGTTGCGCCGGATAAGCCTGCCCTGTTGGCAAAGCCATTTCGAGGGGCTGTAGGCCTTGTTGGGATAAATTTTGCGTATCCATCGCGCCCTGAAGTCAATGCGATTCAGGACTTTAATCTCAACATTGAGCCCGGTGAGAGTGTGGCACTAGTTGGCCCTTCTGGCGCGGGCAAGTCGACGCTGTTTGATTTGTTAATGCGTTTTTACGACCCTCAAACGGGCGAAATTACTCTGGACGGGGTCAGAATCAGGGATCTAGACCCGATTGAACTGCGCCGCCATATTGGCGTGGTGTCACAAACCCCAGCGATGTTTACCGGCAATGTGTCAGACAATATCCGCTACGGAAAGCCAGGCGCTAGTGAGGAGCAGATTGTCGCGGCGGCTAAGTCAGCGTTTGCGGATAATTTTATTTCTGAGCTTCCCGAGGGTTATGACAGTTTTCTTGGTGAGTCAGGCATACGTCTCTCCGGTGGGCAGCGACAGAGACTAGCCATCGCTAGGGCAATCCTTAAAGACCCAGAAATTCTCTTGTTAGATGAGGCTACCAGCGCATTAGATGCTGAAAGTGAGCGGCAGGTGCAATTGGCACTCGATAAGCTTATGAAAAATAGGACTTCATTGATTATTGCCCACCGCTTAGCAACTGTAGTGAATGTTGACAGAATAGTGGTTCTTGATAAGGGCAAGGTTGTAGCGCAGGGTACACATAGAGAGTTGCTTAGCTCTAGCCCGCTCTATGCTAATTTAGCAAATCTACAGTTCTCAGATCATTTGACGGCAGGTTTGCCGACAGCGGGTAAGCTCGATGTTGAGCCGGCTCAGAATGGAATAGACCAGACAAATACTACACGTCCTGCTTCTTTAATTGGGCTATAATGACGCGCTTATGAGTTGATGTTTTAGTTAACAAGTAACAATTACGTTGTTAAATTTTAAGGAAGTAGTTCTTGGACAAGTATAAAGATATCCGACCCTATTTGGATGATGAAATACGGCCGGTATTAGATGAGCTTATTAAGAACCCTGAGTTCCTAACCACCATTGCTCGGTTTTACTTTCCCCGCCTGACTCGGATGATGCCTAATGCTATGCGCTTTGCAGCTGAGCTTAAGCTAAAAGGCCAGCTTAAAGGTGTACATAATATCTCGTCGATGCAGGACGTGATCGCTCAGTACATGGACAAAATGATCGAAGATACGACCACAGGCTTGACTCATTCCGGGTTGGAGAATTTGCAAGAAGGCCGTAACTATCTGTTTATAAGTAATCATCGCGACATCGTGATGGATCCTGCTTTTGTAAACTACATGCTCTATCACGCGAACCATGAAACCCTCCAAATTGCCATAGGCGATAATCTGTTAAAAAAACCATTCGTATCCGACCTCATGCGCTTAAACAAAAGCTTTATTGTGCGAAGGTCATTAAAGGGACGTGAGTTGTTAACTTCGTTGAAGCTAATGTCTGAGTATATTCATCATAGCGTAGCTAATGGGCAGAACGTTTGGATTGCACAGAGGGAGGGGAGGGCTAAAGACGGCATTGATAAAACCGACCCAGCCTTGTTAAAAATGCTCGCAATGGGCAATCGTGAAGTGTCACTGGGTAAGAGCCTTAACAACCTCCATATTGTTCCAGTGAGTATTTCCTATGAATATGACCCCTGTGATTTATTAAAAGCTCAAGAGCTGTATCAGATAGAGAAGACAGGTAGTTTCGAAAAAGATGAATCAACAGATATCAATAGCATTGTCACTGGAATGGTTGGATTCAAGGGGGCTGTGCATGTCGCTTTTGGCAAGGAGTTTAAGATTGCTGATGATCAACCAGAACACATTGCTGCTGACATCGATGTGCAAATTTTGGAAAACTATGCACTATCGGACAGTAATTACCTCGCAATTAGCAGACTAAAGCAAGATGGAATGCTGCCCCTGCACCTCCTAAGTCCAGGATTCGATACTCACGAAGTCTCTCCGACATCTCGCGCTTTTTTTAATGATCGACTGCGTCAAGTAGAGCCCTCACTCGTAAAGACGTGGCTTTATAGCTACGCCAACCCGGTTATAGGGCGCTACAAAATCGAGTAAGGGTGGATAAGCAGCTAGATCAAACGCTGGATAGCTGCTGCTAACCGATTCGTTAAAGGCTGTTTTTTGTCGGTATTGAGTGGGCCAAAGCAAAGGCTTTGTATCTCTATTTGCTTGGCGTACTTGGTGTTTTCTTGTCTGTCTGGTTTTGATTTACCAAAAGCATTTTTGAGCTGCGCTAATTGGATTTCCATTCTGGTGGCTTGATCTGAATCTGGGGTATCCATGTTCGCGCGAATCTCTAGCTCAATGCACTGTTTGCGCAAGGCTTCTGTCTCATTGGTTACTAACGCAGAAAAGTCTTGTGGAGTTTTGAGGGCGGTCAGGCTCTTCCAGCGCTTGTTCAGCGCGCTATCAAGAGGTTCATTGCCTACTTTAGGAAGCTCATTCCATGAAGTGGTGTCTAAGGTTTTAAGGTGCTTAGAAAAGCCTTCTGCGTCAGTAATTTCATTGAGTTCACTTTCAACTTTCTCTAGCAGAGCGATTTTCGATGCTAGTTTTTCCTTTAACTGTAAAAACTTTTTGTCCGGCAATGACTTAAACCGCATGTCTATTTTGCGTTTGATGCTGTTAAATTGTTCTGTCAGCTGTGCGCGCTGCTGCTTTAATCTTGGATCTAGATCGTTGGAAAATTTTTGCGCTAGAGTTTGATATTCAGACCGGCAGCCACGGAATTGTTCTTCGTCGAGGGTCTCTAATTGTTCCAGCTCTTTCAGTGTGACTCTTAGACTTTCTTCGGTTTCTTTTAACGCAGTCTGAAGTTTTTCCGCTTCCTGGTTGCGCTGTTCGAATAATTTGTCGCAGGCTGCTCTAAACTCATCCCAATACTTTCGGTCTTCTTTAAACGAAGTCGGTCCGATTTTCTTCCAACGTTGTTGAAGTGCTTTAGCTTCGTTCATGGCCTTTCTGTTGTCTTCGAGTAGCGCTAAGGCTATCGCCTCATCAATACACTGCTGCTTTGCTTTGCCATTGTCGCGCATTTCTGTGCGTCGTAACTTGCGGAGTTGGTTAAGCAAATCGTAGTAGCGCTTTTGCAGACTTTTAATTTTGGATTGCTCGATGGGAGCGTATTTCTTCCAGTTTTCTTCGGCGCCTTTAACCAATTTATTGACTGCAGAGATGTCCACAGTTTCCGTATCGAGTTCCGCTAAGTCTTTTTCAAGTTGGTCGCATAGCACGCGGCGCTGCTTTAGGTTTTCAGCCATAAGCTGCTTGCGTTGTTTGAAATATTCTTTACATGGCTCGTAGGCTTTGTCAGAAAGTACTTTAAATTCTTTCCATAGCTCTTCGTTTTGATTAGAACGCCCAAGTAGCTTCCATTCTTTATGCATAGTTGCGATGTGCTTAGAACGATCTGAAGCATGCATTTTAGAATCAACAAGATGCTGTATCTGGGTAAGTAATTGCTTCTTCTTCTCAGTTGCTGCAAAGATTTTCCAATCTCGCAGCTCGTTTATTTTAGTTTTGTATGCATTGGCTTTTTCTTGGAGATCAGCCCGTGTTTTGCCAGAGGTATTGCTAATATTGCCTTGGATCTTATCCCAAGCCGGCAGCGCTTCGTGGGACTGACCGTCCTCAAGAAACTTTTTCAAGCCTTCTAGGAGTGATTCTGTATTCGAGTTTAGCTGCTCCTGATGAACTTTGTTTTGATCAAGGAGAGCTTCAATTTTACTCAGCATCTCTACGACTTTACTGGCAAGCTCAGATCCAGGTTCAGTAATCGATTTTTGGGCCCTGTTGAGGTATCCGCGCAGTTCATAAAGCTTTATCGTATTTTTAAAACTCAGTTTGTTTAGCGAGTCAGAATAAGCGGCAACTTGCTCAGCAGTAGCAGGTTCGGGTGGCAACTTCGGGGCTGGTTTGGTCTTGGTTTGATCTAGGCTACCAGCTTCTTCAGGAATGGCAGTTTGAATGCTAGCTGCCTCAGTTTCTTCTTTATCCATATCCTTCGTTTGAGCAACCGGGCTCTCTGGCTCTGCAGGCTTAGAGAGATCGGCGGACTTTACATCGGGTTCTGTTGTTTTAGCGGCTGCTGCTATTTCAGGCGCTTCTGCTTCCGGCTTTTCAGTTTTAGGGGCCTTCGCTGATTCGGGCGCTTTTACATCTGGCCCTGCAGCTTTGGCGGCGCTTGCTGATTCAGACGCTTTTGTCGCGGCCTCACCAGTGTTGCTGGTACTGCTGGTTGTTTTGATTTCTGGAGTCTCTCCACTTTTTCTTGAATCTGATTCTTTTGCTAAATCTGCGGTGTTCTTTATAGAAGCAGTTGTCATGTGTTTGATTAATCCGGCGACGGTGTAAGGTTAGTTTGGCTGTTTTGTAGCTCAGGGTAATAGTTTAACAGAACTTCTTTCTTTTCCCGAGTTATGTGGCACTACTTCTACTGCTAAATAGCTTTATTTAGCTTGATTGTTTGTCGCCAGTCTCTGCCAGTTTATCGTTTCAAATTGGCTGCAGGTGCTATAATTTGGCGCGACATGTTTACTGCACCACTTTTGTCAGTGGATTTGATGTGCCATGGCTAAGTAAATAGCTATGCTCGTCATTATTTACCTAACTATTTATCTAACTATGCACCTGACGATACACCTGATTATACGCTTAGCTATGGAATCCAATTAATGCTGACAGATGAAGTAAAAGAGTCGATCCAGTCAGCTTATAAGCAACTCATAGATGCTAAACAGTTAACCCCGCGCTACGGCCAGCGACTAATGATCGCTGAAATAGCGAAATGTTTGGCGACCATAGATTCCGGTGATTCGCCCCCTATCTGTGTTGTGGAGGCGGGCACTGGCACCGGCAAAACGTTAGCCTATGTGTTGGCGGTATTGCCGCTAGCTCAAAAATTAGGCTACAAAGTTGTCATCGCTACCGCTACAGTTGCTTTACAAGAGCAGGTGGTTCTTAAAGATTTACCTGAAATAGTTAACGATTCTGGCTTAAAATTTAGCTATTCATTGGCTAAAGGTCGGGGGCGCTATTTGTGTTTAGCCAAATTGGATATGCTGCTGGAGGGTAATGACAGTTTAAATGCGATGATGGATTTGTATGGAGAGGCTGTAGACGGAGCGGATACGGCGAATACAGCATTGTACGAAAGCATGCTAACTGAGCTGAGCGCTGGGCGCTGGCAAGGTGATAAAGACGACTGGGCAAGCCCTTTACATAATACTGTGTGGAAACCGCTGACTGCAGATACCGGGCAGTGTATGGGGCCTAAGTGCAGTCATTTTCGCAATTGCTGCTTTTATCAGGCACGGGATTCGATGGACAGTGCCGACTGCATCGTTGCGAATCATGACTTAGTTCTAACTGATTTGGCACTTGGCGGGGGGGCGATCTTGCCCGAACCAGAAAAATGCATCTATATATTTGACGAGGCCCATCACCTTCCCATTAAGAGCAATAATCATTTCTCTACCTACACTAAAGTGCGATCTACTATCGCCTGGATAGAGCGCTGTGAACCAATACTGCAAAAGCTAATGAATGATGGGTTTCTTGATACGAAAGGAGAAGAGATATCGAGAAATTTACTTTTCCAACTTAGAGATAATTTAGAAAGTGTCTGGTTGTTGTTAGAACAGACGCTTTCAATGGTTGATAAAGTTGATAGTTATGAGAACCGTGCTCAATACACATTTGAATTAGGCCGAGTGCCTGATGAAATTCGAGTTGTAGCAGAAAATCTAGCACACCTATTTTCTCGATTTGGCAACAGCTTTCAGTCCGTTAGTGATGCCTTAAAGGAAGACATGGAGGATGGCTCTGATATAAAACTTCGCCAGATTGCTGAACAATGGTATCCCCTGGTGGGTAGTATTGAGCGTAGAGCTGATTCGAATGCGGAGCTTTGGCGCAGCTTTGCCATCGTAGACCCGGCAGGGGTTGTTCCTAGAGCCCGATGGCTTAGCTTTAACGACAACGAAGGCGTGTCCGATATTGGCCTCTCATCAAGTCCGGTTTTGGCGGCGGAAAACCTTCAGGAACGGTTATGGAAAACCTGCGGGGGCGCGGTGCTTACATCGGCGACTTTATCTGCGTTGGGTGAATTTGGCGTTCTCAAGATGCGCGCGGGGTTGCCTGAACACACTAAGTATTTATCTATACCGAGTCCCTTTGATTTCGCAAATTCAGCTAAATTGATAATTCCTAAGATAAACTGTGAGCCTTCGAATAGTCTAAAACATACCGAGATTATTATTAAGGCTATTCCCCAGATGGTGGATAAAAAATCCGCTTCTTTGATGCTCTTCACTAGTCGCCGTCAAATGAATGATGTTATCCAAGGATTATCTGCTGAGTGGAGAGATTTGATTCTTTGTCAGGACGATTACCAGAAATCAGAACTTATAAAGTACCACCGCAAGCGAATAGATGACGGTGAGGGGAGTCTGATTTTTGGGCTGTCTAGCTTTGCCGAGGGAGTTGACCTTCCCGGGGCGTATTGTGTACATGTACTAATTGCCAAAATACCTTTTTCTGTACCGAATGATCCAATAGAAATGACCCTTTCGGCTTGGGTTGAATTGCAAGGTAAAAATCCGTTCATGACCCTAGCGGTTCCTGATGCAGCCTTCAAGCTTGTTCAGGCAAGTGGCAGATTACTCCGAAATGAATCCGATACCGGTAAGATAACTATTTTCGATGAGCGGTTAGTGGTTAAAAGATATGGTAAGCAAATTTTAGAATCGCTACCGCCATACGAACAAGAAATATTTCAGGAAACCATAGAGCTCTAGCGTTACAGATTTAACGTCTGTTACGTAGAAATATGGTCATTTGGATTGATTGACTTATGTCTCGGCGACAAGTTGCAGTGTATGCGGGGGAGAATTCAGACGGTCCCGCGCTAAATTCTATATATACTATGGGCAATTCACCTCGCTGACTAATCTTCACGTCACTTTCGCTATAGAGCGCATTATCGCCTAGTTTTGATTCTACTTGGGTCTGGCAATTGGCTATCAGCTCACTATTATCATTGCGAAGTTTCAATAGCTTTAGGCGCTGTTGTTCGGCAACCGAAAAAACCTGCTCCTTCTGTTTTTCGAGATAGGTAATACCGCGAAAACTATCTTCAATATCACTTTGCCAGTAGACAAAATTAAGCGTGACATTACCCATGCTTGAGCAAGTTACTATAAATTTTGGGTTTAGTTGGTCACCGCTCTCACTCACCTTGCCTTCTAGGACGCTAAGGCATCCTGCTCGTGTGTTGACATGATCTATGACTTCCGATAAAGACTCTCGTAGAGATTGATTCAGAGTGCGAGGTAGCCAGCTTTTTACCTCTGTGCCGGCGGCAGCTTGAGGGGATTCTGCTTTAGCCGGAAGGCTAAGTATGACGATGGTATAAGAAAAAACAGTCCAGCGCTTAAGCCTGCCGGGTTTTTTCGCGTGTAAGCGCCTCCGCGCCGGCCTCTTAAGTAGAGTTGAATCTCGCACGTTGGCCACAAGCGCTAAGCATCTCTTTTTTCTAAAGAGGGCTCAGAATAGTTAAGGATAATTTTTAGTGCATCCCAACCTTCGGGATTAGTTTGGTGATAAATCTTTTTGACTTTTGAATTTCGCTCTGCCCGTGCTATATCCATGCTTTCGGTCATTTCAGCTAGCTTTTTTGCCAATTCCATTTTTCTCATACTTCTTCCTTGAATTGTCGTCTACCTTATTTGTGGGGAGTTTGTTAAATCATGCCCCGCTTCAGTTTTCACTATTAAAACTATAGCACTGACTTGAAAAAAAGCGCCCAATATCAGGCAATTAATTCCCTTGTTTAATTTCAATAATGTTCTATGGGCGAGGAGTGATAGGGGAGCTAGTGAAAAGGGGGGTCAAGTTTTCCAGGCAACTTTCCCGGCTTGTTACCTATCTCCGTTACCGGTGTGCTCCACTTGATTTTTTCCTGTCGCAGTAGATCTGCGATGGCATCAACTGGGAGTGGTCGGCTGAAAAAATATCCTTGTAAGACCTCGCATTCATGGCCGCGGAGAAAGTCTACCTGGAATTGTTCTTCTACTCCTTCAGCAACTACTTGTAGGTTCAAGCTATGAGCCAGTGCCAAGATTGCTTTAACGATAGCTTCGCCATTTTGGTCTACACCTATGTCGTTGACAAAAGAGCGATCAATTTTCAGTTTGTTGATTGGCAGTCGTTTCAGATAATTAAGTGAGGAGTAGCCTGTTCCGAAATCATCGACTGCTAGCTTGACCCCGGCTTTACTTATTTTCCCGAGGGTGGTTATTGCAGCTTCGGGGTCTTGCATAACGGCAGTTTCGGTTAGCTCTAAAACAAGGTTTTCGGGGGGTATCTGGGTTTCATGGAGGACATCTATCAGGACCTCAACGAAGTCACTATAAATTAACTGCTTGGGTGAAAGGTTGATCGAAACCGGAAAATCAAATGCGATAGCACTATCTTTTAGCCACTTCACAGCTTGTTTACAGGCATTGACGAGCACCCACTTCCCAAGAGCTGGTAGTAAGCCACATTCTTCTGCTACTGGGATAAATTGATCAGGGCCGATGTTTGGCCAGTCTTCATGCTGCCAGCGTATCAGGGCTTCTAGCCCCACGACTTTTCCACTTAAAGCATCAATTAAGGGTTGGTAATGCATGAAAAATTCGTCATTTAATAGACCTTTTTTCAGTGCTAATTCTAAGGAATGTTGCTCAATTACTCGGTTCTGGATTTCGCTGGAAAAGAATCGATAGGTATTTCTGCCATCAGCTTTTGCTTGGTGGACAGCGGTGTCAGCGGTTTTGGTGAGTGTTTTGACGTCGGAGCCGCTTTCGGGGTAGAGAGATATTCCGATGCTAGCCGAGATATTAATTTCCTGAGATTGAATAAAGATCGGTTTGCGTAATACCTCAAGGATTTGTTGAACAATTCTTGTTACCTGATTTGGACTTCCCATCTCCAGTAGGGTGATCGCGAATTCGTCGCCTCCAATTCTTGCTACTAAGTCAGTTTCCCGAATACAGTTGCGTAATCTTTCGGCAATAGACACCAAGAGCTCATCTCCGGCATCGTGGCCCATGCTGTCATTAATATTTTTAAAGTGGTCAATGTCGATAAATAATAAGGCAAGTTTTTTATTGTCGCGAGCACAATAGGCTATCTTTCCTTCGGTAAAATCATGGAACTTGCTGCGGTTCGATAGACCGGTAAGCACGTCATATTTGGCGAGTTTAATTAGCCGCTGTTCATTCAAAGTCCGGGCGGTGATATCTTGAAACATCATAATGTGACCGTTCACTAAACCCTCTGCATCAAGCACGCTATTGCAGCTGATTTCGGTCACTATATTGATGTCTTGTGAATTGCGGATTAATACTCGATTGCAGGTAAATGCTTTGTTCTGCAGCATATCTCCGGTCAGCTCAGCGAGTGCATTCCCTGAGTTTTCTATATTCTTATCGGAAGTTGCAAGAAGATGTAATACATTTACTTTTTTAATTGATTCTAGAGAATAGCGTAATAGCTTGAGAGCCTTAGGGTTTGCATAGCTTATTTCTCCAGTGCCATTGTATTGAATTATCCCCTCGGAGGCGCTTTCAACTAATACCTTATAACGGTTTTTAAATTCTATAAGTATTCGAGACTGATGGCGAGCAAGCCTTTGCTGTTCTAAAAGGTGGCTAACGCGATATTGAACATAGTCTAAGCTTTCACTGGAATTACAAAACTCGATTCCCTGAATGTCGAAATCCAATAGGCTATCGAGTTTTTTTTGGTCATTACTTACGATTAAAATAGGTTTGTTTTTCTCTTGTCGGTTGGCGTTTACCACAGTGATAAGGTCTTCTAGCTGATGTTGTTTTTTATCGAGATTGTATACGACAAGCGCTAGTGCCTTATCTGCGAGAAGGGACAACAATTGAATATGATTGCTTTCTTTATAGATGCTGGTAGTAGTCAGCCGCCATGATTTGGAAGCTTCTATGCAAGCGCCGCGAACGCTATCAATGATAAATACTTTTTCCACTACTTCACCCGAATTAGAAGACTTTATTACAGTTCTTCATTGAGTATAGGAGAAAAATTCTGGGCGCAGAGGCTTAGTTTGCCAAGATTTAATTATATGTTGCGCGGACGCCAAAATCCCATTAAATCAGATCGTTTAATTACGAAAAGTTATCAAGAACTTTGCGGTGTATGGCATTTAGGCAGAAATAACTGCCATCAAGTTGCTTAGTTTTTCTTGGCTCTGCTTTTATGAGTGATGTAATAACCGATAGCGCATCCGCCAGCAATTCCTATTAAAGGTGGAATCATGGCATTATTAAACATGGGCGTAAGCCCCAGCCCAGCAAAGAATCCAACGGTGATGCATAGGGCGTATGTGCCCTGATCTGCCTTACGATTTTTTTTAGACATGAGAGACCTCTATTTACATTGCTAGTTTATTTTTTCTATTGCGTAAATTACAGTGCTGGCGCGGGTTGCTTTTAGAGGGTTTATCGCTTGGCTCCCAATACTCCCAACCACGTCCATTCCTTCTATTACAGATCCAATAGCAGTATATTTGCCAGAAAGCTGCTCTGAATCCGTCATGCTGATAAAAAATTCAGGCCCATTGGAATTCGGGCCAGAGTTGGCTAAGGCTAAGACGCCAGACTGGATAGGGCGGCTTACATTTTCCTCACTGTAGGTATACCCTAAAAGCTGATAAAGCTCTTTTATAGTCATAGTACGTAATCTTGTTGCGATTTTTTCTTCCTGCCCGATGAGATCGTTAGCAGTTTCAATGCTCATACTTTTATAAAGTGGCTGTAACAGCTGTTTCGAAAATTCGTCGGCGCTTGTGATGTTCAGGATGGGGTTTGTGGTGGAGTCGGGAAGCAAGACATTTTCTTTGTCCAGGCCAAGAATGTTGGCATTGATCTCATCCTCCAACAAATCACTGGGTGCGCCTAGTGGGTTGTAAGCGGGGCTGCCAGCTTGAATAAGAATGCCTGGTATTACTCGATGAAACGACATGCCGTCATAATACCGAGGCTTGAAAATAGTATCGGTATTCCTGTCGACTAATTCAATTTCGCCTGCAGCTAAGCTTAAAAAGCGGCGAACATTTTGAGGTGCCTCGTCAGGATAAAGTTCGACAAATAGGTTGCCTCGCGAAGTGCTTATTTGTAGTAGCGGGTTGGAGGGGTCTTCCATAGCCAGCAGTGCCGAATCGCTATCAGCTAATAACTGCCCGCCAATACTGTACAAAAATAGCCAAAGTGCGAGTTTTGAGAAAACGGTTTGGTAACTGACAACTTTTAAAATGGCTGAGCTCATCGGCGTTACTGCAATAAATAGTGGTCGGAGGGAAGGTTTTTGGAAATCCAAATAGCAAGCTTATGGCGCATGTTTGGCAATGTTTCATCATTGCTTGCTAAGGGCTGAACTACCTTATCTTTAACTAAAAGTAAGTAAATGGCTCTGATTTTTATGTCGATATGGTCAGTGGCTTCAAACTTACCGGCGCCCCTGGCCTCAAAATAGCGAACGCCAACTCGAATAGCTTCTTTAAGTAATTCTGACTCGTTTTTAATTTTTTTCATATTTAGGCCATTGTAGATCAAGTGATTTTAGGGCTAAAGTGAGTCTTCTTGCAATAGAGGAACGTGAATGATGGCAGACGCTAGGATTGCAAACGAACTAAGTCAGCAGGGGTATCTATATCGTCGAGGACCCCGCGTTCTGTGATCTGAAGGTTTCTTATTGAATCGAGATGTCGCTTTAGTACTTCCCGCCCGCCTGTATCACCGGACAAATTTTGAAGCTCTGAGAAAAAGTGGCTGCCAAACGATACAGGGTTTGCCTTTTTTCCCTCGCAAATAGGCACCACGATAGATTGAGGATCACTGGCGCAGGCAATTTTTTTGTAAGTCGCTGTACTTATAAATGGCATGTCTGCCAAGCAAATCAGAGCGGAATCCCAGGAAGAGGTGTTTCTAATGGCAAAGGCTAAGGTTGCGCCCATGCCGTTATGTGCATTATCAAATACGAGCAGTTCTGGACTTATAACTTTTAATTGGCGAGCAATTTCGGGGCGGGTAACGACTAGCACCTCACTGACTGCGAGTTTTAAGCGATGATAAGTTTGAGCAAAAACCGTAGTGCCGCTCTCGAGCTCAGCGAGCAGTTTTGATGCTCCAAATCTGCTGCTGGAACCGGCAGCCAATAGTATTGCCCCAACCTTATTCTTCACAGCAGACATTAAAACCCTTTGCTGATGCTATCAGCAAAGGTTCTAAGACTTCCAAGAAGCTTAATGCAAGGTCTTCCCGTTCTTGCGAGTAAGATTGCTATTTTGCTGCCGGATTTCAACAACAAAGCTCTCCTTTTTCTTTTCTGCAGAATCGGCGGTCGTCTCTTGATTTGCTGTCTTTTCTTGCTGCTCATCGCATGCCGTAGTCACCGACAAAGTAGCAGAATCTTTGGTTAGATCGGCGTCTTGCTTACCGTCAACCTTCGTCTGCTCCTGTTGCTCTTCCATTTTGGCGTGCATTTGCTCGCTCAAATGTTGACGTAGACGATTAACGACACTTGTCATGACTTCTATTGTTTGGCTCAGCTGCTCTAGAGTGATTAAGGTTCGCTCAGGGTCGTTTTCAAAGTGCTTCTCTTCACTCATATTTAACCTCCTCGATGCTACTTCTTACTAAGCGACATGTGTAGATTAATCCCAGGATAAAGCGCCTCCTGTTTGATATTCTATTACGCGTGTTTCGAAGAAATTCTTCTCTTTACGTAAATCCATGATTTCAGACATCCAAGGGAACGGATTTTCGACACCTTGAAATTGCTCTGGCAAACCAATCTGTACTAAACGGCGATTCGCGATAAACTGCAAATATTCTTCCATCATTGCAGCGTTCATTCCCAATACTCCCCTAGGCATAGTGTCTCGGGCATATTCGATTTCTAGCTGGGCAGCTTGCAAAATCATTTGTGTCGCTTCTTCTTTCATGCTGTCAGTCCAGATCTCTGGATTTTCTAGCTTGATTTGATTGATCATGTCGATGCCAAAATTCAGATGCATTGACTCATCACGTAGGATGTATTGAAATTGTTCAGAAGTGCCAGTCATTTTGTTACGTCTACCCATGGACAAAATTTGGGTAAAGCCGCAATAGAAGAAAATACCTTCAAGACAGCAATAAAACGCTATTAGATTTTTTAATAAGTCCTGATCAGTCTCTAGTGTTCCGGTATTGAATTTCGGGTCATTGAGTGACTTAGTGTATTTAAGCCCCCAAGCCGCTTTTTTCGCAACTGATGGAACCTCATGGTACATGTTGAAAATTTCCCCTTCATCCATCCCCAAAGACTCTATACAGTACTGATAGGCGTGAGTGTGGATGGCCTCTTCAAATGCCTGCCGTAAGATGTACTGGCGACATTCTGGGTTAGTAATCAATCGGTATACTGCCAATACTAAATTGTTTGCAACTAGAGAATCAGCGGTTGAGAAAAAACCCAGATTTCGTTTAATAATCAAGCGCTCGTCATCAGTTAACCCATTAGGATTTTTCCAAAGAGCAATGTCGGCGGTCATATTAACTTCTTGTGGCATCCAATGATTGGCGCAGCCGTCTTCGTATTTCTTCCAGGCCCAGTCATACTTGAAAGGCACTAGCTGGTTAAGGTCAGCGCGGCAGTTGATCATTTGTTTTTCATCAACAGTCACTCGCGAAGAGCAGCCTTCTAATTCTTCTATGCCTTCGCTCACATCTAGATCAGCGAGATCTAGAATTGCTTTTTGTACTGCGGTAGGCGTGGCCGCTGAAGTTACGTTTGGCTCAACGCTTCTTTGCTCTTGTGCTGTGGAAGTGGTGGAAGCCGCAGGTGTAGGCGCTGCAGCTTGTGCTGGTGCTTGCCTAGGTGCGGCTGGAATTGGACTTTCGTCCTGATCAAATTCATCCCATGACAACATTGTTTTCTTACCTCTATTTGTATATTTAGTTTTCATTCAATATTAATAATTAAAATTTAAGCCAGACCCAAAAGA
>CAJWGN010000077.1 GCA_913031035.1 uncultured Gammaproteobacteria bacterium
CCGAGGGCTGAACTGGTCTGTCTAGCACGCCGATAAGGGCTCATCATTGCATGATCAATCATCGGAGCATGTTGGTTTAATTTCGCAATCACGGCCTGATTTTCCATTTCACCTTGGCGGGTCAATTCTCTTGCTGGATCTGATAATGCTTGCTTTTCCGCTTCGCCATGGCGCATCAAATAAACTATCACTTTTCGTCACTCACCATTATGCATTTTGTAATAAAATAGCGGCCTTACAACACCCTGTGATTATAAAAAAATAACATCTCGCTCTAACTTGGCTTCGACTCAGCGTCTTCACTTGATGAATCAGCTTCAGCTGTCGCCACGTCTGCATCAACGGGTTCGGGGAGTGCAGACTTGAGCTTCTTTTTTGCCGGTGCTTTCTTTCTTGCTGGTTTTTTAGTGGCCAAAGGAGTTTCGCTACTAGCGGCTGAGGTTTCGTCAGTTTTTGTTTTAGCAGCGGGCTTTTTAGCCTTCTTTGCCGCTTTCGGCTTAGAATCAGAGTCTTCAAACTGAGCTGACGGCTCCTGATTCTTGGCTGCAGATTTCTCAACCACAGAGAGGTCTTCTTCTGGGAAGTCAGAAAAAGGAAACGGCCGCTCATTCGAATTATAGGTAATGTAGTCGATTATCTGGGATACATACTGCTGTACGACCGACCCCAGCCCTCTAAGGTTGCGATTGCTTTCTCCTGTTTTCAGGGCGAAAATTATTTGCGCTGTCATCATTACAATAACTACAGGAACAAAAATCAGATAAAGAACAAAACCATAAGCCAACATAAACGGAACGCGAACCCACTGCGATGACTGCTTAAGGTTATCGACTGTGTCTTCAAACTTGTCTGTCATTACACATCCTCATTGCTAAGTACTTTCTCTTGATGGGCTTCAAATTCGACATCTAATGCCTGCTCTCCCAGCATTAGAGAGGCTATCATATTCTTTATAGATTGTTGCTCATAGATGACTTTGTATAAACCATTAGCCAGTGGCATGTAGACCCCCAGCTCATCGGCCTTTTCTTTCACATGCTTAACCGTACTCACCCCTTCGACAACTTGTCCAATCTCGGCAACCGCATCCTTCACTGTCCCTCCTTTCCCTAGCGCAAAACCTAACCGGTAGTTGCGACTAAGAGGCGTAGAGCAAGTAACCACAAGATCCCCCACGCCAGCAAGTCCCAGAAAAGTCATCGGGTCGGCACCGAGTTTACGGCCAAACCTAGCCATCTCTGTAAGACTGCGTGTTATCAACATACTGTTAGTGTTAAACCCCATTCCTAGGGCTCCGGCAATGCCCGCTATAATCGCATATATGTTCTTAAGAGAACCGCCAAGCTCTACACCAAACATATCGTCATTGGCATAAACTCTAAACGTTTCGGATTTTAACAGCGCCTTCACACCGTTTCTGACTTCTTCGTGACTGCTGGCGATAACAGTGCCAGTTAAATGCCCTGATGCTATTTCCTTCGCCAAGTTGGGACCACTGAGAACGCCAATCTTCGACTTTGGGGACTCTTCGCTTAACACCTGACTCATAAGCAGAAAAGTGCCTGCCTCAACGCCTTTTGTCGTGCTAATGAGCATTGCATCAGAATCTAATTCAGGAACAACCCCCTTGACCACCTCTCTAAAAGACAAACTAGGCACAGCCACAAACACAACTTTACTGTCATGCACAGCCTCCGCCATGTCTATCGTAGCGTAAACTCGGCTATTAAGTTTATAACCGGGCAAGTATTGAGGATTTTCACGCATGTTGTTTATTTGCGCTACCTGTTCGCTGCTGCGCATCCAAAATTGAACATCGAAACCGTTGGTCGCAATGATATTTGCTATGACAGTGCCAAAACTACCACCACCGATAACTGAAACTTTATTGTTTTGCATATTTACTCATTATGAAGTGCAAGCTCGCCAGTATTCTTCCGAGACCATGATAGTCTGCTCACATGGCAATACCAAGGCAGTTGCCCCTCGCAGTTACGATTTACGCCATAAAACAAGAACCAAAGGCCAGCTTTTTGTTTTGGTCAGTTCATTTTCCCAAGTTATTTTTAGCTTATCGGCAGGTGCTGGCACTGGATCACGCTCATGGGTCTCAATGTATTTATTTACACCAATCCAACTGCGAAGATATTGCTGCACTTGATTCTGAGTCCTAGCTAAGGTCATCGTAAAATTTAGACTAGGGATCTTCTCATAGGGAAATTCCAACCCACTGTATCCCTGCTCAACTAAACGCAGCTCTTACGACCAGCAACCCCATAGCGTCTAGTGATTAAACTCGTCGATAAACCTATCTGCTGCCTCCCCAAAAGAGAAGATGCCGTAGGATTAAACCGCCACTATACGTCTCGGTTTCAATACGGTGTCTACAGTCTCAAAAAGCTCTCTATTTTAAACCAATACGGAGCAATTAAATTAGCACTAATCGGCTCAAGGCTGAGATCCTCCGCCAACGCCACCCTGTAATCAATAATAGCCGTTCGCGGCGCCGCCTCAATTTAAGCGGCACTGCTATCTGTTACTATCACTTGATCAAAATAATTTGCCAGGGCCGGTGTTGATTATCCATCCCCAGCAGAGCAGTCCCGACCCAGATGCTTTGAGCTCGTTACAGAAGCCAAGTAGTCGAATAGTTCAGTTAGGTAAGTCGGGTGAGCCTGCCCGTAGACCTTGGCACGTCTCGAAAACGGATTCTTAAATGTTAGTGGACCCTGCCTGCAGAAAAGCTATCCGGTTGGATTGAAAAAAATCAACACATCATATATTTAGGCTGAAACGGTTTTTGGCGTAACGGGCGCGCTGACAAAAAGGGCATGCTCATTATCCGCAGGTGTTGTCTGCCAACTCAGGCGCTGGATGTCTCTAAAGGTATTGCCTTCAAATAATTTCACCGACTGTAATTCGATAATTCTTAGCATTCCATATAAGCCAGAGCTCGGCATATCCTGAAGTACCCTAGCCCCCTGGATACGCCCAAACATATCGATGACAACTAGCAGATCAACTTCGCCGTTAAAACCATCCTGAGCTGCGGCGGGAATGATAGCCATAGTCACCGCACCTTTGGATTTTGCCAAATAAGCTAAGCGGTTATGTTGGAGCCCAAACGAATCAACCCTCCCACTCCCCTTTAGTTACATCGCCAGACAGCCGAACAGCATCCGCCAAAAGATCATCGTCGTCACTATTCACAGGGAGTCCATGAGCTAAAGCATCGCGATCCAAATCTTTACGGTTCTGCGAAATCTGAGAATGGCTGGTGCGCGATGCGCCTACAGTTAGCCCAATAATTAAAAATACAACAAGAGCAAGGAAATAGCGCTGCAAGTAAAGGAGGGGATCTGACTGCATTCAGGCAGTACCCCGTATTTAGACTAAGTCAGTTCGGGCTGGGCTAGCCGATGACCCCGATGGCGCAACCTGAAGCGGCGAGCAGCTAGGAATGGTTAGAGCTTTCAAAGAACGACGGCAAGAAAATGCTAAATAAAACTCGATGCAGATTCAATCAAAGATACCAACGGCGAAGGGTAGACACCCAAAAGAATTAACATGATGAACAGCAGTGCAATCACAAAATACGAGCTCACGCTTTCGATGCCCGCTACTGGAAAATTAGTTTTGTTATGCGTTTTCAAGGGCTGAATGATTATGTACACAATGCGTAAGTAGTAATACAGTCCAATACCACTACCAATGACCAGAGCCGCTAACAATACCCAAAGGGATGATTCAACACCGGCAAAAAAAATGTAAAACTTCCCGATGAAACCAACCGTCAATGGAATGCCAGCTAGAGACAACAACATGGAAATGAGCATGGTTGCCAACCAAGGTGATCGCCAGAATAAGCCCTGATAGTCTGCCACTTGGTCAATCTCATTTTCACTGGAAGAAACTACCGACAGAATAGCGAATGCACCAAGAGACATAACAACATAGGCAACCAAATAAAAACTAATTGCCTCTACGCTAATACCACCGTCGTTGGCATAACTGGCCACCACTGCAATCAAGAGATATCCCATATGGGCTATAGAGGAATAAGCCAAGATTCGTTTGAGATTCTCTTGCAGTAAAGCCAACAAGTTGCCGGTAATTATCGAGGTAATGGCTATCAATGAAAAAACAGTGGGGATTGCGCCAAACGAAAGTGCTTCAGTACTAGCTAGAAACCTGAGTAACAGCACAGCCATTGCCATTTTTCCAACGGTAGCCAAATAGGCTGTCGCCGGCAGTGGCGACCCCTCATACACATCTGGCGTCCAAAGATGAAACGGTGCTAGAGACAGCTTGAAGGCCATCCCAGTTGACACCAATAAAAGAGCTACAACCGTATACCCTTCACTTAATCTAAACTCAGGATCGAGCGCGGCCAGACTAGTAAAGCTTAGAGTCCCTGTTTGGGCATAAATGAGAGCCATACCAAAAAGTATAAAACAGGAGGCGCCGGCAGATAGAATTAAATATTTTACCGAAGCCTCTAATGGATAATTTGCCGAGTGTTTGCTGTGCAGAGGATAAGCGATCATCCCGTATAGAGACATGCTTAAAGTTTCTAAGCCGAGTACCGTGCTAACAAAATGATTGCTGCTGACCATAACTATAGCGCCAACTGTGGCGAGGCCGATAAGTAGGTAAAACTCTTCTTTGTCATCGTCTAACTTGAAAAAATAAGGAAAGCTAAAGACTGCTATAAACATCGATGCAACACAGGTGATTACCGTAAAAAGCAAACTGTATTGATCAATAACTAACAGTGGGGTTACCTGTTGATCGGTCCAAGGGAGCATTACCATTGCCACGACAGCCGCTAACAATAATCCCAGTATTGTTAACGTCCCTGAAAGGATAAAGCTTCTTCTAATACCAATCACTATCATTGTGATAACAACTGTTAAAGACACTATGAGCAGTGGAAGCAATGGCAATAAATCATCGAAACTAATCATTAGAGCCCTGCTCCCGTGGTTAGGGTCGCGGCCATTGTCGCACTCTGTGTACTAGCCAGTAATGAAGCCAGAACCGGTTCTGCTAAATTTAGAAATGGCTGGGGGTATAAACCCATCCAGATCAATCCAAACATCATTAAAGCGAAATAACACATTTCTCGCCGATCTAAGTCTCTCAGTTTAGAAACTTCAAACCTAGAATCACTGAAGCCACCTTGAAAGACCTTTTGAATAACCCACAGAGAATAAACCGAAGCCAATATCAAACCAAAGGCTGAGGCGACAGTGGCGTATGTATTTGCTTGAAAGGCACCTAATAAGGCTAGAAATTCTCCAACAAAATTACCTAACCCGGGCATGCCTAGCGCAGCTATAGAGAAAAACATAGTGACAACTGCCATGCGTGGGGCGTGAACCCAGAATCCACCCATTTCGTTCATATTCCGAGTATGAATTCTATGCTGCAATCCACCAGCTAACATGAATAAGGCCGCCGCACTCAAACCGTGAGCCAGCATGGTCATTATCGCTCCCTGCAAAGCCTGTTCGTTCCAAGCATAAATCCCTAGGGTTACAAAGCCCATATGACTAACGCTGGTGTAAGCAATTAAACGTTTAATATCTGACTGCGCAAACGCTACCTTGGCACAATAAAGAATACTAAAAGCGGCTAATCCCATCGCGAACGGTGCAAATTGAGCGGATGCTTCTGGAAACAAAGGTATCGCAAACCGAATCAGACCGTAGGCACCTGTTTTAAGAAGCACGCCCGCAAGAATGACACTGCCGGCAGTGGGTGCCTGACTGTGCGCATCGGGCAACCAAGCATGAAATGGCACCGAAGGTAACTTGGTGGCAAAGCCGATAAAGAAGCCCAGCATAATCCAAAATTGAAGAGGGTTAGCGACAGAGACACTGAGCAAATCTTGGTAGTTAAAACTCAATTGTCCAAATTCAACAAAATGCAAATAGGCCATCATCACTATCGCGATTAGCATTAGCATGCCGCTCACTTGAGTAAAAATAAAAAACTTCATGGCCGCGTAGCTTTTGTTCTCATGTCCCCAAATCGCAATAATGAGGTACATAGGAATTAACATGACTTCCCAGAAGAAGAAAAACAAAAATAAATCTAGCGCTGTGAACACACCAATCACACCGGCTAAAGTCCACAGTAAATTAAAATAGAAAAAACCGGTCCGCTCGGTAATTTCAGCCCAAGCAGAACCGACCGCTATCAATCCTAAAAAAGCGGTCAAGGCAATCATCAAGACACTGAGTCCGTCCGCTGCCAAATAAAAACTAATTCCGAAACGCGGAATCCAAGGAGCATCGATTGATGCCACCCAACCTCCATCGCCAGCATCTTGCAGCAGTAATAAAACGACTATAGCCAGCTCAATAATAATGGCAATTAAGGCAACAACTTTCGGATAGTTTGCGTCAACGCTTTCCGAGGCCCAAGCAATAAGTCCGCCCACAAAAAGAACACTAATTAGCGATAAGAGGATCATAGGTAAACACCCACTGCTAATACTGCAGTTAACCCGGCCGCCATGCTAATAAGATACCAACCTAAATAGCCAGTTTGAGTTTTAGCAACCAAACCATGGGCTGAGCGTGAGATAGCAATAACAGAGTTATATAGGGCATCGAAAAAATCGTTTCGATTAAGTCTGGCCAACCACATGAATGGGTTTATCAACAAGTGTTTATACAAAGCATCCATAGCCCAGCCACTAAACCAAAATCTATGTAAAATCTTGCTGAACTTATAGGACATTAGCTTTTCAACTGACAGTGCCCCGCTAAAAAAGAACAGATAGCTGACAGCAATCCCAACCAGGGGAACCGCAATCATGATTCCATGAATTAGAGCGCTTACGTGATGCTCTTCATGAGCCTGCCCATGATTAAAAACAGATTCAACTGGAATTTGTATCCAACCTCCTAACAAGGACAGCAACATCAAAATAAACAACGGCGTTGCCATGGAAAATCCTGTCTTCTCTTTTTCATCGTGGTGTCCATGGCTAGCACCAAAAAACACAACAAATACCAATCTAAAGCTATAAATTCCCGTTAGAAAAGCACCAAGCACTCCTCCAGCCCACAGCCAAACACCCGGGCCACCTGTTGCATAAGCAGCCAATAAAATTTCGTCTTTACTGAAATACCCAGAGGTGAATGGGAATGCTGCTAAAGCGAGACTTCCTATCATAAAGGAGGCAAAGGCGATTGGCAGTTGCTTACGTTTGCCGCCCATCTTAAAAATATCGTGCTCGTGATGCAGGCTGTAAATGACCGTGCCAGCGGCCAAAAATAAAAGCGCTTTAAAAAATGCATGAGTCATTAAGTGAAACACCGAAGCAGACCAAGCACCTACCCCAAGACCCAAAAACATATAGCCAATCTGGCTGATTGTTGAATACGCTAGAATTCTTTTAATGTCATGCTGAGTCATTGCGGTGAAGCCGGCCATTAACAGAGTTGCCAAACCAACCCAAGCAACCAGTAACTGTACAGAAGGAGCCAACTCGAACAGAATATGAGTTCTGGCTATTAAATAGACCCCTGCTGTAACCATGGTAGCCGCGTGAATGAGCGCACTAATTGGCGTAGGTCCAGCCATCGCATCAGGCAACCATGCTTGCAATGGTAATTGCGCAGATTTTCCAACCGCACCACCAAGTAGTAACAATGAACAAGCCACTGCCATTCCTGTTCCAATTTGCCACTCACTTTGCGCGGCTATCATCAAATCTTGAATGTTGAGAGTGCCTAATTCCCTAAACAAAAGAAATAGACCTATCGCCATTGAGGTGTCCCCTACCCTGGTTACTACAAATGCTTTTCGAGCGGCATAGCCGTTGGCAGGATTTTCGTACCAAAAGCCAATCAGCAGGTAACTACATAGCCCTACCCCTTCCCAACCCAGATAGAGAAGAACCAAATTGTCAGCTAAAACCAGCATCAGCATAGCCGCAACAAAAAGATTCATATACGAAAAGAACCGGCTGTAACTGGGATCGTCAAACATAAAACCGGTAGAGTAAAGATGAATAAGGAAACCCACCCCGGTGATGATCAACATCATAACCAGTGACAATCCATCTAAGTAAAAAGTAAAACCGGGGCTAAAAGATCCAACGGACATCCACACCCACGCCTGATAGACGAAGACTTCTTCCCCCGCGTTCAAAAACTCGACGGCAATTAAAGCCGCTACCAAAAATGCGGCGCCTATACTACCTGCACCTATAGCAGCAACAGCTCGCTTAGGAAGTGAGCCGCCGGTGATTGCTAGGCTCAAAAAGCCTAGCAGAGGTAATGTTGGTAATAGCCAGATAAATTCTTGCACAGTCGATTCTTATCGCTCTTTAGTTAGTATTATTATGATAAGGATTGTGTCAGCCGTTCATTTCACTCAGCACAGAAATATCTACTGTTTGAAATTTTCGATACATCTGAATGATTAGTCCCAAACCTACCGCCACTTCAGCAGCTGCCAAGGTCAGTATCATTAAAAACATAATCTGACCTTCCGCATGCCCCCAGCGCGCAGCGGCAACTATAAAAGCTAAGCCGCTGGCATTGAGCATGATTTCCAAAGACATCAGCACAAACACAATGTTGCGCCTTGTTAGTACGCCGATAAACCCAAGAACAAAAAGAATCCCGGCTAAAATCAAACCATGTTCTGTAGGTATTGTTTCCATTATTGTTTTCTCTGACTCCCTTTCATCATTATTTTTTTGCCAGGTGATAGGCAGATATTAGCCCCGCCAACAAAAGAATAGAGGCTAGCTCCACTGCGAGTACGTAGGGCCCGAACAACAGCGCGCTCACCTCCAACACCCCTACGGTTTCTGGAGCCATATTCTGATCATAGCTGCTTAGTACGCTGACTAATTGAAAAAGTAAGACTCCCGCTAGCAGGCAAGGTAAAATCCAACCTTTCAAGCTCAACCATTTTTTTTCTTGGTCACGTGTATGTTGACCTAAATTCAACATCATAATGACAAAGAGAAACAACACCATTATTGCTCCTGCGTAAACAATTGCCTCAAGAACTGCTGCAAACGGCGACCCTAGCACATAAAAAATTACCGCTACCGATAGCAGTGACAAAATAAGATAGATAAGTGCATGCACGACGTTGGTCTGCAAAATAACGGCTACAGTAGATATAACTGCCACAAAAGCTGCTAAATAAAATAACAGACTCATGGTAATAAGCTCCTGACATTCACTGGTTCGGCTTCGTTCAGGGCTTCACCTTTGTCCTTACCTTTTATCGATTTACCTGCAACTCGGTAAAAATTGTAATCATGATATTTACCTGTGCCATTAATAAGCAGATCTTCTTTTTCCCAGACCATGTCCTGTCTTACATACTCGGCCATTTCAAAATCAGGTGTTAACTGAATCGCGTTAGTTGGGCAAGCCTCTTCGCAGAAACCGCACATGATGCAGCGTGAAAAGTTGATCCGAAAAAACTCTGGATACCAACGTCCATCCTCATCTTCAGCTTTTTGTAAGGCGATACAATCCACCGGGCAAGCGCAGGCACAAAGATTACATGCCACGCAGCGCTCTTCACCGTCTGGGTCACGGCTAAGTATTATCCGGCCCCGCCATCTAGGTGACATATAGGGCGCTTCTTCAGGATATTGGACAGTATCGGCTTTAACAAAGGCATGCTTGAAAACAAGCCACAACGTATGAACCTGACTAGTTAGCGTGTCTTGTATTAACTTGAGCATAAAAATATCCGTTGCTGATAGCTTTGTATAAAATCGCCTAGATCTATTCTGGGATAAGCCCGCTGGGTTTGTAATAATGTCGGAAAAGTTTCTAGCATTTAAGTGCTCAATATAATAGCGCCTGTAACCAGTAGGTTAAGCAGCGACAGAGGCAACAAAAACAGCCAGCCGTAACTCATTAGCTGGTCATAGCGAGGCCGTGGAATTGCGGCCCGCAGCAAAATAAAAAACGCAATGAAAATAAATGATTTGATAACGAACCAGATGATGGGAGGAAGAAATTCAGGCCCCATCCACCCTCCGAAAAAAAGCACAGTAATCAATGAAGAGATTAAGACTAGTCCGAGGTACTCACCTACAAAAAACATACCAAATTTCATACCCGAATATTCAGTGTGGTAGCCAGCGCAAATTTCCTGTTCGGCCTCAGGAATATCGAAGGGCAAGCGATGACTCTCAGCAATACCTGCTATTAGAAAGATAACAAAGCCAATAAATTGAGGAATCACATACCAACCGTCCGCTTGGGCCAATACGATTTCCCGCAAATTGAAACTGCCACTTAATGCAACAACGCCCAGCAAAGAGACGCCCATGAAGACTTCATAACTTATCATTTGCGCTGCAGCCCGCAGGCTTCCTAGCAACGCATACTTATTATCCGAGGACAAACCTGCCAACATAACGCTGTAAGCTCCGATAGAAGCCATGGCAAGAACAAATAGTACGCCTATGTTGGAATCGATCACCCCTACGCCCGGCGCAAATGGAACCACGGCAAAGCTCAATAAAATAGCAACCATGATAATCGCTGGCGCCAAGACAAAACTGAATTTATCCGCAAACGGAGGTACCCAATCTTCTTTAGTGAAAATCTTTATCATGTCGGCAACCACTTGCAACAAACCAAACGGCCCAACACGGTTTGGTCCCAAGCGCTCTTGCCACAGGCTCAATAGGCGTCGCTCAACCCAAATTAGCATCGCCGCGACAATGATCACGGTTAAAAGAATTACACCGATGTTAAGCCCAGATCCAACTTCCCAATTCATAGGCTAATCATCCTCCCAGTGGTCACTTAACTGTAGGCAATCTAAATCGCCTACAGCTTGTTTAGTGTCACTTTTGCAGATCGTTTTAATTTCTGCGACATCAAAAGGGTTAATTTCACCTGGCGCACAGTAAAGTGCCGCGGTGCCGGTTTTTTGTTTACTGCGAATAGTGACAATCGCAATGGCAGAACTCTCCCCAAGGCGAACAGTATTTCCTTGTTTCAAGCCCCGCGAATCCGCGTCTTCTAAACTCAATCCGATATAGGAAGGTGTCATCCGCTCAACTATGGTTGCTGTCTTAGCACTTAGTTCATCGCTGCCAAATATCTGTTGCGCGAAGCTAATAGTCAGGTCGCACGGCGAGCCTTGAGGAGAGTTTGTTATTTCGAAATAGCTCTGCTGCGCGCTCAACTTCTCAAATACCTGTGACCCCACATGTCCCTGTTTCAATTCACCGTTGACTTCTTCTTGGAATTTGGAAATAGACTGATTGGAATTCCAGCTCGGCGCCCAGCTCGAGGCCAGAATATTGGAATCTTTTGTCGAGGGGACCCCCTCCATAGAAAAAGACATTTTAGACTCTTCATCTACCGGCTGTTTGGGTTCATGAACATTGATATTCGCCTTCATAGCGGTTCTTCCGCTGTAACGATGTGACTGTCTAGGAACCTTAATCCCTGGAATAATATCAGCCCCTGAAATTAGCTCACTGAGGACCCTTAATTCGGTTATTTCACTAGCGCATAAGGAAATAAGGTCATCCACATGTGCTATATCTGGGCCCATGAACCAACGCCAAGAAGGCAATACGTCACTATGACAGCGATGCACCTGATAGCTTAACTGCGCCCGTCCTTCGAAATTTACATAGGTCGCTTCATGCTCTGAAAATGCCGTGCTTGGTAAAACCAATGTAGCCCGAGCAGTCGTCGGCGTTGGCAGGTGGCCGGCCACAACAACCGACTCAGCTGTCTGAAGAGCTGCATCAACGCTGGCGGTGCTAGCCCGGCGATACAAATCATTTTCAAGCACAACAACATTCTTAACTTCACCAGAACTCAGCAGTGCCAAAGCTTTCCCTAGACTGTTTTCAGAATTCACCATAAGACTTAGACCCACAGAGTTAACCTCTGGACTAAGCAAACATAGGTCGGTGGGTTTCGATCTATTTGCCGATAAAGCACGAGCAATATTAGCTGCCACTTTGAGGGTCTTTGGATCACCTGCTGTGCTGCCAGCGATGATTAGAGGTCTCTTGGCCTCGCTTAGCTCATTAGCTATTTGACTGATTAAATCTCTCGCCTCTTTATTCGAATCACTATTGGCCTCACTCGAACTTGGGGCCTCGTTAGAAATTTCATTTGCGATACTTTGCGCCATCGCTATAAGGCCACTTATTGAATCTACAATACTGTGAGTCGTCACATCCTCAAGTCTTGTCGCATACGGAGTCATTACGGTCATGGGGCTTAGCTCACGCTGAGCAAGTTCGCGCACTGCTGCATCTTGCCACTGGGGAATCTGATTCGCTGCAGCTAATTCTCGCGCCCGCCCCCGCACTGATTGACGTAGCGCTAATGCAATCCGCGGAGCCACATTAGTAACATCTTCCCCAAGAATAAGAATCGCATCGGCCTGCTCGATTTCTCTAATACTTGGGTTATGAAAAGTGTCATTCGTCATAAGATTATTGATCAGCTGCATTGATTCATGCTCTAGATCAGAATAACCCGCGAAAAAGTTTTCTTGTCCAACTAAACTGCGCAAAGCAAAATTAGATTCATTACTGGCTCTTGGCGAACCAATGCCTAGCACGCTAGTCTTTTTAAGATTTGCTACAGCGGCTCTCGCATCTCCCGTATCTACCTCTTCAATCCATTCGCTACCGTTTCTATTGCGTCTAAAAGCCGCAGTGATTCTGTTCTCGCTATTAACGAAATCAAAACCAAACCTGCCTCTATCACAGAGAAAATAACCATTTACTTCGCTATTGTAGCGATTCACAATTCGTCGCAATTCACCATACCGCTCGCCGGGAGAAGTGTTACAACCAGCCGCGCAGCCCGTACAAACGCTTGGCGCCACCTGTAAGTCCCACTTCCTGCTGTAGCGCTTACTGAATGCTTTGTCAGTGAACACCCCTGTCGGGCAAACCTCAATTAAGTTGCCACTAAACTCGTTCTCTAGCACGCCATCGTCCTGCCTACCAAAATAGACGTGGTGATGTGAGGCCTGTGCAGAAAGGTCTGTGCCTCCGGCATAATCATCGTAATAGCGGACACAGCGATAGCAAGTTATACAGCGATTCATCTCATGATTAATAAAAGGCCCTAAATATTGATTGCGATGTGTGACCTTTTTTTTATCGTAACGGCGATAATTATGCCCAGACATCTGGGTCATATCTTGAAGATGGCATTCGCCGCCTTCCTCACACACAGGACAATCATGAGGATGGCTTATCATCAAACTCTCAATCACCTGTTCACGCATCTTTTTTGCCTGCACGTCCTCGATTGAGATTATGGCCCCGTCCGTTGCCGGAGTCATACATGCCATCACAATCATACCGTTCTCGTCGTTCTCATCCCGATACTGTTTGACCGCGCATTGACGGCATGCTCCTACAGAACCCATACATGGATGCCAGCAAAAGTAAGGCAAGTCCAAACCTTGAGAAAGGCTCTCTTGCAAAAGATTGTTACTGGGATTCACTTCATAGGTGACTCCATCTATAACAATTTTAGCCATCTAGAACTCCAACATAATTTGTATCAATGTTTATAAGAACAACGTTGTTCAGTAATGTGTTTTTCAAAATCTTCGGCAAAATATTTCAAACCACTGCCTAGCGGAGCTGTTGCTCCCGGGGCCAAAGCACAAAATGTTCTTCCTGGCCCTAAATACTCAATATGATCGTGCAAAATTTGCAGGTCTTTTTGATTTCCAGTTCCTGCTTCAAACCCTCTAAAAATCTCATCTACCCAAGGCAAGCCATCGCGACATGGTGTACAAAAGCCGCAGGACTCATGAGCAAAAAACGTCATAAGATTTCCAACCATGCCAACCGGGCAGGTTTGATCATCTAAAACAATCATCGTTCCGGTGGCTAATCGACTGCCTGCTTTTCCTATTTCATCGTAGTCCAAATTCAGATCCAAGTGCTGCGGCAGCATAAAATCAGTTGAACCGCCCCCGGGTAAAAATGCGCGCAGTTCCAGACCATCACGCATTCCACCGGCGTGACCCTCCAAAAGCTCACGAACCGGTGTACCTAACGGCAACTCCCAGCAGCCAGGATTTTTGACTTTTCCGCTGACACCAAACATTTTAGTGCCATGATCTACACCCCTGGAAAGCCCCTGATACCAATCAACTCCGTAAGCTAATATCCCGGGTAAATTACAGAGTGTTTCTACGTTGTTCACTATCGTAGGCTTACCCCAAAGACCGCTTACCTGTGGAAATGGTGGCTTTGCCCGAGGGTTTGCCCTTCTACCTTCCAGCGCGTTAAGAAGCGCAGTTTCCTCACCGCAGATATAGCGACCGGCACTAGTATGCAAAACAATATCCAGATCGAACCCAGTTCCCAAAATGTTCTTGCCTAAATAGCCTCGCTCGTAAGCTTCTTTAACAGCTTTTTTAAGCGCGTTTTCAGCGTCTATATACTCTCCTCGAAGAAAGATATAAGCCATGTTCGCTTGAATCGTATAGGCAGCAACTAACATCCCATCGATAAGTAAATGGGGGTCGCCCTCCATTAAAAGCCGATCTTTGAATGTACCGGGCTCCATTTCATCTGCATTAACCACCAAATACTTCTGCTTTGGTGATCCATCTCCTCTCGGCACGAAACTCCACTTCAATCCGGTTGGGAATCCAGCGCCCCCACGGCCTTTGAGACCAGACGTTTTGACTATATTCAAGACATCGTCAGGACTTAACCCTTTGGCGATTGCGTGCATGCTCTGATAGCCGTCCGCCGCTTCATAGCCGGCAATATCAAGAGGCCCACGATTGAGGTCGATATTTCTTGTTAGAGGCCTGTCTGTCACTGTGCATCCTTATGCTGCGTCTTGCTTATTAATTTGTCGCGACTATTGTGCTGTGTGTTTTTTGTATCCAGTTTAGACATCGTCTCTGGCCTTGGGTTGAATTCTAACTTCCACCACTAGCTCGTCTATTGAGTCTCTGGTGAGTTTTCGCTGCATTTTTTCACCTACCATCATTACCGGGGCCTTATCACAATCACCGAGACAGGGAACTGGAATCAGCGTGAACTCGCCATCTTCGGTGGTCTGACCAAAATCGATACCTAGACTGTGTGTAATATGCCGCCTTAAATCGTCGCAACCCATTATCCAGCAGGTCACACTGTTGCAAAAAAGAATCACATTTCGACCGACCGGTTGGCGATAAACCAAATTAAAAAAAGTCGCAACACCTTCTAAATCACTGGCTGGCAAATCTAGATACTTCGCTATTCCTAGCAGGCTTTCATCAGACACCCAACCTTGATGTTTCTGTACTATTTTAAGCGCTTCTAAACCCACAGCCTGCTTATCAGGATATAAAGTCATCTCATGTTCTATCTCGGCAATCTCGGCTGCGTTGAGCTTGCGAGCACGGGTTGAAGTACTTGCGATCATTGAAGAATCTGAAGACATTTGCACACTCATCGATCAACATCCGCCATAACAAAATCAATGCTCGCTATAATGGCAATTAGGTCGGCCACCATAAACCCCCTACTAATCTCTGGAATCATTTGAAGGTGAGGAAAGGAAGGTGTTCTAATTCGAGTTCGATAAGAGTTTGTACTTCCATCACTTACCAAGTAATAACTATTGATTCCCTTTGTTGCCTCAATCGCAACCGTCACTTCATTTGGCGGAATCACTGGCCCCCAACTTACACTTAAGAAATGATTAATGAGGGTTTCGATATCTTGTAAACTATTCTCTTTCCTTGGCGGTGTCGTTAAGGGATGGTCCGATTTGTAATGGCCAGAGGGCATGTTGTCGAGGCACTGCTTAATTATCCGCAGACTTTGTCGCATTTCTTCAACACGAACGGCACAGCGATCATAGGCATCGCCGTTGGCCGCTATAGGCACATCAAATTCAAAGTTTTCATAACCACTGTAAGGTCTTTGCTTACGGAAATCCCACTCGAATCCGGTTGCACGAAGCCCCGCGCCGGTAACCCCCCAGTTAAAAGCTTCTTCGGTGTTATACATGCCTACACCCTGAGTTCGACGTTTTATGATGCCGTTATTCATGACCATGCTGTCGTATTCTTTTAAGCGGTCTGGCATGAAATCCAGAAGCTCTGCAATTTTCTTTTCCCAGCCCTGCGGGAGGTCTTGGGCGACTCCGCCAATTCGAAACCAGCCCGGATGCATACGAGCACCGCAGATGGACTCAATAATATTAAAAATACGTTCACGCTCTACGAACATATAAAATATTGGTGACAACTGACCAATATCTTGAGCAAATGTTCCATAAAAAAGAAGATGACTGCAGATGCGAAACATCTCCGACAGCATGACCCGGATTACCTGAACCCTTGGAGGAACAACAATACCGGCCATTTTTTCTACTGCCATAACATAAGGCAGATTATTCATCACACCACCGAGATAATCGATGCGATCTGTATAAGGAATAAACGTGTGCCAGGACTGCCTCTCACCCATTTTTTCGGCACCACGATGGTGATAGCCGATATCTGGCACTGCATCGACCAGAATCTCACCGTCTAACTGCAAAGCAATCCGAAATGCGCCATGGACACTAGGGTGATTGGGACCAAGATTTAGAAACATAAACTCAGAATTTTCTGATTTGCGCGTCATACCCCATTCTTCTGGCTTAAACTTTAGCGCCTCTTGCTCGTAGGCCAACGTTTCATCATTTAGAGAAAACGGTTCCATTTCCGTAGCCCGCGCCGGATGTTCTTTTCGCAACGCATGACCTTTCCAAGTTGGCGGTAAAATCAACCGAATTAAATTAGGGTGGCCTTCAAACTGAATCCCAAACATGTCCCAAGTTTCGCGCTCATACCAATTCGCGTTGGGCCAAATATCAATAATGGTTGGAATAAGAAGATCACTGTCTTGCAAAGGAACTTTAATACGAACATCACAATTACCACTGAATGACATCAAGTGATAAACAACTGTAAATTCACTGGCCGGCTGGCCTTGTCGATTAGACCGCAGCCGCTCATCTATCGCAGTTAGATCAAACAACATTTCAAAACGTGGAGAGGTATCATCATGTAAAGCATTGAGAAGAGATT
>CAJWGN010000078.1 GCA_913031035.1 uncultured Gammaproteobacteria bacterium
AAAGAATGTCTTCAAAGGACTGCAGCAGTGGAAGACAAACCTGACCGAGAGACAGTGTCAACCAGCGAGTTCGCGCACCTGGCGGATCGCGCAGAAGCACTGTACTCAGCGCTGAAACATCTTACCGAAGATGGATCAGCCGCCAGGCGAGTAATCACACTCACACCAAAGGAGGATGGATTCTCGGTGTGGTAGAGCTTGAATGGCCTGCTCAATCTAGCAGTCTCGTGTTTGGCGATGAAATCCAGCTCAGCGCCGAGTCTCATGCATCCCTGATTGAAGAAATGTGGCTTGCCATGAGTGCAGGTCTTGGTGACCGTATTGTTATTGTTAGGGATATTGATTATTTGCTTTATCGTTACAAAGATAATCCTTCTCATCGATACCAATTTCATCTTGTAGTTGAAGAATCGGGGAAGCCACAGGGTGTGTTAGTTAGTCGCCATGCAGATGGCCGCCTTTTAGTTCTGGACATGATAGCAGCGCCTGATAAGTTTGAAGGTTTGGTGGCATTTGCTCAAAATTTAGCGGCACAAGCCGGCCTCAGTGCTGTAAGCACTTGGATAACTGAGCCCGATGCCGCTATTTTTACAGCCGCGTTAGGCGCTGAAACAGGCGGGCCGTCTGATTCGCTAGAGCCTCAAGGGGTCTTGGTTAGAGATATAGGTATTCGTATTCCAACCTCAGTATGCTCGCCAGGCCCGTCGCCAGAATCATTGCACAATGCGTGGTTTTTACTCGCAGGCGATACAGACTTTTTGTAACCGTCTTTTGTTCAAATTATAGGAAGAGTAAGTTCATGACCCAGATGCTCGGCGAGAATTGTGTTGTTCCCTACCATACCTCCCCCTTACCTGAAGGGCCGTGGCTGATTTTTGCTCCACATGCAGATGATGAAACTTTCGGCATGGGCGGAAGTTTGCTAATAGCGCGCAATCAAGGCATTGAAACACATGTTGTGATAGTTACTGATGGGGCGCTAGGTGGAGACGGTGATCGCCAAGCGTTAATCAATGAGCGTGCGGAAGAAGCACGCCGTGCTTGTAAAGCGCTTGGGGTAAAACAGCTGTACTTCATGGAAGAGCCTGATCGAGCTTTGGTAGTAAGCCAGCAAACAATAGCAAAAGCTAAAGCATTGATAACCGACACCAAAGCCGCCAGTATATTTTTTCCTACGGCGTTAGAATATCACCCCGACCATCGCTCAACAGCTGAGCTAGTTTGGACCGCGCGCAATGAACTGACAGGGTTTGGAGGGCAGATGTATTCGTATGAAATTACAACCCAGGCCCCGATCAATCTTCTAATCGATACATCAGAAGTGGCTCTAGAAAAATACAGCGTAGTAGATTTGTATGCAACGCAGGTGACCCAAGCAAAGTATCTTGCTCTAACTCAGGCGCTGGATACGTCAAGAACTTTTACTTTGCCGTTAGATAGAACGGCCGCTGAAGGGTTTTTTCACTATGTCGATACAACGGTGAGCTTAGAGGAGCAGTTACTCGGTAGCGTGGCGCGCTACTTTCAAAAAGTAAGCGACTAACCGTTGCCTATGAGTATCCAGCTTTAGGCCTTTCGCGGTTCTTCTTAAGGTAGCCTGTGTTTGTTTTTACTACGCGGTTCTTAATACTCTACGTGTTATCCCCCCTCGGGATAATTTCTAAATTATTTATCAGTAATTATTTCTCCATAATTATTTTAGGGTGGCTCGATTACTTTCGCTTCTTAATTAGAAGCCCCTGACCTGCTCACCAACTCATCTATTCACTCAAGGACTTAAAGGTCGACTTTTCAATGAGGATTGCCATTGCCACCTATCCACCTGAACTGCATGTTAGTTTTGGGTCTGAAAAGGCAAGTAAGCAATATTGAAATTGGTAGAGACTACTTTTAACGCTGTCCGGCTCATCCAGTCAGTGTAAAAAAAAGCGATAGCCGGGGAGTAGGCCTTGACTCGGTTAATGAGTAACAGTTCAGGGATATAATTTCTGCGTGATGTTGAGGGTGAATACTTTCTGTCTGAAAGGCATTTTCCTGCCATTTTAACGGGGCGATGCTTGAAAAGACCTCAACTACTCACTGTCCATGGTTGGTAGTTCAGGGCAACGATAGAGACCGAGCCTGCTTAGAGGCAATGCGTTTATACTTTTGCAGATGAAATACAAGCTAAAGGAAAAGACGGGAAGCCGCTTAGAACCTGCCCCTGACGTTGTTCCGCTGCAGCCGGCGTTTAAATTTTCTCATATCGATTATGATAATGCGGATAAACCTGATGTTTAGACCTATTATAGGTGGCGGAGATCGGTTTTAACCCACTCTTAACGACTTTACCCTTTACCCTTTACCCGACTGTGCTGGGTGGCAGTCTCGCGCCTAACCGGTCTTTGTCGAGAATAGCCTTGGGTTGCAGTGTCTTTAGCTTTTAGTTCGATGCTGGCTTAAGAGTGGAATACCTTTAAACCACTAAGTTTAAGCGCATATCCAAACCCTCATTGGAAACGCAGATTGCCTAGTAATGAATGTTAGCTGGCAGCCATGCACAATTATACCTGGCGAGGGGAGCCTAGCTTTCTGCTCAGGCGTGATCAAGTTAAGGAGGTTTAAGAGCCCGCTCAGGTTCCAATTGGGCTGTACATCCCCGCAGCACAGTGAAAGGGGTGTGGAATGAAATTGCTTGTGGCTAGTCGTGCGGGAAGGGTAAAAATTGAGTGTATAATCACATCGGCCATTGATGGCTTAAAAAACTCTAAAGAGCCCTCAGATTTATAAAGTACTACCTGTATTAATTTCTCAGAGACTTGTTTTAATGTTGATCGATGTATTACTTATAATATTAGGATTGGGTTTGTTGCTTGTAGGCGGGGACTTTTTGGTAAGGGGAGCCTCATCAATCGCGAGCGACTTCAAAGTACCTCCCATGGTTATAGGATTAACCGTGGTCGCTTTTGGAACCAGCGCCCCTGAGCTATCTGTGAATGTATTAGCTGCAGTGAAGGGCAATACCGATGTTTCCTTTGGCAATATAATTGGATCTAACATAGCTAATATAGGCTTGATATTGGGTGTGTGCGCAATGATTAAGCCTCTTGCGATTCAGGGCAGTATTATTGGCAGGGAAATCCCAATGATGCTGTTGGCGTCCTTTGCCGCCCTGATTCTCGCCTCCGACCAACTCGTACTTGGCGAGCAAAGTGCCTTTGATCGATCTGACGGCTTGATTCTTCTTCTGCTCTTCGGCCTGTTTATGTACTACACCGTCGCTGGCGTGATTAAGGGGCGACAATCCGATCCGTTATTGCAGCAGATAGAAGAGGAAGATGACCGAAGCGGGTCTAGTAAGGGGCTTTATAATTTCGGCTTAGTCTTAGTAGGCTTGCTAATGTTAGTTGGAGGTGGGCAACTGGCAGTGGACTACTCAGTATCAGTTGCCAGCCAACTGGGCGTGCCGAGTGTCATTATAGGGCTTACTATCATCGCCGTAGGAACCAGTTTGCCAGAGTTGGTTTCCTGTGGGCTAGCAACATGGAAAGGCCATACCGACATCGCGATAGGAAGCGTTATCGGCTCGAATATATTTAATTTGCTGCTAGTAAGCGGAATTTGCTCGACCATCACCAAAATAGAAGTGCCAATGCCAGGGGGCGACACAGATCTCTTCATGATGGTGTTTCTGTCTGCGTTGTTGCTGCCTCTGAGCCTGTCGTTCAGGTCAAGGCTAGTGCGAGGCGAAGGTGTCGCTCTGTTTGCTATGTACTTTGCTTTTATGGGTTGGCGGGTAATGTCGGTAGTGTAAATACCTGCGCTAAGCCAGCCCGGGAAGCAAGTTGCGTAAACCGCCGGCGATAAACTCGATAGCCATTGCAGCCAACACTAGCCCCATGACCCTCGTGGTTACATTCATAACGGTTTGACTCATATGGTCAACAATTTCTGGTGCAAAATGGAACGTCACCCAGACGATCAGAGCGACTATTTGGCACACTATAAAAAGAGAAACTTTGTCTGACCATTGAGTCGCCTTCGATACGAATGCTTAGCCTTCTTCAGCATTACCCGATGGAGGGGAGTTGATAGCGCGGTTTTGTTTGCACCGTTGTGAGCAGTATTTAACCTGATCCCAGTCTCTAGACCATTTCTTACGCCAGCTAAAAGGCCTCTCGCAGCTCAGGCAGGTCTTCTGCGGCAGGTTGAGTTTTTTATGTGCCATTTATGATTGTCTATGATAATTCAGTTACGTTCATTTGCCCCGAGGGTGGGAGAAGACCAACTACTCCTCTCTACTCAAGTTATCTCTAATGGTATACGAAAGATGGGTAAAGGCAGATCAAGACTGTGTTTTAGCTACTTTGTGCCGCAAAGAAGACGATTAAAAAACGGCGGCAGTCACAGTGCGCTTCTTCTCGTTCCGCGCGAATACCACGTCATTTTCGAGTATACCCAAGTTGCCAGTTTTGCTTCTCTTCATCATTAGCATTACTGAATTAAGGCTAGTTTCATTGGATTTAACAATGATGGGTCTATGGCAATTGCATGAGGCGGCCATAATTATGCGGTAGTTGGAAGTGCGCTACCCATAACGGTTTTCTTTAAGTGAACTTTAATTGCGTCAGAGGTGGGCAGCGGAGCTACTGGGATTTAAGGCTGAGTTAGGGCGGCAAGCCCACTCGAAGTTGTCCTCGAATAATGTTCTCGGCAAATTCAAAGCGGATTGCAATAATCAAGGTGCTTATCAAAAAGTCCGGAATCAGTTTATGATGAATTTATTGAGCCTGTGCGGCGAACCGATGCCCCTGCCTTAGTGCGGTGCCTAGTGAACATCTACGTTATGTCTAAATACAACAGAGGTGCGATTTTGAAAGTGAACTCTAAAATTAATATTTCAGCGGCTTACACAAGTCAACGACTCCTGCTGGTTGCCTTATTGGTTTTAATCGGTCAGTCATCTTTTGCGCAGGAAAGTGCCTATCCTCTTCAAATGAGCAGTAATCGACAGACCCACCGGCCAGAAGTACCCGGTGCGAATGGCCTGGTCACGGCTGGTCATCCGTTAGCTGCCATGTCTGGGCTACAGATTTTGATGCAGGGAGGTAATGCGATAGATGCCTCAGTTGCTGTGCTTGCCACTTTGAATGTTGTTAGGCCTCAAATGTCTGGGGCTGGGGGCAACGGTTTTGTGACCTTCTTTGATCAAGCCTCTGGAGAGGTGCATTCTCTTAATGCGACGGGCGCAGCGCCCTTGGCGCTGGATGCAGCATTACTAACCCCAGATGAACTAGATAAAGGAGTTAAGGCGGGTGTTGTCCCAGGGCTTTTTGGTGGCTGGGTTTCGATGTTGCAGCGCTTTGGCACTATGTCGTTAGCTCAGGTTATAGCGCCGGCTATTGCCTATGCTGAAAATGGACATCCAATAGAAAGCTCAGTGGTGAGAAGCATCTCTGGTTCTCGCGATTTATTCGAGAAGTTTCCTAGCAGCTCTGCAGTTTTTTTACCCGATGGATTAGTACCAAGTGCCGGTCAGCTATTTAGGATGCCTGATTTGGCTGGGACTTTTAAAAAGGTAGTTGAAGCCGAAACTACTTCACTTTCTCAGGGTGCCAGCAGAGAGGATGCTTTGCAATCGGCTTCAGATCGGTTTTATAAAGGTGATATCGCTGATGAAATGGTCAGTTTTTATGAGCAGGCTGGAGGCTTGTTTCAGAAACAAGATTTTGATCGTTATGAATCTACTTGGTTAGAGCCTGTCCATATTAAGTATCGGGGATATGATATTTATTCCTCACCGCCATCGTCTCGTGGTGGGTTAGAAGTACTAATGCAATTGAAGCTGGTGGAAGGCTATGATTTGCCCGCAATGGATAGAGAAGATCCATTGCTGACCCACCTGCTTGCTGAAGCTATTCAGCTGTCGAAGGCCGATATTTACCACTTTGTGGCAGATCCTTCTTTGTATTCCATTCCGTTGTCAGGCCTGCTTAGCGATGAGTATGCTGCAGTGCGACGGCAGTTGATAGACCCGGAACAGCACAGCGGCTATCCAGCGGTTGGTGAACCTAAAGGTTATGAGAAAAGCATCGCCACCAGAACTCATCGATTATCGATGCCAAAGATAGCAGCCAATAAGGAGCCTTCCTACCCGGGTAGTACAACAAGTTTTTCTATTCGAGATGGGCAGGGCAATGTTGTTGCAGCGACCCCGACCCATGGAGGCGCTTTTGGTACAGGTGTCGTGGTGGGAAATACTGGCTTGACGTTTAATAACGGTACTCGCATTGGTTCAACATCTCCTTATCCTGAGGATATAAATTACGCTCGCGGGGGGCAGGTTCCTATATTGAACAATTCACCTGTGGTGGTTCTCAAAGATGGAGAGTTTGTATTGGCGCTCGGAACCCCAGGTGGAGAGACCATTGGTCAAACTCAATTTCAGGTTTTGATAAATGTTCTTGATTTCGGAATGCCAGTTCAAGCTGCCATTGAGGCGCCAAGATTTAGTTTGTTCGCGAGCCCAAACTTTTACAAGGAAGGTGCTGTCATTACAATGCGAATCGAGGATCGTGTTTCTGTTGAGAGGTTTGAAGGGCTAAGGGCTAAAGGCCATCAAGTGGAACTCGCGCCTTCATTTTCCCTTGGCAGTATTCAGGCTATTCTTAGAAATCAAGAATTTGGCACAGTTACCGCTGGCGCGGATCCTAGAAGAGCCGCCTATGCGGTGGGCTGGTGATCGGCCTGGCCCATTTGATGTTATGGAACTTCTCGCTATGACTCATCTTATTATGGCTGGTAAAGATTTTTTAGATTAATATTCAAGCAAATAATAGTGCTGTCTCACAGACAGGTAGATGACTCTCGGCTCTTCTCTCGCAGTTACTGCAGAAGCAGAAGCAGAAGCAGAAGCAGAAGCAGAAAAAGTCGAGTCGATGCTGTTAGGCTAAGGATACCGCGAGTGCTAAGAAGTGCGCGTGACCAATTTTTTGTTCTATTTTTTCTCAGCTTAAATCCAGGGTATCTTTAAGGGCAACAAAGCTTTCCCCCAGAGCGAGAAAACCGCACTAAAATGTGGTGCTTTTTGTAATAGCCTTTGACGTAATAAAATTCTAGTCCTGTGCTTTATTGCTTGGAATTGTGTTATGAAATATCCCCCTCGCTTCAACTCTATTCCTTTTTTTTTGTATTTACGTTGTCATCCTGTCAATTGCCAGTTGACTTAAATTCAGGAGGTCAGGATCCGGCCGCGCCGTGGGATTGGTCAGAAGAATACCTGCGTAGTGCGGTAGATCAAGTTCGTGCTGGCGCAGAACTAAATCCGGAAAGATGGCCGGGCGGTGCCAAGGTTGCTGCATTGCTGTCTTATGACGTTGATAATGAAACTGTAGTGGGTTTGAGGACAGGGGAAGTTAGTATTGGGCCATTATCACAAGGTCAATACGGTCATCGAGCTGCTCTGCCACGAATCGTAGATTTTATGGATGAAGAAAACATTCCCGCGACCGTCTTCTTTTCTGCTTGGAGCCTAAAACTAGCCCCTCAGCAAGCACAAATTATTAAGGCGTCAGGGCGGCATGAAATAGCTGTGCACGAGTGGATTCAGGTATTGATACTTCATTAAATGTGGCGACAGAAGAGCGCCTGCTGCAGCAGGCCACGGATGAAAAAGAGAGAATTACAGGTAAGAGGCCTGTCTGTTGCAGGGCGCCGTCTTGGAATCATAGTGCTCACACTCTAACTATTGTGCGCAAGATGGAATTTTTGTATGAAAGTTCTTTAATGCACGATGATAGGCCTTATGAGTTAGTGCAAGATGGAGAGGCCACGGGGCTGGTAGAGCTTCCTGTGGAGTGGATTTTGGATGATGCGCCATTATCTAATCTTCGCGGTAATAGTTACATGAATCCGCGAGACGTCATGCAAGTGTGGTTCGACGAATTCGACAAAGCTTGGGAAGAAGAGACTATGTGTTTACTAACGATGCTCTCTCGCATAAGTGGGCATCGATCGCGAATTATTGCTTTGGAGGGCTTAATTGAACAGATAAAGGCTAAGGGCGGGGCTTGGTTTGGCACCTATGAGCAGGCGGCTCGCTATGTCCGAACGCAAGCGGGTATGGATTAACTCAATCAGCTCGTTTAGGGTCTGCCTGCTTGAATTTAAAGCTGGGCGATAGGGCAGGAATAGGGTGGGGAAGATTTGCAAATGCAATTGAGAATGATTACCATCTGCATCTTCTTGCGATATCGGTAGTTTCTCTAATGATTAGAAAGACTGTTTTCTGGATGCATCTGTGCGGCGGAGCTTTAGCTGGGCTGGTGATCTTGATGATGTCTGTGACAGGTACGGTTCTCACCTACGAACGTCAAATTCAAGTCTGGGAAGACCGAAGCTACTTTCAAGAACCTGCAGCCGGTGCCCAAGCCCTCAGCCTAGATGACTTGTTAGACGCCGCTAATGCCGAAGAGGGGTTTACCGCCACAAGTCTGCAATTGGCGTCTAACGATTCCGCACCTCTAACGGTAAGAATGGGCCGTTCGCAAACTAAGTTTCTAAACCCTTACAACGCTGAAATTTACCCACTCCATGCGGACAGTTACAGCAAGTTTTTCAGCTGGGTGAGAACCTTACATCGATGGTTTACAGTGGCCGGTGACGGCAGAGATACAGCACGAGACATCACTGGGGCAAGCAATCTGGTGTTTTTGTTTCTCCTTCTTAGTGGTATGTACCTCTGGTTGCCAAAAATACTGATTTGGGCGACATTAAAGGTTCGCATTTTCTTTAACCCACGTGCTGTGACTTCTGCCGCTAGAGATTTTAACTGGCATCATGTCTTTGGCTTCTGGGCGGCAATCCCTTTATTGGTGATTATTCTAGCAGCAACAACCTTTCACTATAGGTGGGCAAGTGATCTTGTGTATCGCCTCTCTGGAGAATCGCCTCCAGTGCGAGGGATATCCTCAACGGTAGAAACTCCAACACTGGCTTCATCACAAATAGCTCTCAGTGTAGATGAATTGTTCTCTGCAGCTGAGCAATATGGAGATGGTTGGCAAACGATTAGGCTCGCATTGCCAGAGGTTGATTCGAGACATGCGGTTTTCACTATCGATGAAGGAAATGGCGGAGAACCTCAAAAGCGCCATACCTTAACACTTGACCGGGTGACCGGAGAGACAGTCACCTGGGCGCCATTCGCGAGCCAATCCACTGGTTATAAGGCCAGAAGGTGGATACGTTTTCTTCATACTGGCGAAGCGCTAGGCATTGGTGGACAAACCCTGGCTGGGCTGGCCGCAATTTCTGCAGCTATTATGGTTTGGACCGGACTTGCACTGGCATTGCGCAGGTTTTTCCGCTGGCGTCTGCGGAGGCAGCGAGCGGTCTCAGCAAGAGATTCCAGCGCATCAGCTAGCCATAGCTAAAACCGATTAAACGGGGTGTATCACCCTAAAGTTGAGTTAATTTTTCCGTGCGTGGATAGATAATCCCGCTTATATTTATGTTAATCAGCATTAATATTGACGTTCACGCTAAGTTGGCGTTCTAGAACATAGATTCTAACGGAGCTAAGGTATATCAAGAGCAGTAAGTGCGAAATATAAATGTGATAGCTGTGGTGCAGAATCAGTTTACTAAACTGCCTTTCCCTGGGTGGATGGCATGATCCGTCAAGAAATTTTCGGCCTCAATGAGATGACTAAAACACAGAGTGATGACTAATCCTCGATGGCCTGAATAGGCTATGGATAAAAGTTTTCCTTGAAGTGTTTTCTGCACATTGAAATATAACTATCATTTCCTCCAATCTGGACTTGGGTGCCTTCGCGGATTGGGCTGCCATTTTCATCCAGCCGCACAACCATGGTTGCTTTGCCGCCGCAGTGGCAGATAGCCTTTAATTCTTTTAAGTTATCAGCCCATGCCAGCAGGTATTTGCTGCCCTCGAATGGCTCTCCTTGAAAGTCTGTCCTTAGTCCATAGGCAAGTACTGGAATCTTTAAGCGATCGGTGACCTCGCCAAGCTGAAACACCTGCTCTTTGGTAAGAAACTGTGCTTCATCAATTAAAATGCAATTGAGTGTTTTACGTTGGTGCTGTTGCAAGATCAGTTCATAGAGGTCAACTTCAGGTTTAAAAGTTGTTGCGTCAGATTCAAGTCCAATCCGAGAAGTTACCTTGCCAACACCGTATCGGTTGTCCAATTCTGGCGCCATAACGAGCGTGTTAAGACCTCTTTCTTTGTAGTTATAGCTAGATTGGAGGAGGGACGTGGATTTTCCCGCGTTCATCGACGAGTAATAAAAATAAAATTTTGCCATGGCTGCATTTTGGCATCAACTTCTAGCAGATGCACCTGTTTGATTTTGGCTGAATATTTAGCGAGCTAGCGCTTCAGGGCTTGCAACGCCAACACCGAAAGAATTAAGTGGTACACAGCCAGAAACAGCAGAACGACAAACGATTTCGCCACTGGCACCCACTACGGCATCAGATGCCGCGCTTAGGTTGGCAAAGTTCCACGCGGGATTTTGATGCTCATTCGTTTGCGTTATCCCCTTTTGGTAATAGGTATCCCAAGTGAATGCATGACCGGACATATCGAATCCGCCTTCTGCACCTAAAACAAAACGGGATGTGTTGCGCTGATTATTGGCACCAGCCAAGGGCATATCTTTGCGCGCACTACTCAATCTGAAACTGGTAAGACCTTCAGTAACCATCCGGTCACGGATTGTTTGAGGCAAGAACGCGTTGTCTATTTGGATTGTGCGGTTACGGTCTGTTGGACGAATATAGTCGCTGTCGCCTTCATAGCCAGCCCAAGAACCTTGAGCAAATATTTCTATGTCTGGTGTCAATTCCCAGCTAGCTCGACCGAAGACACTTTGACGCGTTGAATTAGCCTGCAAGGAGTTAGTGCCAAGCATTGAAGACTGAGCATAGCGCCAGTCACCGCCAACCATCCAAGCGTTTGATACTTCGCCGAAATTTAGTTGGCCAACAGCACCGCCATCACCAAAAAAGGTTCCTCGTAGCGGCCCATCGACTATCAAACCGCCTGGCGTGTAGTTGCTGCTGCCGATATCGGAGCCAACGAGGAAGTAAGGTGCACCTGCACTCTTATCAGGATTAACAATGCCGACATTGCCGTCTAGTTGCCAGCCCGCGGCAGTATCGCGAATACCTTCTTGGTCATAATGCTCGGCACTGAAAAGTAGGTGACCTTGCCCATCGGCAAAACCAGTACCCACAGTGAACTCAAAACGCTCGTTTCCTGCGCCGTATTCGTCGACTTCACCAGATTCAATCGCGGTTTTTACACCGGTGTAGTCTTTATCAAGAATGAAGTTAACAACACACGCGATTGCATCAGAACCATAAACTGATGAAGCGCCGCCAGATACCACTTCGATGCTTTTAACTAATGACTGAGGGAATGTATTGGTATCTACTTGGCCTACTGATGAAGATGCAACTGAGCGCTGGCCATCAAATAGCACCAGAGTACGTCCAGTGCCCAGTGCACGCAGGTTAAGTGCCGCGATACCGGACTAGCCACTACTTAAAGAGCCTGAGTTGGTTGTAGCAGTCGTGCTGCCCTGAATAGAGGGTAAAGTCATAGCGAATTCAGCAACACTGCCTGCTGCTTCGGCATCAATATCTTCTTCGGACAAAACCGAAACAGGTGTAGGGGCGCTGTAGCCGTCTCGCACGATCCGAGAGCCGGTAACAATGACTGATTCAATGTTGCTCCCCTCAGGCGCTGACTGCGCTTGTGCTATGCCTGTGAATAAAAGTGAACTTGCAAAGCCAGCAAGCGCTGTGCAGGTCCGAAGTTTCATCTTGTTCGAAGTTCCCATATTTTACTGCCCCATCTGAATCAACTCATAGCTGAGTTATTAAAAAAGTCGTCAGACTCAGAAGGAGCATTAATCGTGCCAATAGAATTTCTTCGTTCTGTAATTAAACCTCTGTAATCCAAGGGTATTTGCGAATTACTACTATGGGCGCTTTGACAGCTTTTATATTTTCTAAAATTGTCTATTAATTACAATAAGTTAAAATAATGAAACTTTTCGCAGGAAAAGTGTACTTAGGGAAAGTTAAATTCACCTCACGAAATTAAAATTGATAGGAAAAGATAAAACTGAGAGAGGTTCGGTAGGAAAGCCCTTAACTATGTTCAGGTTTATGCGTCATTAAAGATCAGTCAAAAAAAACTGCGCTAAAATAGGACTAACTAAAATAAAAAATGAACCAACAGGACGCGCGCGTTAACCAAACGGTCATTAATATCCTTCAGCACTTCCCCTTCACTAGGGAAGGGGGAAGTGCTGAAGGATAGTGTGGTTTAAAAAAAGAGGTTGGTTTTAGAGAGGCCATAGTTAACAGCATTTTGAAAAATTCTAGCAAGCTTATCTAGGGTCCAGTTGTAACTCTTTCTTAAAGCGTTTGAAATTTTTAACGTAGGTATCAGCGCTTAAAATCAGAGCTTCTTGTTGCTGCGCTGACAACGTCCTAATCACCTTTCCGGGTGAGCCCATTACAAGTGAACCATCAGGAATTTCTTTGCCCTCCGGGATAAGAGAATTTGCGCCAATTAAGCAGTTTTTACCAATCTTGGCACCGTTTAGGATGACTGAGTTAATTCCAATAAGAGAGTTGTCACCGATAGTGCAGCCATGAAGCATAACATTGTGGCCTACTGTGACGTTCTTACCAATATTTAAAGGGACTCCAGGGTCAGTGTGGAGCACCGCGCCGTCCTGAATATTCGAATTCTCGCCGACAGTAATAAGCTCATTATCACCTCGGATTACTGCATTGAACCAAACGCTGGCATTATTCTCGAGTGCGACTAGGCCTATTACGGTTGCATTGTCTGCCACAAAATAATCTGTGCCACGAATGTCGACTCTGTTCTCTCCTAAACTGTAAATCATACTTTTGTCCTGTCAGTGTTGGCTTATTGCGGCTGCCGGGGATATAGGCTGTCTTGGGCGACGCGTTGAGGATAAGTGAGAACAGTCAAAAGAGCCACAGCGGAAAAGCTGTAAATGGGTCAGCGAGCAGAAGTTGGTACCGAATCCTTGGGAGTTAGAGTTTAGGGCTTGTGCTGGAGTGCCTAATTGCAGGAAGATATGCAGCATTTTCTTGAATCAGTGTCTCGGAGGTGATTTAGTGAGTAGATGGAAGGCATTCCTTATCCATTTCACGTTAAGTTTAGTGATTTTTGCATTTTTGCTAGCGATTATTTTAGTGGTTTGGTATCCGGGGCTGCTGTTTGAGATTAGCGGCGGTTGGGAAGGATTGAGAATTGTTATTGGTGTTGATTTGGTGCTTGGGCCCCTGTTGACCCTTATCGTTTATAAGGTGGGTAAGCCAAGTTTGAAGTTTGATCTGAGTTGCATCGCTATTTTTCAAATGGTCTGCCTCAGTGGCGGGGTTTGGGTGGTCTACAACGAGAGGCCAGTGGTGTTGGCGGTTGAGTACGACGCTATTTTTAGTCTGAATGCCAGGGAGTTCGCGGCTTATGGCAATACAATGTCTAGCCTTGACTCATTCTCAGGACCTTACCCTAAGGTGGTTTATATAGAACTTCCAGTCGATAATCAGGAGGCCGGTTTACTTTCGTTGGAGCGGCAGCTAAACGGAGAGCCGCTTTTTGGAGATACATCTAATTATCTGCCGCTGGCCACAGACTCGATCCCGGCAAGATCGCGTTTTAGAGCAGAGCAGCGGCTTCGAGATGGCGCAGGCGAGGAGATTCAGCGCGAGATTGATGAAAGCTGTAGGTTCATCAGATTTGTAAGCGCGTCTGAGCGAGGCTTTGTGTGTTTTGATGTGGCTACTCTATCAATCACAAAGTTCTTCGAGGAATGATTCAGCTGAGCCTCAAGAGGCGTGAAACTGAAATGATTAGCTCGAAATGAGCATCAGTGCTGTTCTTTCATGACTGGGCGTAAAATCTGCCCAGCTTGCCAGTACCCACCACTTGTCTGCGTTTGCAGCTCAATTACCCAGACCGTTGTCGATACTGAAATCATCATCCTGCAGCACCCTTCTGAAAAGAGTAGGGCAAAAAATACCGCTAGACTGATCTCATTGGTTATACCAAATACCAAAACATTTGTGGGTGAGAGCGCTGCTGATTTTGAGTTGGTTAAACAACGGCTTTTGACGAGAGAATCGAAAGACACAAGCATCGCTGTGCTTTTCCCTTCGCCTGACAGTAAGATTTTCTCTGAAGCGCTAAAGCCAGCGTTACACAGGGTTCAGACACTTATTCTTCTTGATGGCACATGGCGCAAAGCGAAAAAAATGTGGCAGTTAAATCCATGGCTATGGTCTTTAGTGGTATCTAGGTTGGAAGCTGGCTCGATAAGCCGCTATCGAATTCGCAAGGGCTCTGAAGCCGGAGGTATTTCTACCCTTGAGGCTGCGGCGCTTGCTCTCGAAATTCTAGAAGGCGCTGACACTGAACCCCTTTATAAAGCCTTTGAGGCAATGCAGGATAAATGGCAGCAGTTCAGTGAACATTAGTAATCTAAAAAGTATGCTAAGCGCGGGTAACATGAGCTTAGTCTAGGTAAGTCGCGATCTTAGAAAGCCGTGATTTAAGGAATCATAAGGGCCGATTTCAACGGCACCCAAACAACCGGAGCCAACCATGAAAAAAAAACTAGTCCCTTTTATGCTGCTAATGGCGCTCGCCTCGGGCAGTCATGCACAGTCATCAGCGGTTCCCGGAGAAGAATCGGCAACGCGATCAATTCGCAATGGGATACTAATACCCGACCCCGCTCCGAACCGGCGGCGGGGCGAGGGGCCATTTGATAGCCTTATAATTAAGAATGTAATGTTAGTCAGCGGTGAAGGCGCGCCGCCGCGTGGGCCAGTATCAATAGTCATAAAGGGTGACAGGATCGAGTCGATTAATTCCACTCCTCCGCAAATATCCAACGCCAGAGTAATAGATGCTAGTGGTATGTATGCCCTGCCTGGGTTTATCGATTCGCACACTCATATAGGTAATCCTGGGCAAGGTTTGACTGGGCCAATTACGCCTCCGGAGTATGTGTTTAAGCTGTGGCTGGCACACGGGATTACAACGGTCCGTGAAGTGGGCTCTGGCATGGGCTTAGATTGGACAGTGGCCCATAGAGAGCGAAGTGATGCGGGTGAAATAACGGCACCACGGATAATCGTTCATGCAATGTTTCCCGGAAGCACCGTGACCAGCGCAGTTGAGGCGGTCGCTTGGGTGAGGGAAGTTCATCGACGAGGCGCTGAGGGTGTCAAACTCAGGGGAGCAACTCCTGCCGCGACCAAGGCTATTTATCAGACCGCCGCTGAGTTAGGGATGGGAACCTCTAACCATCATGATCAAACCTCGGTTTATTCTGTCAATGTTCTTGATAGCGCCAGAATGGGGCTAGACAGTATGGAGCACTGGTATGGTTTGCCTGAATCTTTGTTCACAGACAGAACGATTCAGGATTACCCAGCGGACTATAACTATTCCGATGAACAATGGCGATTTGGTCAGGCTGGACGACTTTGGCAGCAGGCCGCAGCGCCCGGCAGTGATAAATGGAATTCTGTAAGAGATGAGCTAGTTGAACTAGATTTTACTTTGTCGCCAACATTTACTATTTACGAAGCCAACCGAGATGTCATGCGCGCGCGAGATGCTGAGTGGCACAGCACCTATACCTTGCCGTCATTGCAGGAGTTTTTTATGCCTGATCCTCGGCTGCATGGCTCCTACCATTTTGATTGGACAACGGCTGATGAGGTCGCATGGCGAGAAACCTTCCGGCTGTGGATGGCCTTCGTGAATGACTATAAAAATCATGGTGGGCGAGTGGTTGCGGGTTCAGATGCAGGTTTTATTTTTAAGCTATTTGGTTTTGCTTATATTCGAGAATTGGAACTTTTGCAGGAGGCAGGTTTCCATCCCTTAGAAGTTATTCAAGCCGCTACCCTGAACGGCGCTGAACTGCTGGGAATGGAGGAAGAGATAGGTTCTATTGTGCCAGGTAAGAAAGCGGATATTGTTTTAGTTGATGAAAACCCAGTCGCTAATTTTAAAGTTTTGTATGGCACCGGCCATATGAAACTAAACCGAGACAGCAATGAGTTAGAGAGAGTCGGTGGGGTCAGCTATACCATTAAAGATGGCATTGTGTTCGATGCAAAAGAGTTGTTAGAAGATGTTGCTGCGATGGTCCGTGTTGCGAATGATAAGTAGACCGCGCAGGGCAGGTCCATAGTTGAAATGAGGAGTAAATATGTCGGACTTTAAAAACCGGCTGGCCGGAATGCTGTTGGGATCTTTTGTTGCTGAGTCACTTTCTTTAGGGGTCCATTGGATCTATGACCCTGAACTACTGGCCCAAAAATTTGGCTATGTGAGGTCTTATCATGGCCCCGGGCCGGACTCATATCACCCCTCTAAGGTTGCTGGAGATCAAGGTCATATCGGAGATCAGGCGCTCACTCTGTTAGATGGTTTGAGGCAGGGGGGTGTTTGGGATCCAACTTTGTTCATGTTCGAATGGACTAAATCTTGGTCAGGCTATGATGACTACATTGACCGTGCAACGAAAACAGTGCTTGAAAATTTGCAGAGCGGAGCTGAACAATTACAGGCAGCGAGTCATTCCGATGAGTTGGCAGGTCCGGCTAGAATGGCGCCTCTGTTGGCTTTTTTAGCGAGTGGGTCAGAGGATCAGGTGGTTAGAGCTGCAATTTCCCAAACACGACTAACACACGCATCAGTGGAGGCGGAGGAGGCGGCTATCTTCCTAGCGAAAGTCAGCTAT
>CAJWGN010000079.1 GCA_913031035.1 uncultured Gammaproteobacteria bacterium
TTTATGGCTTGCTCTGCGGTATTGGTCTAGCCGTTGGCACCGCAGTGACCTATATGAGGTTGTGCAGTTAAAGGCGAGTGGCTTTGAAATTTACTGGGTTGGATCATTTCGTCCTAGCTATAAAGTAGGGCGATTAGCCATGGCTTTGGGTCGCATCGGGGCAATTATGTTGATATGTAAGCTCCAGCTGTTACGCTTTACTCGCTTAGCTTTAGCTGCTGTTGGCAGGACGGCCTTATCAAATTACTTGTCTCATTTTTTAATCTGCAATACGATTTTCATGAGATTCGGCTGGGGTTTAGTCGCTGAACTGGAACGCTCTGAAATTTACGTTATCGTTGTTGGGATTTGGATTTTTCAGTTAATTTTGAGCTCACTTGTGTTGCGTAGATTTAGTCCGGTTGAGTGGCCCTGGCGCAGGTTCACCTGCGGTAAAAAAAGCCTTTTAGAGTGTGAGTGCTGGGGAGAAATAATCACGTTAATAGCTTGGTGGCTGAGCCGCATATTCATTTGAGTTCACCGAGCCAATCACCTATCATGCGGCGTTAAGCTCTGGCTACTGCATTTTACAGCTAACGCCTTATGTGGGGTTCTTGGCAGTTGTACCCTTCTGTGAATTGGCGGCTCGCTCAATTGAAGGCTCTCTCAATAGATTTTAAAAGGCTCAAAGGCGTTTGTTAGTCCCCTGAAGTCCTCAGTCTACTTAATAATACTCCTCGGAGTGCCTATTTTTTTCAGGCTTGGAAAATTCACTGTGCTACTTGCTCGACTACATTTCAATAAAGCGACTTTGCTGGAACTCATGCGAATAGCCTTGCCGATGGTTGTATCGCAGGGAACTTTCGCAGTGATGATTTTTACTGATCGCTACTTCATGTCCCAAATTGATGCAATTCACATGGCGGCAGCATTAGGCGGTGGTGTGGCAGCCTTTTTCTCGTTTTGTTTTTTCTCAGGGGTTTTATCTTACTCCAACGCAATGGCAGCTCAGTATTTGGGTGCCGGGGAGCATGCAAAGTGTCCGAAGGTTGTTACTCAAGGCATGATCATGATTGCTCTGAGCACACCCTTACTTGCGTTGGTGACCTACCTTGTCGCTGGCATTTTTTCAATAATGGGTCATCAGGCTGAACAGGTTGAGCTCGAGCGGACTTATTACATCCTGCTGATGCTGGGTGCGGTTGTAACGCTCGCGAAGATTTGCATATCTTCCTATTTTGCCGGCATTGGTCGTTCAAAGGTAGTGATGATATGCGATGTCTGCGGTTTGATAGTGAACGTGCCTCTTTGCTATGCGATGGTGTTTGGAAAGTTCGGCTTTCCTGAAATGGGTATCGCCGGCGCTGCTGTGTCGACGATAGTAGCTACGCTATTCGCTTTTTTATTGTTTGTGTTTTATTACTTTCGTAAGGAGCATCGACTCTCATTCAACGTGAATGATTCGTTTGCATTGGATTGGAGTATTTTGCGGCGCTTCACCCGATTGGGTTTTCCTTCGGGCTTAGAGCTGTTTTTAAATGTTGCTGCCTTCAACCTCTTTCTTTTGATGTTTCAGTCCTACGGAGTCGTGCAAGGCGCCGCCGCGGCGATCGTGTTTAACTGGGATGTGTTGTCTTTTATTCCTATGATGGGCTTAAATATTGGAGTTATAAGTCTGATTGGGCGGTTTGTTGGTGCCCGTGACATGGAGCGGACCAACGAAGTGATTTCGGCGGGTTTCATACTTGGCCTGTCCTATAGCGCGATACTTGCGATTTTGTATGTGACATTTCGTTACGCTCTAGTTGATGTGTTTGAACCACCAATTGGAGATTTTTCTGAGATTCGTGAGTTGTCAGCATTTATGATGATAGGGCTATCGAGCTACGCGATGGCCGATGCAATTATTCTTGTTTCAGGTGGTGTGTTAAGAGGGGCAGGGGATACTCGTTGGTTGATGATCGCATCGGTGTCTTTACATTGGGCCATGCTTGTTGCGCAGTATTTCATTATCAACGTTTTTGAATATGGCCCTAGGGCGTCGTGGATGGCTTTTGTCGTCATGCTGTTAGCTATTGCCCTCGTCTATGGTTTGAGGCTTTGGGGCGGCAAATGGCGGGATCAGGAAGCCCTCGATAGGGTAATGGCTGAATAGGCGAGCCGGCTTATATCAGCCGGCAAAATACTTGATTTTTTACTGATTACTGTCGCTTATTATTGTTGACTATTAATTTCGGAGTATTTACTTTGAGACTCCAAAGCTCAAAGATGAAGCCCCAAGATATAACGCTTAAGAATAACCCTTAAGAATACGGTTAAGAATAACCCTTAAGAATAACGCTTAAGAATAACCGTTAAGATAAAACCTCTTAGATAGAGCTTGAAACCCCTCAGGATAGAATCAAACTTCGGAGCCGACCAAAAGCCCGCTCGTAGCCCAAGCAACAGCTTGCAGGCCCATCGTTATGCAGGTAGCCTCAAAGGTATCTTTTGTTTATCGTTTTCGGCGCAATCGCTGCCATTATCAAAGAACTCGCTAGACAATTTTCTAAGGCTCCTAAGAGGGTTAGCTATGTCGAACTATTTATCCCGTGTCTGTATTTATCCAGCCATTATTGCATCTATCATTTTAAGTTTTACTCAGGTCTTCGCCCAAACTGAGTATTCTAATAGTCTTCTGAATACAAAAAGAATTTTCTCTCAAGGGTTAGCCGAGTCTCTTGCCCAGCCTTTTGTTGGTGTAGCTACAAGCGCTGGGAAGACCCAAGGGTTATTTCCTGTTGTCTCAACTGGGATCTCTACTGAGCCTCTTGCGAAAGCTGCTGCTGCCTTTTTAGAAAGCCTCTCTAGTCTTCATCTAGCCAAAGTGCAGTTTGCAATTGATGACCCTGAATGGAGAAACTGGTCCAACGTGGATGTTGGGATATTTCCTCGCTATGGCCTTAGCTTAGAAGAAATGAACGCTGTCCAAAAACGGGCGGCTTGGGATTTAATTACTAAATCGCTTAGTGCTAAGGGTGTTGAAAACGTTCGCGGTATTATGAAGACTGAGCAAAGACTACTTGAAATAAACAATGAGCCTATTCGCTATGGCGAAGAGAAATACTATTTGACGATAATGGGTATCCCGGATACTGAAGAGCCCTGGGGCTGGCAGCTTGACGGCCATCATCTAGTTATTAATTTTTTTGTATTAGGTGATCAGATCGTCATGACTCCGGCTTTTTGGGGTGGCGAGCCGGTATCTATCGAAGCCGGGCTTTATGCTGGAAGCAGCATAATGCAAGAAGAAGAGTCTCTCGGCTTGGCATTTATGCAAAGCCTTGACGTTCAGCAGCAAGAGCAGGCGACGCTCCAGTCTGAAAAGACGCAAAACAATCAGTTAGCCGCAGCCAATCAAGATAATTTGGTGCTTGATTACGCTGGCGTAAAGGGCAGCGGTTTTACCTCTGCCCAGCGAATTGGCTTGCTGAAGTTGATTGAGGTTTATATTGGCAACATGGCAAACAGCCATGCTCAGATTACCCTCAAACAAATAGCGCAGTATATGGATGAAACTTATTTTTCATGGGTGGGTTCTACCGCTGCTGACTCAGTGTTTTATTATCGGATTCACAGTCCTGTGATTTTGATTGAATTTGATCACCAGAACCCGGTGGGTACTACGGTAAAAAATCAAGCGGGTAGGCCGAGTCGAGACCATATTCATAGTGTTGTGCGTACGCCAAACGGCAATGACTATGGTAAGGATTTATTAGCTGCGCACCTGCGCCTGCATCCTCACTAGCCCGATCAGAAAATCACGGCCTGCATATCAAATTTATGTCCGTTCGTAACTCAATAGCCAGAAAAGTATTAAGGAGTCTACCATTAAAAACAAGTCCAGTAATAAACTGATTAGTCATTTACTTGTCGTCTTAAATTCAGTCGGACGAGATGTTCGAAGAGTCTGTTTCTTTGTCGGTCCTTGTGCAGCTTTTTGTGCTGTTGCGATAGTTCCGTTTCAGAGCAGCGCACAGTCCGATAATGCTTTTGGGATCCCTACCGATGGAACCTCTAACCCTGCAGCAGGCATTGTCGCTGTTTCCGGTAGTCGGGGCCAAGGCTGGGCCGGTCAAGGTCGAAGCGAAGTGCTTGCTCGGCATGGCATAGTAGCGACAAGTGATCCGTTGGCCGCGCAGGCAGGATTAGAAATCCTGCGCAAGGGCGGCAATGCGATTGATGCGGCGGTTGCAGCCGCGGCTGTCTTGGACGTTACTTCTCAGAATGATACAGGCCTGGCAGGTGACCTCTTTGCCTTGGTTTGGAGTGCTGAGGACCAAAAACTCTATGGCCTTAACTCGGCCGGGTTTGCCCCAGCGGGGTGGACTCCTGAGTTCTTCGAAGACACGCTTGGAATGTCGCGAGTGCCGGGGACCGGGGTAAACGCAGCGACTGTCCCAGGGGCGGTGTCTGGTTATGACGCCCTGCTGTCTCGGTTTGGCACCATGGATTTCGAAGAAACTTTCGCTCGAGCTGTCCAAGTGGCTGAAGAAGGCTGGGGGCAATCGGAGAGACGGCACCGAGATCTGGTGTCTGTGGAGGAGAAATTACGCGAAGATCAAGACTCTATCGATACATTTTTCAAAAATGGCGAGGTGCCGCCGCTTTACAGCATTATCCGGAATCCAGATCTAGCCGATGCGCTTAGGTTGATTCAGAAGCAGGGCAGAGAGGCATTCTATTCAGGGGATATCGCTGATGCCTTGGTTGCTAAAATAAAAAGTGAAGGGGGTGTTATGACACATGCCGACCTTGCCGCATTTGAGTCGGAATGGATTGAGCCCATTAGTACCAATTATCACGGCTATGATGTTTATCAATTGCCGCCTCCTGGTCAGGGCTTCGCTGCTTTGGAAATGCTTAATATTTTGGAAGTCTGCGCACCGGTGCACGGTCTTAATCTTGCTGAACTTGGTCCGTCTAATGTCGATTACTGGCATTTTATGGTTGAGGCCAAAAAGCTAGCATATTCTGATTTGCAGGCCTATAACGGTGACCCTTTATTTAGTGAAATCCCCATCGATGAGCTGCTGTCTAAAGACTATGCTGCCTCTTTATGTGAGCGAATCGATATGAAAAAAGCCTCTGAGCCTTCGGTAATCGGCGGTTTGGGTGGTGGCACAATTTATCTGACTACAGCCGATCGCTGGGGCAATATGGTGTCGTTGATCCACAGTATTTTTTCGGTCTACGGCAGCGGGGTTACCATTCCTCCCTATGGCATGATGCTGCACAACCGCGGTGTTGCCTTTAGATTGGAAACTGATCACCCCAATGTTGTAGCCCCCAGGAAAAGACCTTTTCATTCTATTATCGCCGGCTTCGTTATGCGGGGCAACGAGCCGCTTATGACTTTTGGCAATATGGGCGGTTCAGTACAGCCGGAAACTCATGCCCAGCATATGGTTAATGTGATAGACCACGGTATGAATGTTCAGATGACCACCGATGCAGCGCGTTTCACTCATGGTCAAAATAACAATGTGCTTTCTCTGGAAGACAACCTGTATGTGCTGGTTGGGCAGGCTCTTCGCAGCAAGGGCCACGAAGTGAGGGCGGTGGATGGAAGTCGTGTGGGGGGCTATCAAGGAATTTTGTTCACCAAGGACTCTAACTTGCTACGCCCGGTTTTTAGCCCTGAGAGCATTAGACAGGACCAACCGGTTAACGGGCTCTATCGTGCAGGTTCTGATCACCGTAAAGATGGTCAAGCAGTGGGCTGGTAGATTCGTCGCTGGGTTGAACTCTTATCCAGACCTTCATGCAAAATCAGCTACCTGAGTTTAGGTTTGGGGCAGAAACGGACTGAGCTGTATCGGAAAGACGTGATTGCTGCGGGAAAATTTCTGGCAGGCGTCGGCTTCAGTTTTCAAGCGCCACTCATCCTCTTTGCTACTGACTTTTGCATGCCTTTAAAATGTACCGACATTTTTTGAATGGAATTTAAGGCTGCAGTTCAGCAGAATAAAAAAAGGGCTCCCGAGGGAGCCCTTTTTGTTGTGCGGTGATATCTAATTAGCTTGCACTAGAGATCAAATACCAAGCGACCGTAAAGGATTCGGCCGCGTGGATCTTGCAAGCCACCGATTATGCCAGCGAATTCTGGTGAATTCTGTGCTTGTCTATCGAACACATTACGTGCGCCGAGGGAGAACGCCATTTCGCCGCCAAATAACTGCATGCCGCGATAGGTGTAAACCATGTCCATATCAGTCCATGCTTTAACACCGGTTTCTCTGATGTTGCCTGGGCGATTGATGCCTCCAAAGTAATCCATATGGGTGAACAGCGGGCCGTCATAGTTTTCAATAGCATCAATATAGCGAACGATTGATGTTATTGAATGTCCAGCGCGGCTCCAACCTAATTGCAGGTTTGCCTTGATTGATGGCAATTCTGGTGCAGCACTTGTGCGGTCGTTGTATTCACCGGCGCCATCACGAACTGGTTCACTCGGATCGCTCTGATAAAGAAACTCATCAATGTAAGTTGCCTGCAAGTTGACTCTGAAGTCACCTATGTTATCAAAGCTAAAGCGATAGGTTGCATTAATGTCGTAGGCTGAAACTTCTACGGTCTCTGCATTGATCGTGCTGGTGTTGTTCACCTGCAGAATCGTATAGACATCATTCGGATCACGAATGATGTCTTGGTCAGATGAGGGGCTAGCTACCCACGCTCTTAGCTGATCTTCAGAAGGCTGACTGCCACCAAGTCCGGTCCCGGCAAAGCCAGTCGCGTCAACGAAATTAGAGAAGTCTAATTCCATTTTGTCTTGACCGTTAATGTTGATGATTCGATTTTGGAAGTCAGTGTTGTTCCATGTGAATGCCAAATCGAAATTATTGAAGCTAAGGTCAAAACCAAACTGCTGAGACTCTGAAGTCTCATTAGTTAAGCCAGGATTACCACCGCCACAGGCTGTAGTAAAAGCCGAGAATGGGCCAAAGCGATCAGTTACTGTAGACAAGCCACAAGTGGTTGGGTCCAGAAGATCTTGTAGTGATGGAGCGATAAACGCTTCACCTTTAGTAGCTCGCAGAGTCAACCAATCAGTAGGCGCGTAAGTTACGCCAAATTTCGGGTCTGTAGATTTCTGATCGGTACTGAAATCTTCATGGCGAACCGCTAAAGAGGCTTCTAGGTTAGAAAGAATAGGCAATGAAACTTCCATGAAGTAGGAATTAACTTCACGTGAGCCGGAAGTGATTGATTCCTTATCGGCGCTACCAATCCACGTGTCACCGGCAAGTTCTACCGCTGAAGGCGTGTTGGTGTATTTTTCATCACGAAGCTGATACCCAACTGCTGCGGCAATAGGGCCGCCCGGTAGTTCGAAGCCACCAGGGGATATAGTGCCGTTCAAGACGATGTCGATAGTGCTCAGCTTGTCCTCGACAATTTCTTTGTCGCGGGCAGCAATCGCATCCATAACCTGCACTGATACCTGATTTGCCTGATCAACAACAAAGAATGGGTTGTAGCAAGAATCTCTGTCATTAACCACGTCGCAGTTAAGGCCTTGCTTCATCGCTGTAATGTCGTAGTTCTGACTAGACATGAATTTGAGTTCACGGTAGTTGTAGGTGTAAGCGGCCATGCCTTTCCAATCTTCCAAGAATGGAACATTGAAATCAGCTTGAAAGCTTAGCCGGCTTAGATGATCGACGCCATCCGCGACATTGTCCATGTCACGGCTGTGCCCTCCCGAAGCTCTGTGGGTCTTATTGATTGGACGAAGAGTTCGCGCTCGAACGTCTTCATAAAGAGGAACGCCGTTATTGGCGATGCCGGAGACGAAAGAATCGTCCAAGCCATCATTGTTTATATCCACACCGCTTTGTCGATCTGGAACGCCGTCGCCGTTAGCATCTACACCAAAAAGCACATTGCCGCCGGCATCCACAGCACGGAAAGGGTTGCCAGGGAGTTCTCCGCGAACGGTAGGTAGTTCGCCGATGCGGGAGTTGCCAGGGTTAGATGTTGATTCGTAACGAGTCTCATATAGACGTGTATGAACGCCTTGGAATGAAAGGGTTAGATCATCACTGTAATCCCAAGTGGCATTACCGAATAGCTTAGTATCCTGTTCCGGTTCAAAGTAGCTTCGCGTATCACCGAAGTCGAAATAGCAAGTGCCGCCGAGATTCATCCCTAAAGGGTTGTTAGCAACACCTGGAGTGTAGTCTGTTCGATCTGCCGCGGGTGCGCAGTTTGGATCTGGCTGACGAGCAGCCTTAGCCCCGGTGTAGGCGCCATTTGCGTCACGTCCGGGTACAAAATAGTTACCCGGCGCATTAGATGAAAACACCAAGCCTGAGTTGGCAAGGTCGCTGCGCTCATCCCAGCCCAATCGAGTTTGAGAGCGGAATTGACCTGCTAAAACAACGTCCAGTACGCCAACCTCACCACCCCATAAGGCTTGTATTGAATGGTGATCCCAGTCGCCGCGCGAGTCGCCTTCGGCAAAAGTTTCTAGCTTAAGGCCGTCGTATGTTTTGTATGGAACAAAGTTAACAACACCGGCAACAGCCTCACTACCGTAAAGAGCAGCGGCGCCATCAGCAACGATATCCAAACGCTGAATAGCAATTGAGGGAAGAAGTGCGTTTACGTTTTGGTTAACAAGACGTTTACCATCCAATAGTGTCAGCGTGGAGCTGGCTCCTAATCCTCGGAGGTCGATGCTGCTAGACCGAGAATCTTGCCCTTGAATAGTATTGGTAATAGCTGAGGCAGAGCCATTTACGAACGCAAGGTTTTGAATGACCTCGCCCATGTTCAGTGTGCCTTGAGCTTCTAGGTCTTCAGCGGTTAGCTGAACTACTGAAGAGGCTTGCGTGAAACCTTCGCTTTTGCGAATAAATGAACCGGTAACAACGACTTCTTCAATCTGATCATCCTGCGCTAAGGATGTCCCTGAGAGGGGCAATAGCGCTAACGCGATTGCTGTGCACAGCAAATTTCTATCGTGTGGAATCGTAAACTGCATATTTGTCTCCTAATTATTGCTTTTCTAAATTCTATTAAGATTAAGCTTTATTTTTTTATAGGCGCTCTTGCAGACATGCAGACCTCAGAGCCTAGAAGGAGAATAGAGGGTTCTTGATTGCCTGACAAGACTTCCGTAGCTGTTAATTGCATTTGTATAAGTGTCACATTCTGTGACTGTTGAGAGAATAAAAAAATGCTAATTTAAGAGGTTATTTAATTTAATTTTAATTTCCAGGAATGTTTGGTAGATAAAGCGCTTTGAAAAAACTCTAAGGGTTTGTTGTTAGTCACCTTTGCTTGCAAGCTTTTATTTAAGGCCTGCTGTTTTGAAATGCCTGATAAAAAATTAGAACTCGGCGATGAGAAGTTGATAGCAAGGGGGTTTATTTTGTGAATTCTTAGTTGAAAGAATGTCCGACTTAATCCAGCTGCAGGTATTATCAAGCAATAGTGCTGACCTACGAGCCTTTCTTTTGTCCTTATCCTTATGCGTTGGAAGGAATTAGGGTGTTATTTGGTGCGGCAGATTTAGTATGCGTCCTGACGCTTTAGTGCGGTTTAATCCAGAAAAAATTGCTCGCAAGTAGGGCCAAGGGCATTGATGCAGGTATTATTCGTAGTGCTTGGGCCGACAAAGACAGGACCTTATTAATTCACCAAAGCAGTTTTAGGCGAGCAGGTTTTTTTCAATTAGAAAACAGAAACGGCTGGACTCCGAGAGATTTTCTTCTGCTTTTGTTGCTGAACGTTTTTTAGAGGCAGTGGTCTCGCCAGTTTAACGTTGCCTGCAAAAAATACTGGCCCAACCGTAATGAATAAGCACGGTTGATCTGCGGGGTATGAAGGTTTTTCGCAAGATCTGCAGGTAAAAAAAACCCCAGCCTAGGCCGGGGTTTTTTGTCAGACTCTACATTCTAGTAATTAGAATGTATGTCTAAGTCTTGCGTAAAAAGTACGCAATCTTGGATCATACAAAGATGTTTCCAGGCCGCCTAGAGTTACTAAAGGCTGTGGCTCGCGATCACCAGCATTGATCACCCCCAGCTGAACACTTGTTTCACCATCAAAGAACGATTCGAGAGAAACGCTGTATTGAAGGTCCCAAGTTGTATAGCTTGCGATTCTGTCTGGAGTTGGGTTAGTTACACCTAGTAGTGAGAAGAAACCCCGAGTTCCTGGTGATGTGCTCGAGAACGGATCGCCATCACGAACATTGTTCAGGCCATGAAGGTAGCGGCCATAAAGAACAACAGAGTGGTTGTTCATGCTCCAAGCTAGACGCGCGTTAGCCTTAATACGTGGCGTTGGTGGCACAGCTGCTACGCGATAGTTACGGTTACCAGCACCTTTGATTTCCTTGCCAGTAAAGCTAGTGTAATCATACGCGTCGATATACGTAGCATCTAAGCCAATATTAAACTGGCCATAGTCACCGCCAATGTAAGGGATCTCATCAGCATCAAAAGCATAGTTGATTGATGTATCAAAACCTTTCCATTCCATGCTTTGCGCATTGATCTGATCTGTCGTCACAAGTTCTAACAATCGGCCAGGGTTTTTGCTTCGAGAAATGAGTGGATTGTTAAGTCCAGCCGCTTCGAAAGCTGCCAAGCCAGTTTCACTTAGAGCAAAGCCACTAGCAACAGCAAGTGCTGCTTCCGCATCCAATACTTCCTGAGACGCCGGTCTAATGATTCTGTCAGTGAAGTCAAAGTACTTGTAGTCAACACTTAGCGTTAGATCGTTGTCCAAGAAAGAAAAAGTTGCACCGACGTTAAAAACATCGGCTTCTTCTGGCCTTAGAGTTCGAGTACCGCCAGTTGTTCTCGCTGTAAACTCAGAACTTCCTGTAAATGGGTCAGTCGTTTGAGACAGACCTTGCAGGGTCGGAGAGTTGTAAAGCTGAGGCAGACTAGGTGCGATGAACGAGCTATTCCAAGACGCTCGGAATGTCGCATAGTCAGTCGGTTGATAGTTAAAACCAACGCTGTATGTAGTTTGGTCTAGGTCATTAATCGAGTCATCTTCAACAGTTTCATCACGAATCGACAAATCCATCAATAGATTGTCGAGTAAAGGCACTGAGAATTCAGCAAACACTGCTGTAGTTTGGCGGTCCTGTTTGTAGTCAGGTGTTCCAACACCAATCCATAGATCTAACGCATTAGAGATTGCATTTGCATCTAGAGCATAGGTTTCGTCACGAACTTGAATACCAAAGGCAGACTGGATCATCCCAGCAGGCATTTCAAATAAATCACCCGTTACCACAGACTCAAAAACCTGAAGGCTTTCGGTGATGCGGTTATTTGAATCAAAAGCTACTTGGTCATAGACGTCAACATTATTGATCTGAGCTGGGTCAGTTTGACGAACTCCGCTGTTACAATCTCTGTTCAGACACGTAAAGTTCTGCGTAGTGAAAGGATTGAAGAAAGCGTTACGTGAGCCGGCAGTTGCCTCGTCTCTTACTAGCAGATTGCCGTTGAAGCCCGCGTTGATTGCTGACAAAGATTCGCCGCGTCCGCCACCATCGTACTCACGCTGGTTGTAGACGTAGCTTGCCATACCTGACCAATTGTCATTGATCTCGAAGTTAAGCTGCTGAACAAGGCGAAATGTTGTGAATTCAGCGTCTGCAGAGCCATTACTGGTCCGGTCAGAGTTTAAGCGTGAAGGACCACTAAATGGATAGCCTACTGGGCGCCAGTCAGAGATGGTCACGTCTTCGTTGAAAGCAATGCCCGTCATCGGGTCTGTGCCGGAAACTAGAACGTCGTCAAAACCGTTGTTGTCTATATCAACACCCACGTTGCGATCGGGGATGCCGTCGCCATTAGCGTCTTGAGCGAAAAGCAGCTGATCACCGTTGGCTGGCTCATACATACCATTTGGTCGATCGCCGGCATCAAAGAATGCACGGAATGGGTTGCCAGGGTTGATGCCAGGTACGGCAGTCAATTCTGGGATACGGCCACCTGGATTAGATGGAGAGCCACGAGATGTCACCGTGTTGGTGGAAAACATGATCTCGCCTTCATAGCTTAGGCGATCTGAAATTTCGTAATCGAATACTGCGGCGCTGGTAAAGGTATCCTGAGCATCTAGCAAATCAAAGTTTGCACCGAATTCCCAGCGACAGCTGCCTACGAGCTTACCTTGACGAGAACCAAGAACACCTGCAGCTTTGATCTCAGCCGGTGTGCCGGTTACGTCATTGTTCAAACCACAGCCTGGATCAGGGCGGCTTGAAACGTTAGTGATTGCACCTGTAATGTCGCGGTTAGCAACGCGGAAATCACCAGGCCAGCTTGTGCTTGAGTATGATGCTGCACCTGCAGTGAACTCAGGACGTTCAGCAAAATTCAGCGCGTTCTTGCGGCGCACTTCTGCAGCGATTACAAAGCCGCCTCGGTCGCCTTGCAGACCGGCCATAAAATTAAATGAGTTTTCATACCAATCGTCAGCTTCGTTGCCGCCAACTTGGAAAGAGAAGCCTTCAAACTTAGACTTCGGAATTACATTAAATACGCCACCGACTGCGTCAGTACCGTAAATAGTCGCGCCACCAGCGGTTAAGCTGTCAGTGCGCTGAATCATGATTTGTGGGTAAAGGTTCGCAAGGTTGGTGTTAAGGGTTCTACGACCGTTTAAAAGAGTAAGTGTGGCTCGTGTTCCCAAGCCTCTAAAGTTAGCTCCCTGTGTCCCGGCTGATCCTGCTGCAGCTGTCAAGATGTTACTAACAGATTGAACGCCGTAGTTGAATGTTGAGTTACGAAGGACCTCTCCAAGGTTTGGTGTACCTTGCTCGAGAAGTTGTGCTTCGTCCATTACTTGAACAGGGGTGGTTGTGTTGAATGTGTCGCGGGTAATGAATGAGCCTGTTACTACTACTTCTTCGATTTGATCCTGAGCGACTGACAAACCTGAAAAAGGTAAAAGCGATAAGGTAATCGCCGTGCCAAGCAAACTGCGCTTGTGTGGGATGCGATACTGCATATTTCTCTCCAATTATTTCTTTTCTATTATTTAAATACAGCTTAATTTTAACTAATACGGGTCACTTGCCGCTAAGCAGAATTCTTGATCCGACACTGAAGAATAGAGGGTTACAGGGCCTATGACAAGATCTGTAATTTTTGATTTTTAGGAGGTTGGTATGGTGGGGGTGGTTAAAAAACAAACAATGGAATGAAGAGTAGTGAAAAGTGTTTCCATTGGTAGCATTTGTTGGTGAATTTAAAGAAAATCAGGGTTTAAAGGGTTTAAATATCGAGCACTTGCTCGATATCTGCTCCGATATTTGGTTTTTTGGTCACCGCGGATACACCGATAAATAATATTAACGAGGTGATAAATGCTACCAGACCCCCGCTTATGCCATAGGGTATTGAAATCCCTGCCAGTTGGACTGAAAAATTAATCACTAACGCTGAGATAATAGCGGTGATTGCACCGGGAACAGTTGCGCCTTTCCAGTTTAGGCCTATGGCAACTACCGGGAATATAGAGGCGGCAAAGGTGGCCCAGCCAAACGCACCGAGTAAGGCAACAAGTGTGGCGTCAAGATAGTAGGAATAAAGAGCGAAGCTAGCGGCTACAGCGGCCAGTAGTACGGTGACGACTCGAGCCCAAAACAGCTCGTTTTCGACGCTTTTGCCGTTAATCGCTTTCGGTATGTCATGGATAATCGCAGCTGTCCCGATATTGAGGAAGGCGTCGGACGTGGACATTATGGCGGCGAATAACCCGGCGAAAACCACGCCGGCAAGCAGTGGGTTTGCGAACAAGGAAAGAAATACTGAAGCGGCGTCATCAGGGGCCTGGAGAGGGTCAATGACGCCGTCGATAGCCGCAGCCCTCATAACCACGCCAATTGAAATCCAAAGCAGCGCAGCCATTACATAGCCGAACAACGACATGGGAAAGATTGTTCGGTTATCTGCCATGTCCTTATTCATCATCATTTTAGTGATTAAATGAGGTTGTCCAGCGAGACCTAGCCCGAAGACAAAAAACCAGCCTAAAGAAGCCATGATCCCGGCGGACCCAAATGGCATGATTGCTTCAGAATCGTTAGCCAGTATGATGGACGTTGCTTCTTGCATGCCGCCATCAAAAACAGCTGTTGCGGTGATTAGGATAAGTCCTCCGGCCACAATCATGATTGAGCCTTGAACAACGTCCGTATAGACCGACGCGATAATGCCCCCGGTGACGCAGTAAAAAATTAGTACCGCCGAGGATATGACGACGCAGCTTACTAGGCTTATTTCGGCAAACATTTGAGTTCCGGACAGGATTGCCTGCATGACAACAGCCATGGCGAGTATCTGGGTGGCCAAATAGCCCATCACTCCGAGCACTATAGTGACGGCCATAAGGAAGCGAACTGCTTCGCTGTTGTATCTCGCCGCAACTATGTCGGGCAGGGAAATGCAGTCCCTCAACTCAGCGATCATTCGAATGCGCTTTGCGACTAAGAAAAAGCCGATGGCATAGCCTGAGGAAGAGATCACCACCATCCAGAATGAGCTCACCCCTATGGAATAGACCAAGCCCGGGCCGCCGACAAAACCAAATCCACTCAAGGTGCTGGAAAACAGTGCGAGTGACACAACAATCGGCCCTAAACTGCGACCAGCCATGAAGAAGTCACTGGAATTCTTTGTCCGCCGCATCGCCCAAATGCCGGTAACGATGCAAAATGCCATATAGAGAAACACGGCACCGAGGATGATTTCTTGTCTGTAAGCTTCCATGTCTGGACGTCCTAGGGGCTTGTCGGTGATTTGTGCTCGGTTAATAAGGCCTGAAAGGCTTCGTCATCTGCGTGGGTATAGATGAATTTTCTAAACCCTAGGGTGTATATAAGCATGAGGGGAATTGCGCCGAACCAGGTGCCATACATTTGCCACGCGGTGGGTGTCGGAAAGCCCATAAAATAGCTCAGCTGCCCTGTTTGCATAAATTGCTGGTGGCCAAAATACATTTGCCACCAAATAAACAACATCAGGCCATAGCAGCCAGCCATATAAGCGTAAAAGTAAGGGCTTCTATGCCGCGGGCTAACGCCTAAAATACAGAGGCAAATGATTAGTAGCATCAGTAGGCTTTGAAATAAGAAGGCATATTGGCCTATGTGTTCCAACCTAAGTTCGCCGTCGCCCCCTACTGTCATTCCGGCAATGTCTGGATGGGCAACGCCTGCGGAATTGACGACGTCCTCGGCCATCATTATCGCTACCAGCAGTATCCCCAGTGAAAGACAAAGGGCGAAAATGAAGGAAATTAACTTATTGCTCATGAAGGTCTCTCGATTAATTTCTGGCTTTAGCGGTGTTAAATAAACCCCTAGCAGGCGCCAGAGCATAAACAGGCCGTGTCGAGGAGTCTAGTGAAAATAGCTTACTTAGTAATTGTTTACCGATTGCCTGATTAGCGGGTCACGCTGCCAGCGCGCATCTTGACAAGACTGCCGGTAAAGTCCATGTTCTCACATCAATTTGCCTAAGAGGCAATGAATAACACTAAAATTGAAGTTTGTGGAGAGGTGAATAATGAAGAAATTTGCTACCTGTAATGCTCAGGCAGTTTTAAAAGCAGGATTAACTGGACTATTGTTGTCGACACTAGCGACATCGGCGCTGGCACAGCGAGGCGCGGTTCAGCCGGAAGCTCACGCTGGGCAGCAGCCGATTAACAATCTCCCTAACCCTTACGAGACGCAGCGCAGTTTTGGCAGCTTGCCAGACGGGCGTTCTTGGGGGTCTGTGAGTGCGGTAGATATAGACCCAGACGGCATACATGTTTGGGCTGGTGATCGCTGCGGCAGCAATTCTTGTGCAAATTCAGATGTAGACCCAATTGTGAAACTTGATCCTAACGGACGGGTAGTTGAGTCTTTTGGAGCCAATCAGATTATTTGGCCACACGGTATGGATGTGGATGCGGATGGCAATGTTTGGGTGGCTGATGCACGCCTAGCGAACGCCCGTGAACTTGAAGCAAACCCAGACGCCGCTAATCGAGGTAATGTGGTGCTTAAATTCAGCCCTACAGGTGAGCTGCTTATGACGCTTGGAACACCCGGAGAGATGGGTGACCCTCCGACTCATTTCACCGAACCCAATGATGTCCTAGTTGCACCTAATGGCAGAATATTTGTGGTCGAAACCCACAGCGCTCAATTCCAAGATGAGCCAGGTCCGAATGCCAAAAGCAGACTAACCATTTGGGAAGCAGACGGCACTTTCGTTAAAAGCGTAGGCGAGTGGGGATTCGAAGACGGACAATTTCGGTCACCGCACTCCTTAGGTATGGATTCGCAGGGGCGTCTATTTATTGCTGATCGCGGTAATAACCGTATCCAGATATTCACCCAAGACGGCGAGCATTTAGATACTTGGTATCAATT
>CAJWGN010000080.1 GCA_913031035.1 uncultured Gammaproteobacteria bacterium
GTTTAAGCCATTTTCGAATGCCATTGCTCGTAGCTTCATAGAAGATTGATACCATGAAACTTAAAGCCCTTTTTGCCGCAACTACCCTTTGCCTGTTCTCTTTTGTCTCGCATGGTATTGATGCGGCCGAGTTTATAACCAAGCCAAAAATTGGTGTCTCACTAGAGGATTTTCTCAGTGCCGCCATTGAGTTCAGTCCGACTTTAAAGATAGCGGAGGAAAGCTTAAACGTAGGTTCGTCTAGAAAAAAGCAGGCAACTGGCCGCTTGCTTCCCCAGGTTACTGCACGTGGCAACGTCTCAGATAACCGCAGGCGAGATGCGAGTGAAGTGCTGCAGACGTTTGATGGGGAACGCTACTCAGTTCAGTTAACTCAAGTGTTATTTAATTGGCAGGCCTTTGCCGCACGCAGCCAGGCATCCTTAGTAGAGAACCAACTGGAGGCTGAGTACTACGGCGCCCTAGCGAACTTACTGACGGTGGTGGCCGAAAACTATTTTAACGTGCTGCAGGCCGAGGACGCGCTTGACTCAGTTGCCTCCGAATTAGAAGCTGTAACCAACCAGCTGGATCAAATTCAGAGTCTCTATGATCGCCAGCTCGTACAAATTACCGACCTCTATCAAGTACAGGCAAGCGCAGCGGCGGTTGAAGCGGCACAGTTGAAGCTGCAAACAGACCTAGCACTCAGTCAAGAAGCGCTTTATTCGGTAAGCGGTATGGCCGCTGGCGACCTTTTAGGCATGCGGGATAACGCCACCGTGCCACCTCTGAAAAACAGCATCAATTTTTGGGTGAATCAGGCAAAAGAAAACAATCACCAAATTGAAGCTCAACAATATGCTGTGCAAGCCGCCAATAAAAGAATTTCTGAGCGAAAGGGCGCTTATATGCCACAGGTCAGTCTTACCGCTCAGGTTCAACAAACCAACCTAGGCTTTGATAACAGATTTATCGATCAAAATGACATTTCCTACCTTGCCCTTGATGTCACTATACCTCTCTATGCTGGCGGCAGTAACCGCGCGGCAGTTAGCGAGGCGGCAAGTCAGCACCGGATGGCACAGAGTGAGTTACAAATTGTTGAGCTGGAAGCTACTCAGCGAGTACGCTCTGCCTATCTGCAAGTTGCCGCGGCTGAGAATTTTATTGCTGCCGCACGAAAACTGCTTGAGTCAGCAACACTGTCTTCAACCGCGATGCAGCAGGGTTTCAACTTAGGTGTGGTCACTAGCGTAGATGTGCTGAATGCCCTTCGAGATCAGTTTGGGGCTCAGCGGGATTTACAAACAGCTAGGTACGACCATGTTAAGTTTCTGGTATTGCTCAAGCGCGAAGCGGGCTTGTTGAGTGCTGAAGATATGGTGGAGGTTAGCGGTTGGCTTGAATCGCCAAACTAATTTGGGCGTCGCTGCACTACCGCTCGATGGTGGATGTTCACTGGATAACTGCTGGACAGGGGCTAGATAATAGCTAAATAGCTGCCGCATAAAATCTAGACAGCTGCAGATTGATAGCGACCTGAAAAGTTAACGAGCAGCGCTTGGTTTTCGTCCTAAAACGATGTTTCGAGCTCGGAAAATCCCTAATCGCAGAGTTAGGCTGATGTCTGTAAAAGCGCGCTGCTGAACCCACTTTTTTAATTCGGTTAATTTGAGGTTTGAATTTAACTGCAGGCTTCTAACTATGGGCTTATATCAATAGACTGTTAACTATCGTCTACTAACTTTAAACTTTTACGGCCACCGCCTCAGTTTCAGACTTTGCCATTCGCCTTGCTGAACAGTAGCCGTTTTAACCTTGATTTACACTATGTCAGAACTCCACAGACTTACCTCCGAATATATCCAAAGCGAAGATCGTTTTCGGCTCACCGGCGAAGACCAGGACGGCAATGCACTGTGCCTGTGGTTAACTCAGCGGCTGGCACTTAGAATCATCTCGCATCTAGTCGCCGAGATTTCTATTAGCTCCCCAGAAGCCATTCAGAATCCAAGCCAAGACAGTGACACCAGCCAATTGCTGCAAGGTTTTGCTCAGCAAGCAGCGCAAGTCGACATAACTCCTCAAAAGGCGGTGCCAAGCACTAGCGCAACTCGCGCTCTGTTAATTCAGGAAGTTGATATAAACCGTGCAACTGACGGCTCTGTTGGCTTTATTTTTAAAGACAATGTTAAGGAGAAGATTTCCTTAGGTTTTCCGCCTCAACAGCTCAGGCAGTGGTTAATTATGATGCACTCGCAATGGCTACTCGCTGAATGGCCAGCCAACGTTTGGCCAGAGTGGATAACCGGCAAAGGCACCGAGCTAGAACTCCCGCCTGAAACTGGCAAGCCCATACACTAGAATGCAGACTTCCCTACTGGCAGCATTTTTTAGTTATTTCAGTGGATTCGTGGTTAAATTCGCAACCTTTAGAGTCTTATGGATGTTCATCGCCCTAGATACTCTATCCGCGACAATGGACAGGCAATGTTTTTCAATTTAATTCGTGAATGGCTGCAGGCACCTTTTGTCAATTACCGACTGTTTCATAATTTTACCCGGCAAGATTTCTTCTCTCAGTTTACAGCGTCAATGGGCGGCGTACTTTGGCTGTTTCTGACCCCTATCGTTCACTTGGTAATCTACTCCTTTGTTTTTAGCTATATTTTTAGAATGCGAGCGCCACCGGAATTTGGTGAAATCAATTTCGTTATTTTTTTGATGATTGGTTACCTGCCCTGGTTTGCTTTTGCAGATGCTTTTGGCCGGGCGCCTAATTTGGTTATAGAGAAAGCGCCGCTTATTACTAAAGTTGTGTTCCCTGTGCAGATAATCCCCATCACCGGCACGGTCATTCCTTACCTGACTCATATCATCGGCTTTACTATATTTTTAGTTTATCTCGCTTTTAAAGGGTATATGAGTGTCTCTTGGATACTGCTGCCCTTTATCTTTGGTTTGCAGTTTTTGTTCACCCTAGGACTGGTGGCGGTGATAAGTGCCTTGTGTGTTTTCCTGCGAGACCTCCAGCAGATGATCGCTTTGATGCTAACGGTTTGGTTTTTTCTAACGCCTATTATTTACCCTATTAGTTTGATCCAAAACGAATCGGTCCAACGTCTTTTCCTGCTAAACCCAATGCACAGTTTTGTGAGCGCTTACCGGGAAATTATTTTACTTGGCACAGTCAGCCCCGTGCACTTGATGATCATCGTGCCAGTTTCGATTATTAGCTATATATCAGGTGGCTGGCTTTTTATGCGAATAAAACATGCATTTGGCGATGTACTCTAGAAACTAATAAGTAGTAACTCACAACTATGTCTAAGCTCCCACGTATAACCGTTGAAAATCTCAATAAAGAATTTCGAATTTATGAGAGGCCACAAGATCGCCTGATTGAATTGATTAGCCGAAAACCCAAGCACACGCTTTTTAAAGTCTTAAGCGATATTTCGTTCGCTGTCGCCGAAGGTAAAAGTTTTGGCATCATTGGCAACAACGGCGCAGGAAAATCAACTTTGCTAAAAATTCTTGTGGGCACCTTACAACCCACAAGCGGAAACATGGCTGTTCAAGGTCAGGTAGCAGCTCTGCTTGAACTTGGCGCTGGCTTTCATCCAGAGTTTAGTGGGCGGCGAAACATCTTTCTCAATGCGGCTTTGCTCGGCGTGTCAGATGAAAACATCGTTGAGATGGAAAAGGAGATTATCGAATTTTCAGGCCTAGGGAATTTTATTGACAGGCCTGTTAAAACCTACTCTTCGGGCATGTATGTTCGCCTAGCATTTTCAATTGCGACCATGGTTCAACCTGACATCTTAGTCATCGATGAAGCGCTATCGGTTGGCGACATGGCCTTTCAGAAAAAATGTGTTCAGCGAATGAATAAGTTTAGAGAAGACGAAAAAACCATGGTGTTTTGCAGTCACTCAATGTTCCATATTCAAGAGCTTTGCGACACCGCAATTTGGATACATGAAGGCCGCATAAAAGAAATAGGCGACAGCAATAAGGTTGTGGCTGACTATGAAGATTTTTGTAATAGCTCTACGACCTACAATAACATTCGCGAAGATATTCCTGATGGAATAGAAAACCGAAAACAGTCTGCGCAGGAAACTGAAGTTCAAGACTGCAGAATCAATACTGTTTCGGTTCAAACTCCTGATGGAGAGGAAGTAACCGAAGTGGTGCCTCTAAGTACCTTAGTGCTAAAAATGGAGGTCGAAGTTCTCATTGATAACATGGAAGGGCATTTTGGCTTTGCCTTTATGAGATCGTCAGAAGAACCACTGGCAACCTTTCTCACTCAAAACTTTGAAGGCGTAAACCGTGGCCCCTTTCAAAAAGGGGAAATCCTCTCAATTACTTTGGTGGTTGAGAGCGTGGCGATGCGTATTGGCGAATTTTATGTGCTTGGCGGCATGGCCGACAAAAGCGGACTGCTTTGGTATGAATCCAAGTTCAGTAAGCGGCTAACCGTTGCAGCAAACAAAGGGGTTGGAGCGATAATAATGAAATCTGCTTGGACCGTAGAGCAGAACTAACTCGAGCCATAGGTTTGAGTGAAAGTAGGGGGCAGGTCGTCTTTAGGAGACTGCGCAATAAAACCGAGAAATTGAAAGGCTGAACTTTCGACCCGCGTATTTTCGATGCCCTACTTGCAACTTTACACCGAATTAACTGAAGTAACTGAAGTAACTGAAGTAACTGAAGTAACTGAAGTAACTGAAGTAACTGGAACAGTGTAAAAGTTATATCAATCGCTTACCTGACCGTTTAGAGGCTCATTATAATTTGATGCGCACTCCCAATTCTCCGCCGCTTTTCTGCCAGCTTTTACGCCCGCTTTTACGCCCGGCTACACGCGATAACCCAACTGCGATTTTATGCTGATGCTTTTTAGGGCTTATTTTCTCTGACCCGTTTTCTCAGCTGTCTAGCCGCCGTTTGCACGCAGACCCACTTTACTTACACTAATTATTGGCCTGCATTGTATTGGTGATCTGCTCGGAGCTTGAGAGTGGATGATATGGAGTAATTGGGTCTTAAGGCAGTTCGATGCCGTATTCCTCGATTCTTGCTGGTGCTGCATCGGGGAGTAAGGCATAGGGATTGACGCGGTAAATTTGAGGGAGGGCGTTGAAACTTCTGATTTCTACGATTTCCATATAGGATTGGAGAACGGGGTCGATCTCTGCCGTGTTCAGGTCGTCCTCATCAGACTTGGTCGACCTATTTACAGCAGCGCTATTTCCATTCATACGGCCCGGACTTTCTTGTTCTGCTTTTGGGTAGACGTAAATGGAATAGACGTTTGTTATATTGGTTGCGGTAAACCACCCCGACACGAGCTGAAAGCTTTCAAATGGAATTAACTCACCGAGCTCCGATTGATTGCTAATGTCTTCAAGCTCTCGGAAAGCGATTATGGTTTCGATCGACTTGTCATCCATCCCTGGCAATAATTGCAAAGCCTCGCGAGTAGCGAGATTAAAATTTACAGTACGTAGATTTCCAAATATTGTGAAAGCCGCGTCCAGATTGACGCCTTCGAATAACTCTGCAAATCCTTTGATGTGTAATATTTCCTCAACTGTATCCAGTTCAGGGTTATTCCTTGGGGTGTAGGGCTGGTCTAAGGATTGATAATATTCCTTCTCGGCGCCATTTAAGCCTTCTAAATCGTTAAGATCAGTCCAGTCGGTCCAAGCGGCGAGTAGGTCTTGTACTTGCTCTGGGTCGGCCTCAAAGACACCCCCAAGGCGTGTTTCGATAAGCTGCTGCATATTTCGCCGGGGAATTCGATTAAGGTTTATTTTGCCGGCATGATCGAAAATCCTCACCACCATGTTTTCTGCCTGGGGGTAATTCAACTGCAAGGGCTGGCCATTGAACCGGTATGCCGGGGTGCGTATTTCCCCTTCCTCTGACTCTTCTAGTTGTTCGCCAATTGGTCTGACCATTTTTTCAAGCATTAACTCCATTTCTGCCTGATTCACTGCCGCCATAAGGGTTGACCATTGCTGGGACGCTTGCTGGTTGAAGAGGGCTGTTTTTGCCGACAGCCTTACCTTACTGGCCATGGCGGTGACTAATATAGTCAACAGTACAGACGTCCACAGCACGATGATTATCACTGCGCCTTTTTGTTTGGCCGTAGCTGTTAGTTTTTTCATACGTGGCTACCGCGACCCAAAAACGGTATTGGGTCGAATACTTCTATGGTTATTGTTTTTGATTCTGGCAATGATTTCGATTGGCTGCTTGCTATCTTCATACTCAGCAAACGGAATCAGGTTTACATACACTGCCAAGGGCAAGCCTAGCATCTCTTCACCCAGCCATTCGTCACGCCATACCTTATGCTCATCGAGGTCATCAAACAGATAAGCAAACTCAATGCTGTATCCCTCTAAGGCAAGCTTAGGCGCGCTTTGGCTAAGCCGCTCGGTAGGGTCATCAGAAAAAGCGGGCACAAGGGAAAGCTGCACGCCTAACTTACCGTCAGAATAAAGCTCCCACGTGGTAAGGCCAGCGCTGCGTTGAGGAGATACTGTAGATACCCAGCTTAAGCGATCGTCTTCACCAATAAAATAGATTTGCCGGGACAGGTTTTCTTCATCGGTAAAACTATGAGGAAATGCCCCGTGTAATGCTCTGTCGATTTGTAAAATAACCAGCGCTTCGTCCAGACTGTTATCAAGAACGTCTGAATTACGATTCCAATCCTCCGAGACAATATAAACCCCGGTGCTCAGTAAACCCAAAATCAAGGAGGTGAGGGCCAACGCTAAAACCACCTCGACCAGAGTAAAACCCTGATTTGCCCTGATTTTAATGTCCGGATAAGTGCCAGATTTAGTGCTGGGTCTGCTGCCAAGCTTATTGCACCGCTTAGGAGAAAACTTAGTGCTGGGCTTGGTAGCGTGCTTATCGCCGGCCTTATTATCTGGCTTAGCCAAGGCTTCAGCACTCGTAATAGAACTGGCTTTAGTACTGGCTTTAGTACTGGTGGCTGCCCCAAACTTATTCACTTTGGCAACTCCAGTTGAACCCAGCGACTGCCAACCACGACTTCATCTCTCTCGTTATTGCGTATTTCATAGGACTGCAAGGTAAATGTACTTGCTTCGGTTTTTCGCAGGGGCTCTTCAAGTATCTCGCCAGCACGAGACTCGTAATCATAGCTTTCTAGGATAAGCTCGACGTCGTGAAATTCATTTTCTAACAGTGCAAAATTAGTGGCCGCGCGCAGCCTAGCGGCGCGTACGAGGCTTGCCTCTGAGGTCCAAGAGAGTCGCTTAGATCCGGCAACTAGAGAGAAAAGACCGCCCAATATAAATCCGGTTATTGTGAGCGCAACAATCACCTCAAGCAGAGTAAACCCTCTGGCTTTTTTGGCCTGGATGTTAGGTATTACCTGAATGTGAGGGGCGATCTGCACGGCTCAATTGTCCGGGCTAATCGTGTTGATGCGTCCGGTAAAAGGATCTATCTCGATTGCGATAGATTCATCATCAGAGACGTCCGCTAGGGCGATAAACAAGGTGCCGCCGGTACTGCCGCCTTCAGGATAGAATGTGATATCGATGCGGTCTTCAACCTCGACTTCTCGGTCGCTGCTGTCACGGTATCTTATCTGAATGCCCTCGCTGTGCCATTCACCCACTGGGGAAATACGCCGGTTAAAACTGTGATCACGCTGCTGTTTACTTTCACGCGAGCTTCTATTTCCACCGCTATTTCTTGCTCTGTCCGCGATTGGATCGCCATTTTCATCCGAGTTAATGATAAATGAGGCCACAGCTGGCTGGCCCTTAACAACAGCAATTCGGCGGGCATAGTTTAGCAAAGAATTGACCTGCCTAATTTGAGCATCGAAATTTCGCGATTCAATGTTGGTGATATTCGGCACGACCAAGATGCTTGCCATACCAATGATGGTGAGCACTAGGAGTATCTCAAGCAGAGTGAACCCTGCCTGAGAGGAATATCGTTTATTGGCCTGGCGGGCCTTAAAGACCGATGTCGGCGTCATCATCTTCGCCGCCCTGAGCACCATCTCGGGCATAGGAAATCAGGGTAAACTGGCGTCCGTCAACATCGTAAACATAGTCGTTGCCCCAAGGATCTTTAGGAAGCACGTCTCGGCGCAAATAGGGGCCATTCCACGAGGCCCTTCCTGAGTCATTGCTAACTAGTCCGTCTAACGAGTCGGGGTATTCGCCTACATCTAGCCGGTAAGTGTCCAGAGCTGTTTCTAGAGAAGAAATTTGTGACATAGCGGCATCGCGCTGGGCGCCCGCCTGCTGATTGAAGATATTCGGTGCGACCATGACGGCTAACATGCCGATGATGGCCATCACCACTAAGATTTCAATTAGGGTGAATCCTGCGCTTTTTGATACCAGTGCTGTGTTTTTCATTGTTTAGCCTATCGGTAGTTTTAGCCTGCTGGCAGTTTAGCCCATTGATAATTGCTGGCTTTGTTTAATGGCCTTATTTATTGGCCATTAAATAAGCGTGCCTAAAAACCCTTTCTAACCAGCTCAGTAACGTAGCTTGCGGACCTTCGTTGATAACGGTTTTTATCACCTTGTTTAACAGCGACAGCCTCATCAATACCCCTGCCGCACAAAGACTTTACTGAGCCTGAGCTTGTGTCTTTTCTTATAATTGTGCTTCATCCAATACTTGGGAAATAATTTCGAAACGACTTAAAATTTCTGAATACTGTACGCGAGTCTCAGAATTCAAATTAATAATTTCAGGGCGCAGAACGATAAACAATTCTTGTTTTCTTGTCTGTCTTTGCTGATAGGAAAAAAGTCCACCAACCAAAGGAATTCGATTTAGTCCCGGCACGCCAGTGTTAAGGTCTTCATCATCGGTCTGAATCAGACCACCCAAAACTATGTTCTCGCCGTCTCGTACCACCACCGTAGTGGTGATTTCTTGATTGTTAAAGATGGGATTTCCATTAACCCCCGCGCCCCCACTGTCCACAGATGATAGCTCTTGGGAAATGACAAGATTAACAATGCCATCGTTGTTTATCTGCGGAGTAATGGACAATTTAATACCGGTGTCTCGGTATTGGATACTGCTGGTCACCGTGCCATTGGCTCCTACGTTTTGCCCTTGTTCTACCGGCACGTCCGAACCAATAATAATCTCACCTTCCTGATTATTGGCCACGGTGATTGTTGGCCTCGCCAATAAGCGAACATCGTTGTTGCTGGAGATTGCTGCCAAAGTTGCATCAATTCTAGCGGCGCCGTTAATGAACGACTTGCTAAACAACAGACCACCAGCATCACTTGGGGCAAAGTTTGTCGCTGTGCTGGTTGAGATCTCATCTACCGCACTGTTGGCTGCAATACGCGACCAATCAACGCCAAACTCATTGCCATCGGTTAACGTTACCTGAGCAATCACCGCATTAATCATGACCTGTAAAGGCACAGTATCCAAACGGTTTATAGTCGTCAACAGCTGCCGGTAATCTCTAGCGGTGCTGCGAATTAAAAGACTGTTGGTGGCCTCATCAGAGACTATTTTTACCATTAAGTCTGCCGCAACAGCAGAGCTGTTCGCATTGATGTCCACCTCTGCTGGCTGCGCAGATTCGACCTGTCCTAAGCTCAGCTGTCTTGACTGCAAGATCGGCGTGACTACGGCGTTCTCATCGTCGCGATCTGTCTCAAACACCTGAGTTAAGGTTCGAGCAAGTTCAACCGCATTTAGATTTCGAACCTGATAATAAAAAAGCTGCTCCGCTTGTTCTTGACTCTCGGCATCCAGAATTTGAACCCAGCGCTGAATTTCATTGAAACCCCGGCCCGCTGGGGCAGTAACTAATATTGCATTGATTCTCTCTATACCTTTAACCTGATAAGCAGGGTTTGTGCCTTCAATCAACGTTAGGATCTCAGTTAATTCTATTGCAATTTCTACTGCGTTGGCGTTGCCCAACTGAAAAAGCTGAATACCTTGGTTCACGAAAGGGTCAGCATCAACCAAACTTAGAAGCTGGTTGATCCGATCAAGCTCAAACTCCGTGGCAGTAATTATCAATGTGTTACTAGCGGTTAGCTGACGAATATTATCGCTAGAACCTAATATGGGGGTGACCACTTGTATTGCAGCTTCTGCTGAAACATAGGTGAGCGGGGTAACTTGCATCAACAATGCCGCTGAAGAACTTCCTAGAGTCTCAGGGGTCACTATTTGAGTAGGCAAATTTCTTTGAACCTTGCGCGCATTGTAAACATTGCCTACTTTCTCTATCAGAACGCCCGCATCACGTGACAGCATTCGGATCAGCGGCCATACGTCTTCTAGCGCTAAAGGTCTTTCTGCGGCAGTGCGGATGCTGATCTTATTGTCGATGGTTGGATCTATTAAGATGGTTATATCCAAGGCATTGGCTAACTCTTCCAGCACGACTCGCAGGTCAACCTGCTCGTAGTTAAGCTCAATTATATTCTCGCCATCGAAAGTGACCGGGGCAGGGCCGCTGTCCCCTAAGCCCGGGGTTGTCATGCGCCGGCCATCACGATTGATTTGATCTATCAAACGCAATTGCTCAGTATTGACTGGGCTTTCAATCACTGAAATTGCTTCAGCTTGGCCCGTCATCGCAGATGTTGATCGAGTGCCGCCTGAACTTTGACCTGTATTACCGTTTGAAGAGGACTGGTTAGACAGCGCCGCGCAGGAACTCAACAAGATCATCGCAGGTATAGTGACCAGTGACTTCAAATTGATTGGATGGTTATTGTTTTTACTCTTGTTAAGCACGTCAGTCTCCGAAGTCTAAAACTCGACCGCATTCATACTGAAAACAGCAGAAAGCATGGTGATAGTTATTCCGCCTACGGCGATAGCCAAAAATATAATAAGCGCAGGCTGCAATGCAGACACGATGCTGGACATCTGATTGCGTACGTATGTGTCAAAGGTAGTCGCTGTCTTTAACAGTATCGAAGCGGTTCGGCCTGACTCTTCTCCAACCGCCACCAGCTGATGTAAAAGGGTTGGAAACTGAGCAGTTTTTTCCAAGGATATGCCCAAGCCTGAACCGCCTCTTACATCTTCCTCTACTTTCGATAAATGTTTTGCTAGATAGGTATTTCCTACCACTTCTCTGGATACTCGCAAGGCACGTATTAAGGGTATTCCAGCACCGAGTAGCGAACCCAAAGTTCGCGAAAATACAGCGCACTCTCGATACAAAATTAGTGTTCCTATCAAAGGGGTATGCAATAAAAAGCTATCCTTTTGCAGCTTTGTAGCTGGGTCCTTATCCAATCGTTTCCACCCAAAAACAAGCAGCACAATTAAGACGACAAACAGGTACCCATAGTTTTGAATCCACTCGCTTAGTGCCAGTAAAAAAGCAGCTGAGGGCGGTATGCCGGTTCCGGCGTCCTCAAACATAGTGGCGAATTGAGGAACCACGAAAACTAAAAGTAAAAACACCGATATGATTCCAGTTGCCAGCAACACCATAGGATAAATCATAGCAGAGACAACGGCTTGGCGAGTTTGCGCACTGCTTTCTAAAAATTCAGCGAGATCAGGCAGCAGCTCGTCCAGTATACCGCCTTCCTCTCCTGCCCTGACGATGTTGATATACATCTTGGAAAACACATCAGGGCGCCTCTCCATGGCCTCAGCTAGGCTTTTACCTTCCTTCACATCCCTGAGCATGTTGAGAACCAACTCTTGCATCGCTGGGGCTTCAGTAATTCCTTCTAGTAAGCGCAGGGCTTTATCTAACGGCACCCTGGCTTCGACCAAGGTACAAAGGCCGTTGGTGAAATCGAGAATGTTGGTATTAGAAATTTTTCTGCCGCGGCCGCGTCTAGATCCGGCTGCGCTCTGTTGAATTTTTACAGGGGTTAGATGTTTACCCTGCAGCAGTCGAACCACTTCTTTTTCTGAGTCAGCCGAAATCTCACCGCTGACGGCAGCACCGTTGGAGTCAAAGGCTTGGTATTTGAAGTACAAAGTACTCATATTGCCCTGGTCACTCGAACCACTTCTTCTGGCGTTGTTAAGCCTCGGCGAAGCTTCTCTAATGCATCTTGGCGCAGCGTTCGCATGCCTTCCTCGACGGCCTGAGCCCTAATCACATTGGCATCTGCGCCGCTGGCTATATGATGGCGAATAGCGTCACTCATCACCAACAGCTCGTACAATCCGATTCGCCCTCGGTAGCCTGTGTTAGCACAGCGATCACAGCCTTTGCCGCGATTGATTTCAAAATCTCTGTCATCATTTAACTCAAGTGCAGCGGCCTCGTCGTCGTTAAGATCCCGTGTTTCTATGCAGTCCGTACACACGCGTCGCACGAGTCGCTGGGCTTGAATTGCTAGTAAACTAGAACTAATAAGATAGCCCTCTACTCCCATATCTTGAAGGCGAGTCACTGCACCTGCGGCATCATTAGTATGCAAAGTCGAGAAAACCAGATGCCCTGTTAGTGCCGACTCAATGGCGATTTCGGCGGTCTCGTGATCTCGAATCTCTCCTACCATTAATATGTCTGGGTCTTGTCGAACGATAGAGCGCAGGCCTTCAGCGAAGTTAAGACCTATGCTGGCATTGGCTTGGATTTGAGTGATGCCTTCCAGCTGATATTCCACTGGGTCTTCAACAGTTATAATTTTTTGTTGCTCGCTGTTTATTTTTTCCAAGGTGGCATAAAGAGTGGTGGTCTTGCCGCTACCTGTTGGTCCAGTAATCAGTACCATGCCATGGGGCTGAGTAATAATGTTTTGATAGCTGCCTAAGATGTCCTCGGGCATCCCCAGCTGTTGCAGGCTAACCGACGTATCACTGCGGTCTAGAATCCGCAGAACGATGGACTCACCGTGAACTCCCGGCAGAGTGGATACTCGCATGTCTAATTGTTTTGAGCCGATTTGATAATCGATGCGGCCATCTTGAGGCAGCCGTTTTTCACCAATATCTAGCCTCGCCATAAGTTTTAAACGCGACGCGACTGCCGTATGGATTTTAATTGGTAGTCTCTCGATGCGGGTCATGATGCCGTCAACTCGGCAACGAACATCAAGATGAGCTTCGTTTGGTTCAAAATGTATATCACTTGAGTTTAAATCAAGAGCGCGTGCGAAAAGGTGGTTAACCAATCTTATAATCGGGGCTTCTGAGGCTAGGTCCTTTAGTTCTTCGTCATCCTCAAAGCCGGAGACAAAAATATCGTCGTCGGCGTTATCAATCGTCGGCGACAATTTTGCCCGCCAATGTTTCATAAGCCTTTTTAGTTCATCGTCGCTGATCAACGTAAATTGTATAAGATCGCTGAGGATAAATCGGATGCGTGCACGCACCTCTAAATCTGGTAATTCGCAGCAGCAGAATAAACCACTGTCGCTAAAATCCTGAGCAGGAGCAACACCTTGGGGCTCTAATAACTGATTAAATACCGGCAGGGTTATGGCTTTAAAATTACTGACATTAGCAGCGCTGCTTTTAAGGTCTGCTGCGGCCTCTTTTTCAACTTCCATAGTCATTTACCGCGAACTCGAAAACTGTGCACTAAGCCCAGCACTTCGAGAAAACCCAACAACCGTTATCGATCCGTTGTACTGGTTGCGACTTCTGTTAATACTAAATTCTGTTACTCGTAGTCTAGGTTCGGACTCCCTTAGCTTTTGCAAAAACGTCACAGTGTTGCTCGCGTCGTTAGTTCGAAATGACATTTCTTGACTGATCATGAACCAAGAGTCCGATGCTATGCTTTCCGCAAGCCGAGTCGAGTTAACCACTATGCCTGATTCTCTCGCTTTTAAAGAAAGCTCTCTTTGAATATTTGCCTCCACAACAGGGATCGTGTCGCCGTTAAATATCTGACTCTCAAACAGCGCTTGGCTCTCTTCGACACTCACCCGGCGCTCTCTCCAGCTATCTATCTCTTCGATCAAACGCAGTTCTCTGGCTATTTCTAATTGAATATTTTCAACGTTATTTTGACGCTCGTTATAAAGTCCTGCGATTCTAGGCGACAAGTTTGTAACCAAAAATATCAACGCGACTACTCCGGCTAGAATCAGTATGTTTTTCTCTCTTGAACTAATTTCCATGGGTCACTTTTGGCTTTTTTGTTTTTTTTCTGTGTCTAATTTGATTACCTTGATTAAGGCGCTGATCTTGCTCGATTCGCTTAAGTCGCTTATTTTAGAATTACGCATCCGGGAAATACCTCACCATATACCCGGCAAAGTTCACGGTACTAAGACGCAGATCAATATAATAACGACTGTTGTTGGTGGCACGAGAAAAGACCACCTCGGTAAACATCGGGTCTTGTTCCAGGCGCTGCAAAATCGCCTGCGGATCAGCGCTGATTCCTTGAATTTTTATGACCCCCTCAGCTAACTCTAAAGACGCCAACTGATCGGGCTGTAAAATATTTTGCAGTGTAAACATCGCAAGCTGAACTTCTTGAAGAGGAAAATCTGTAATAAGACCCCATTCATTCTCGAAATTCACAACGACCGATCGGTTTTCTCTAGCGTCTGCTGACTCGATCCGCTGAGCAGTTAACTTTGAGGCAAGAGTTCGGAATTGGTATGACTGAATCAAAAACGGGATAGAACCAAGCAGCAATAGAAAAACAAATGCCCCTGCTGCCAAACCAATGTTTCTACCTTTCTCTTCCCGTTTACGAACCTGCATAGCGCCATTGGGAATAAAGCAGTAATCTGCCGAGATTTTAGAATGATCAATTTTGCTAAAGGATTCAATCCCATTGAGTTTCAAAAGCGTCTGCGAAGTGAGGGCTTCTAAAGAATCTAGCCATTGCCCGTTTAAGTCCGCGTCGTGAAGATCTAATTGATTAATATGCAACCAGCTGGACAAAGAGCCATTTGCCAACTCAATCAAAGTTCCACCACGAGAATCAATATCAACAACAGCATTTTGGTCTAAATCAATGAGATTTCTTGGCGCGACAGCAACTAAGAAAAGATCGACGTTCTTAAATGCTTCAAATAACGAATTTTTGGTTTTCTCGACAAACCAAAGTGCAATGCTATCGCCGTCGTCAGAAACAGGGTTACCGCCCAGTGTCAGATCCAGACTATCGGCGAAACTTGGGAATAGGTTGTCGGCCTGCAGCTTGAGCGCTGAGATTAGGTGGTCTTTGCTAACGCCGGGCATGTTTATAGACGTAGCAACAAAGTTGCTAGGGGGAAGATAAAGCACGATACCTTCGCTTGCGTCGGTCCCAACTAACTGCAGTGCGGCGCGGGCAAGTTGTTCCGCAGATAACTCAACATGCGCCGCTTTGGAAGAAACTTGTTCGGAATCCTCTCCTGAGACAAGCAGCCTACGGCCAGAGTCAAGATGAATAAGTTCATTGTTCACCAACAATAGACGCTGGTTGATACTTGCTAGTATCTGCTTTCTTGAACCGCCCTCAAGAACCTCGCGAATAGACGCAGGCAAAGCAGGCATAATCCGCTCTTGTAACTGGAGTTTAAGGTTGCTCAATAAGGACATAAGACAGCGGTTTTAAGTTTATTCCGTGAAGTTGGGCTAAGCAATTGATTAGCCAATTAATTCTTACACTTAAGACTGTCTTATCGGCAAAATAGTTTTATCCAATACATTCGTCTGCTGTTTAACTGCGTCATAACTAAGCAGTGGCGAGATGGTCGCGAGATAATAGCTGCGTAGTCGCTATAGAGTAGCCCAATAAAGCTAGGCTTTAGCAAATTAGCGGCTCATTAGTAGGTAGGTAACAGGCGGGTGGTAGCGCGGTGATAGGTCGGTGATAGTGCGGCGGTAGGTTGGTGATAACAAGGTGATAGACGGGTAATAGACAGATAATAGTTGAGTGATAGACAATCGAAAGGGGATTTATAGCTAGGTAAACGAGAGGACCCCGCCTAGTTATACCCCAGCATTCCTGGAGGGACTCATACAACGGTCAGTAGGCCCGCAGCGCTCTAAACAGTTTCGGAATAGCTTTCGGGACCGTCTCTGTCCAGCAAGGAGCTAATAACTAAATAGCCAAAAGCTCACTCTGGCTGAGATCGGCAGGGATGGGGAAGGGGCGGCGTCGTTAGCCGTAGCCGTAGTCGTAGCCGTAGCCGTAGCCGTAGCCGTAGCC
>CAJWGN010000081.1 GCA_913031035.1 uncultured Gammaproteobacteria bacterium
TATGCCCGCGACTTTTTGCCACTAATAATTATTAGCAACGAAGAGTCTACATTAACGACCTCCCTCAATCCGCGTAACATTAGGACGGCATAGGGACGCCCCCCCCCAGCTAGGGCAAATTCGACGCCGCTAACACTTTGCCCGCGTTTAACCGGAATCCTGTCAAAGCATCCCCTTTTTTAGAATTAGCATCGTCGCGTGCGTATGGATTGACTCCGCCCATTATTATCAAATTGACGGTATAAAAAGGTGATAAGAGACACAAAAAAATATCCCAAAATAAGTTGTATCACACCTAACTCTCTCGTTTTCATTGAGCTGGGATCAATCTAAAGCATAACCTTTGCAGAACAAGCACGCCGCGCAGCACAAGTTTTACTCATTCGCATCAGTTCGTGAGAAATTTATTTTGCTATAGCACGCACCCCACGTCAAAAATACCGGGACCAATACTATGCCAACATTTAAACGGGACTCCTTCTAATAGCAGCCTTTCCGCAAGACTAGCATTGCTCCGCGCGATTGGATAAAGTCTGTACATAAATCGGCCGTCATGCGCCCATAAATCACCAATAAACATAAATTTTAGTTGGCTGCGGCACAGTGTTTGTTGCCACTTGGAGAGAAAAATGACTAGCTCTACTTCGCGACGGGAATTTCTAAAAACTTCAATCTCCCTGGCAGCAGCAGCGGGAACTGTCGCTGCGGTTTCCCCCATGAGTTTCGCCCAGCGCACTGAAAAAGATGGCGATGGCGAAGATTTTTGGGAAATGGTCCGTAACCAGTTTTCTTTTACAGAAAATGCAGTGCCAATGAATGCAGCGAATCTTTGCCCATCATTTCGAGCGGTCGCTGAAAAGGTGGCCCTTCTAACCGCCGACATCGATCAAGATTGCTCATTCAATAACCGTGCGAAATTTGCCGACCTACTTGAGAACACCCGATCCCTAGTTGCCTCCCAATTAAATGTAGAAAGTGATGAAATTGCCTTGGTGCGCAATACCAGCGAGGCCAACAATATTATCAATAACGGGCTTAGCCTAAGCGCCGGTGATGAAATAGTGATGTGGGATCAAAACCATCAAACTAACAACGTCGCCTGGGATGTCAGGGCCCAAAGGTTTGGTTTGACGATAAAAAGGGTGTCCGTACCTATAAACCCCACTCAGGATACTGACCTGGTCGAGCTATTCACTCGTCAGTTCACCCCTAGAACCAAGGTATTGACCCTTACCCACGTCTCCAACCTCAGCGGTATTAAGCTGCCCGTGAAGAAGATCATTCAAGCGGCCAGAGCGAGCGGGATCTATGTTCATTTGGACGGCGCCCAAACCTGGGGGGCCATGAAGCTGGATTTAAAAGATCTGGACCCAGACTCTTATTCTGCCAGCGCGCATAAATGGTATATGGGACCCAAAGAGGTGGGATTGCTGTATGTAAAGGCTCAGAATATCGAGAAAATCTGGCCCAGTGTTATCGCCCCAGGATGGGGAGATGAAGCTTCGACCATTTTGCAAGGCGCTCGAAAATTTGAATCTCTCGGCCAGCGCGATGACGCCGCTTTAGCAGGACTCGGGGTCGCAGCGCAGATGCATAACACCATTGGCTCTGCCCGAATTGAAGCTCGCATTGTGGAGTTATCCCAGCGCCTTAAACAAGGAATAGCCGCTGGCGGACATGAGCTAGTGACTCCAATGGACCCAACCTTAAGTTTCGGTGTTTGCATTACCAAAGCCCCCTCCGGCCGCGGCGGGGAGATCGCCAATACCTTGTATACAGATTATGGGATCGCCTGCGCAGCGACAGGCGGTATAAGGATTTGCCCGACTATCTATAACACCTTTGACCACGTAGATAGAGCTATTGCAGGGGTTAACGCACTATTGGCTTAAAGGTAAAAGTACCATCCGCCCGTACACGCCAGTAGTCGTTTTCATGCAGGGAGTTGTTGAGCGTCATTAAGGGTTGCCACTGCCCTTAATGACTATGCTCTGAGGCTAGAGGCTTTTCAAGAAATCCATCATTGCCTTGTTAGTCTCATCTGGCGCTTCTTGTTGAAGCCAGTGACCTATTCCAGGAATAAGCACTGCCCCCCTGAAATCCGTCGCAATTCTAGACATTGCTCCGTTTAATTGCCCCTGAGTTGCATGAGCAATAACCATATCTTCAGTTCCCGCGATAAAAAGTGTTGGCACTGTTATTTTTGCTTTTTGCAAGTGCTCAGTGATTTCCCAATTACGGTGAAAATTTCGATAGTAGTTTATTCCTCCGCGAAAACCAGATTCTTTAAATTGGCCGACCACGTAATCTAAATCTTCTTGTTCCAGCCAATCAGGTAGGCCCATCGGCGCACCAAGACGACCAATCCATCCGCCGGCACTGCGCTTTTTATTAGTAATTGAAGGCGCCTGCCGCGGAGAATCTGGCGACAAATAAAGGCGACTTAGAAGCCCCTCTGGGTCGTTGTCATATTCCTCCTCGGCGACGCCGCCGGTCTCATTGTGGTAAAGGATATAATAGAAATTATCACCATAGCTTTCTCGCCAACTTACCATCGGAGACTCGGCTGCCCTGCCCCCATAGGGAACGCTCATAGCAATCAGGGCACTAAAGCGATCAGGGTGCAACAAGACAGTTTGCCAAGCCACAATAGAGCCCCAGTCGTGGCCCACCATTATTGCAGTTTCCTCACCATAGGCATCAAGAATACCAACCATGTCCGCGGCCAGTGTCACTATATCAAAATCTTCGGGGTTTTCGGGCGAATCTGTTTTGCCATAGCCGCGCATATCGGGGGCAATTACTCGGTAACCTGCGTTGGAGAAATAGGTAATCTGATGCCGCCAGTTGTACCAAGATTCGGGCCAGCCGTGAGCAAGCAGCAGAAGCGGCCCGCTATCACCAGCCTCAGCCACGCGCATGGATATACCGTTGCTCTCAATGGTTCGAAAGCTCACTCCTGAAATTGGTGATTGCGTGGTCGTTGCGCTCATATGGCTTCCTTTCCTGAGTTCTGCGGATTGTGGATCAGCACTGCTCACCGTTGCTACCAATACTGTAAACAGCAAGGCCATAACTCTTACAGCTGGGCCGCTAATTATGTTTCGCATTTTCGTAATCCGCTTATCTGTAATTGGTTTAAAAATGAGACTACCACGGGAAACAGCTCATCACTATTGTGGCGAGCGCACATTGGAGAAAGAGAGCCTTAAACTTAAAAACGCTAGCTGGATCTTCATCAGGATAGCCGTGAAGTAGACGCTCCAATGTGGTGAGATTATTTTCACTTTCCCTTTAACGCCAATTCGAATCCTAAAACGTACTGTCTATCTAACGCTTAGCTGACTTTTGCTTATGTTCTCCCTATCCACTTTCCAACGCCAGATTTCGGTTGAGCCCCAACGATTCAAGAAGCAGGCTTGCCATTGTGAGGTAACCTCAGTGCTGGCAATCCACGAATATTAAAACTAACCGCCCTTTCGCTTAATTTTTCAACATCGACTTTAGCGGCGAATAAATCATCACCTTGCTTTTCAGCGGCAGCATCGAATTCAGGAGCCATGGATCTAAATGTCCGCACCATGCAGCAAAAAGGTCTCCCACTACCTATTCGTTAGCCATAACGCTCAGCTTTCACTCGAGCCATAACCCGTTTAGCGTCAATAGACTTGGCCTCAACGTCGATTCCAAATTGTGCCGAATGGTCTATTTGATGACTGATTTCTGCCGCGGCGATAAGCAATTTACTCGGCATACAGCCAACTCGGGCGCAAGTAGTTCCATAAACACCGGACTCAGTGACAACAACTCTGTTTGTGTGTTCCATGGCCCCACGATAGGCTGGCATACCTGCTGTACCGGCACCTTGGATGGCGACATCAACTTCTTTTAGTTCAATGATTACATCCTATCTGTGCATTTGTTGTGGTAGTGACGTAACCCCCGGCGCTTATTGCCAGCTATGGGTTGCGTACCCTGTTAGGTATGCTTGCTTTGCACTAAGTTGCTAGTGTGGGCCTAAAGTTTCAGTAGCGGGATACATCAAGTACGCCATTTGCCAGCAGTCGTCTATTAAGACGAGGCCACTCGCCTTACTTGTATATCTGACAAGCAAACCGTTACTATATGCTTTTCGCGCACGCTCGAAATTAGAGGCTTTTATATGGCTAGTGACTATAGCGGTGACTGTGGCAAGGCTCATGATCACGACCGAGAACAAGACCATGACTTAGACGTTCAGTACATGGAAAGAACTCGAAATTATTATCGAGCCCAAGGCTATAGCGCTGACTATCAGTGGGCACACCATAAAGACACCCCGTTTCAGCCCTTAAACCGCCGCTTACGAGATTCTAAAGTAGCCATTATTACTACCTCCATGCCCGACACCGAGCTTGGCAGGCAACAACGGGCAGTGTACTCGACCCCAATTGATCCGATTCCAGCCTCTGCTTACACGGCCGAATTAAGCTGGCACCACAGCGTAACTCATACCAATGATGTGGGTTCTTTTCTGCCAATAGCTGCGCTAAAAAAACTCTGTGCCTCTGGAGTCATTGGCAGTATCGCCAACAGCTTTTTCTCCCTACCCACCGAATACAGTCAGCGCAACACCTTGAACAAAGACGGACCAAACATTCTTAAACGCTGCCAATCAGAGAACGTAGACGTCGCCATACTTGTTCCATTGTGACCTGTCTGCCACCAGTCCGTGGGACTGGTTTCGCGCTTACTTGAAGCAAATGGGATTGCCACTGTAGTTATGGGGTCGGCAATGGACATAATCGCGCACTGTGGCGTGCCGCGCTACTTACATTCTGACCTCCCTCTGGGCAACCCTTGTGGCGTGCCATTTGATAGCACTATGCAGGAGCAGATACTGAGTCAGGCCTTATTGCTGTTAGAAGAGGCAAATTCTGCCAACAGCATTGTGCGCTCTGTTGCGAAATGGCCAGGGGCTCCCACCTGGCGCGACGATTACTCCAAAGTGGATGAATCAAACCGCGAAGCATTACGGCTGAAAGGCCTGCAGCGACGAGACCAACAAGAAACCGATAAAACCAAGGGCATAACCCGCTCAGCAATGATTCGGGATTCGTGAAAAAGTCGACACTCTCTTTTATCGTCTTATTTCTTGTTGCCAGCATATTTGTGGGCTAATCTTTTGCTTGAAGGTCGCTAGAAACAACTAGCGGCCAAAGATAAGGTTCGGTTTTTATTGAAAAAAATCAGTTTAAACATTTGACGGCGGCAAGATTCGATGTACAATGCCTCAAGCTTGAGACTAAGCAACGTTATTTATTGTCCCCATTTCGACGTCTTCTTTGTAATACCTCGTCCTGTAAGTTCATAAGTACCAGCTCAAATTTTAAGCACGTGTTCTAAGCTGAAAATCAACTTAGAGAAACTATTTCCTAACAGGATAAATTATTATGTCAGAGACAATTCAGGGTACAGTTAAGTGGTTCAACGAAAGTAAAGGTTTTGGTTTTATTGAGCGCGAAGGCGGACCAGACGTATTTGCTCATTTCAGCGCAATCCAAAGCAGTGGCTTCAAGACACTAGCTGAAGGCCAGCGTGTTGAGTTCACAGTATCAGACGGACAAAAAGGCCCACAAGCAGACAACATCGTCGCTGTGTAAGCCCGTCAGCCTTGCTGATAAAAACAGAGTTTTGGATTAGTCCGGAACTCTGTTTCCAGCAACCCACACCCCCTCTATAGATTTAGTATTCGCAATATTTTCCGCTGGATTTTCACTAAGCAGTACAAGGTCTCCCCACTTCCCCGGCTCCAACGTTCCAACATCACCAACATTGATACAATCTGCAGCAATGCCCGTGGACGATCGAATCACATCCAGTGGCGACATGCCCGCATCTACCATCATCTGCATTTCCATATGGGAAAAATAACCTTGGAATCTTGCTGGTGGCCCAGTGTCTGTGCCCATTGCTAATCGCACGCCGCTGTCACTTAAGCGCTTCACGTTATCCTTTGCAACAACCAGACCTTCTTTGTAAGCCGCGGCACTGGCGCTATTTCGCATCTGCGACTGCCTTTCCGGCGTCATTAACTCCTCAAGGATTCCGCCGTCTACTTCTTTCAAGAAAAAGGGGTCAGAAAAAAATGCCGGCTCGCTCTCGTAAATAAAAGTAGAAACCTCTCGCGTCAGTGTCGGTACATAGCATACGTCCCTAGCCTTAACTAGATCGATGAATTCTTGATCTGCCGCCAAATCGCGAATGCTATGGGCGATTAAATCTGCACCCGCTCGTAAAATGTACTTAGCATCGTCAAGGTAGAACAAGTGGACGGCCACAGGAAGTCTGCGTTGGTGAGCCTGATCGATTAAGGCGTCAATCAATGACGGCGCCATTTTAGGGCTGCGGCCTAAGTTGTCATCAACCCTCACCTTAATGAAATTTGCGCCCTGGTCTGCATTCGAATTTACCTGTTCACGAACAGATTCCTCCGTGCTGCCCGCTACAACGCTTCCTGCTACAAACACTCGCGCGCGGTTTAAACCTGCATCAAACTGCCCGTCGCGTAAAGCGAAGCCTTGGGCTTCATCACCACCCAGACTGGCGACCGTAGTGACGCCATAGCGAGCATAAAGCCCTAACTGCCGGGTTAGGTTCTCGGTATTATAATGTCCAGTGCTCAGACCCAGCGTGCCGCCCACGTGAGCGTGCGCGTTCACAATGCCGGGCATTATCGTTTTACCCGATGCATCGATTACTACTGCACCATCAGGAACGGTAACAGAGCCGCGAGGCCCCACTGTGCGAATGCGGCCGTGCGTTATCACGATGACAGAATCTTCCAGCGGCTCAGCATCAGTGCCATCGATCAGGGTGGCACCCACAAAAGCCAGCGAACCTTCGTTGGCACCAACTAATGAAGCGAACCCCACCAGTGCCATATACAGCATGAACGATGCGAGCCACACTGGGACTAATAAGCGTAATTTCATAATGATTCCTCTTTAGGCTATTGGAGAAGAATTTACCAGCAAAAGCAAGATGTAGATTGCAGGACAATAAGCAGAGCAGTAAATTGCCATTGTGAGTTAAAATAAAGCTAGGTAAGACAACAGGTCAAAACAAAAAGGCAAGCACTATGGATTTAGGCGCATTTTCGGTAAGCCTTGCAGTTAAGGATATAGAAACCTCGCGGGCATTCTATGAAACCCTCGGGTTTATCACCGTAGGCGGTGACACTTCTCAAAACTGGTTAATAATCCGAAATCGGCAGCATACCATTGGCCTTTTCCAAGGCATGTTCGAAAAAAATGCCATGACGTTCAACCCCGGCTGGAACACACAGTGCGAGCCCCTTGAATCGTTTACCGATATTCGTGAAATTCAACAACGCTTGAAAGCATCAGGAGTCGATCTACTCGAAGAAGCCGATGAGGCAACCACAGGGCCTGCGAGTTGCATGCTATTTGACCCAGACGGCAATCCTATCCTTATCGATCAACATATTTAAAAAACTACCTTCGAGCAGCCAAAAAGTCGATGCAAACACCACCAGAAAATAAATTCTTGCTAGCTCACAGCCAATTACTGACAGAGAGTTTTTATAAACAAACAGGCCGCCAGCTTTTGCCCGCGGGCGCTGACAATGGCGACGATAGCTCAGAGCATCAACAGCTGACCCATTCGCCTTTTGCCGTCGTCTCTCATGGCACCCAAGTTCCGCCGATTTTTAACTACGCCAACGCCGCGGCTTTAGCGTTATTTGAAATGCAGTGGTCAGAATTCACCTCCCTGCCCTCCTCCGAATCCGCAGAAAAAATAAGCCAAACCGAACGTGACCATCTATTAAACGAAGTCAGCAAACGAGGGTATATCGACAACTATCAGGGAGTTCGTATTACTGCTTCGGGCAAGCGCTTCAAAATAGAAGACGCAGTGGTGTGGAACTTGATCGATGCGGCCGATAACTACTGCGGACAAGCTGCTGTACTTTACCGCTTAACTTACCTCGAAAACACCTAGTGCTTTTGCAATCCAGCATAGCCTAGTAGATTCATCAGGAGCACTATGAAAATTTACGGCAGAAAACAAGATGATGACATGGAGTATTTCCAAGAAACCAACATTATCGCGGAACCAGAAACACTGAGAGAACTCGCCTCGTTTTTATATCGCTGCGCGGATTCGATAGAAGATGAAGGCGACGAGTGGGAGCATGAGCGCTATGAAAGCACAGATGTCGTCAGCGCTGCTGTTATAGTTTTTAATCCAGCGCTAGTGGTGGACGAAGACTAACCACGGTTTAAAAAGACTTGTCCATCACATGGCGTGTAACAGTCAAGAAACTTAAGCCTGCCTTGCAGCAGGCCTAAGTTTGTGGCCTATTTAAATACACTAGACGCGACTCGGCATAAGAAACAAATTCAGAGAAATTTAACTCGCAAACTAATGTCCTTAGCCGTTAGTTTCGAGCGAGCTAAATCGAGGCCTGCTACTCTTGCACCTATCGCCTTGCCTGCGATAGGTGCAAGAGTATCAATTTGAAAGCGCCCTGTGAGTAAGTTAACTCAAAGCTATGGGAATAGACTTTAAAAATAAGACCAAATGGATCTTCCACTTAACACAGTTTATAGGGCTTCTCGCTGGGTTGGTATTCCCTCACCGGCATTCTCTGCTTCCCTCCATGAGCTACAACTTTTTATACTGCCATGGGGATTACTGCCTTAAAGCCAGGCATAGAGCTAAACGGCAAATATTGGCTGGCGCCGCCATGGCTATAAAGACTCTTTCACACAGTGGACCCGCGTCATATTGCTGACCGGATAAGCAATGAGCTTGCAGCCCCAAAAACTGAAAGACTAGGAGTCCCATAAACCTAAGTTTTTTAGCTGAAGATATTAATCGCCTATTATTATTCGGGCCGGTATATATCGAAAATTATATAAGTTTGCGCTAGCGCCAGTCCAAGTTATCAAAGCTGCCATTAGATCGGGCTCAGCCCATACATCGCTGTTACGTCCCGCTAGTGTTTGCTAAGCTGCGCCCATGTGCGGACGAATGAATGTTACAGACAGCTTGGAGGTTCAACGCCTGATGAAAGTATTGGGCGTGGAGCGGCACCCTATTTATAGCAAACCGGACATTGCCCCTGGCAGCGTTATTCAAATCATTCATGAACGAAACGGCAACAGGTTAGTATCCGATGCGATCTGGTGGCTATTTTTGAATCCTGCAACACTAAAGCCTAATTACAAGTATTCCAGCTTTAATTCTCGCTCAGACAAGCTGAATTCCAAAAGCGCTGTAGCATACAAACCTTATCGAGAATCTCGCTGCATTATTCCCGTGAGCGCCTTCGTTGAAGGTTTAGGCGACAAAAAAACTTATCATAAAATTTCAATTGAGGGCTCAGCCATCGCTTTTGGTGGTCTTTATAAGGAATACATCAACGGTGATACTGGCGAGAGTGTTTACTCGGCATCAGTCATTACCCTTCCTCCACCGTTACCTGAGTGGCAAGACATTCATCCAAAATCAATGCCTCTAATTTTGCCGTTTGCGAATAAGGAAATCATAGACAAATGGCTTGATCCTAATTTTATCGATGTCGATCAATTTACTGATTTACTAGAGCCCAAAATTCAGGGGACTCAACGCATAACTAAAATTGCCAAAGCCAGCAAATGGAACGATGAAATTGAAGCACCTTTTGTCATTAGAGCTATAGCTCAATCCTAAAACAGGTAGATAGACAGTAGAGCAAAATAGACGGTGTCGAATAGAAATCCAGCACCGATAGTGAGACACTAAATTTTGTCACTGAAAATATAATTTTCAGTGACATTAAAACACTACCAACACGGGGCTAAGACCAGACCGAAACCACACTGCTACCACTTTCCTAGGAACATTTTGACTAAACCTACCCACCCACACTATCAATATGCCAGCGGCTGGAATGCCATGCTGCCAGAGCGCATTGCAACCCCCTCTTTATCTGCAGATATGGCGGTAGATACCGCGATTATCGGCGCTGGCTACACGGGAATATCCGCAGCCAAGCGCATGCACGAACTAGCCCCCAGCGATGAGATAGCGATTATCGATTCCAGCGAAATCGGAGAAGGTAATCCTGGTCGTAATTCGGGGTTCTTACTAGAAATCGCTTTGGCTAATGATGCAGATCCGAGCCAACTAGATCGAATGAGGCAGTGCAATAAACTAATAGCTGCGTCCTTAGGCAAAATTGTTAAAACGGTAGAAAACTCAAGCATAGATTGCCAGCTCAAGCGCATGGGCACCTATAGAGGCGCTGCTGGCAGACAGGGCTTAAAATCTTTGCACCAGTACGCCGCGTTTCTCGAGGCCGCCGAGCTGCCCTATCGAGACTTAAATCGAGAAGAAATGGAACAGCACTTAGGCACGCAGTTTTATCAACGCGGCCTTTATTCTCCGCACTGCTACCTCGCACAGCCTGCGGCACTTATACGTTGTTTGGCCGACGAACTGCCTGATAAAATTCATTTGTTTGAAAACACACCTGCTATAAGCCTTAAGCAATCAAGCGGTCGCTGGCTTATCAAAACAGCCAATGGCGAAATTTCTGCCAAAAAGGTTATGTTAGCTAACAATGCCTTTGCCAAGTCTTTAGGTATTGGAATGTCGCAGTTAGTAGCCATGTACACCTATGCTGGAATAACCCCTGTCCTGGACCCTGCTGTGCTCCAAACTTTAGGTTCTGATACAAGCTGGGGACTACTGCCAACTCATAGATTAGGCAGCACTCTCAGAAAAACTGAAGACGGGCGTCTTTTAGTGCGCTGCTTATATGCTTACGAGAAAGAAATTAACTCGGCACTTGTGCGACAGGAGCTCAGCAGAAATTTAGTAAAACGGTTTCCCCAATTGGCAAAAACCGAGTTCGAACATATATGGGGTGGAGCGGTTGGCTTTACGATGAATGGCGGCGCCGTTTTTGGCGAGGTAAAGCCGGGCTTGTTCGTGTCCGCCGGCTGCAACGGTGGCGGCGTAGTAAAAGGCAGTCTGTTTGGCGAACTGCTTGCCGATTTAGCCAATGGTCAGCCTGTGCCTGATATATCAGCACTCTTCGGCAAGGCAAGCTGGATGCCGCCAGAACCGATTCGCTCACTGGGGTTTAAATTAGTCTCTGGACTTGAGCGCTTTCGTGGCCAGGCAGAAATATAAAGGCCCTCTAGTGAGTGTGTTAATGTGGATTAAGGTTTGTAAATTGGACTGTTAACACCTGCTTAAAAGTTCACTCAACAAGAAAAGGACAATAATAAGGACATAATTGAATAAATAGAAACCATAAGGTTTAACTAAAAAAGTAGAAACATAATAAGAAAAATAAGCCTCAGCAACTAACCAGGTCTACATATGGAAACCCTAGAATATCTCAGCCCTCTATCGCTAGTTCCCGCTTCCGTGGCAGTGTTCCTCGCATTTGTCACACGCAACACTGTGTTCTCTTTGGCGATCGCATGCCTAGCAGGGGTGCTGGTTACAGGCGAAGGTCTAATAGGGTTCCCTAACCTTTTAGTAAGTGCATTGGGCAACACCGATTTTTCTTGGATATTCTTACTCGAATTGTTCATTGGTATTCTAATAGCTTTCTTTCAACGCACGGGTGCTATTTTAAACTTCGCCCAGTTTATTGAGCGCCGCCGAATGACCCGTAAAAGGGTCCAACTGATATCCTGGTTTATGGGAATGTTCGTTTACTTCAGCGATTACTTCAGCCCGCTTTTCGTTGGCGCTACCATGCGCACCCTTTCAGATAGGTTTAAGATTTCTAGAGAGAAGCTGGCTTATATTTGTGACTCCACCTCTGCACCAGTCAGCATATTAGTACCAATTACTGGCTGGGCGGTGCTTGTCGCCGGACTGATCATTGGTATGGGCCCAATAGATAATGCTGGCGATGCAATGACCGCCTTTATTTATTCAATCCCCTACAATATTTATTCTTGGCTTGCTGTAATCATGGTGGGCTTGATTGCATCAAATGTTATTCCTGATTTTGGCCCTATGAAAAAAGCGGAACTGCGAGCACAAAATGAAGGTAAAGTATTAGCCGATGGTGCGCAGCCACTCATGGGCGAAGAGCTAACCAATATCAAGCCCTTTCCAGGAATCAAAACAAGTTTACTTTGGAATTTTATATTCCCCGTTATAGTGGTTATAGGCTTCGCAGTGGGCTCAGTTATCCTTACCGGCAGCGCCAAACCCATGGAAGCGTTTATGCTCGCCGCAGTAGTCGCCGGAATCGTTATGCGCATCCAAGGCGTCCCCTTAAATGAAATAATGGACACTGCTATGTCTGGCGTTAAAGGCATTATGCCAGCGGTGGTTATTCTAGCGATGGCCTACGCACTCAATGACCTATCCGCGTCGCTCAATACCGCCGGTTATATCATTTCGGTGACCGGGTCGTGGCTAACGCCAAGTCTGCTTCCAATGTTGGCATTCTTACTGACCGGCGTCATCGCCTTTTCAACCGGCACATCTTGGGGCACCTACGCAATCATGATTCCAATAGCTGTACCACTTGCCTTCAGTTTTTCAGGAAACGAATTAGACACAGTCGTCTACGCAACCATAGCAGCGGTATCGGGCGGCGGAGTCTTTGGGGATCACTGCTCACCTCTCTCCGACACGTCAATCCTGGCGTCCACCGGGGCCGCCTCGGACCATATAGATCATGTTAAGACACAGCTGCCCTATGCAGCTTTGATTGGCCTTATTAGCGTCTTGATCTATTTAGCGATAGGGTCGTCAATATAAGTTAACTTCAGAATTCTTTTGTTGGGGTTTAGCTGACATTTACCATAATTTTTCGAGCCTTTTATTCGTCCCTCTTTAAGAGGCATCTCTAATCCCGTGATCATGTAAGCAAGGGGGTTATAGACCCCTGAACTGTCAAACTTCGAAGCGGAACCCGACAAAGAAAGTTCACTCTAACGCGGGCTCAATACCGTCGTTGCGCACACGGCTGTAGTGGTCTTCGTTTAGCAGGTTGTTAATGCCGCTGTAAACTGTCCACTTATCGCTGTAACGATATTCAAGACTAAAGTCGACCACCCATATCCGAGTATTTCAGCTGAGATTTCGCCAGCGTCGGTGCCCCACGTTAGATTAGAATCCTGCCAGTACTGATCGCCAGCAAGGCTAGCGGTAAGCGCTGCGTTCCACTTGTCGTTTTCAACGAGAAGGCCTGTGCGAATACGGCGGCCGGGAGAGAGCCAATAGAAAGCATGTGGCACAATGGTGTTCAACCATCGATGCTTGCCGCTATCGCCAGAAGATCTAGCATCGATAATCTTATAACACTGCACAGCGAAACAGAGGTGGCCAGTATTGATTTTCAACTTCTAAACGTGGGCGATACCGTTGAAACAACTCGGCAGATCTATCAGAATCCCTAAGCTGTAGTTAAAGATTAAACGCGACTGGTAATTGCCCATCGGATCGGATTGAGACCCAGCCTAGCTATAACAGTCGAAAACTGATTATGAGATGACGGAGAAATGGCGGAGCCTGTTCTTGTTGATTTACAACTAGCACATTTAACAGGCCTTGGATTTTAACCCCCTAATCCTGCCGTCAATAATTGTCAGCACCAGCCTCCCCCGGCTGCTGCTTGACAGCAATAGGCAGATTTTCTAGCAGCGAGGTTTTTGCTGGCCGCAGTACCAGAAGTTTACCTCTTGTCGTTAGCACCCAAATCAAGCCTTCCTCCAGAGCTTTATCATTGCCTCAAACGTCCACGAACAGCGAGACCACCGAGAGATGCAGCTTGCAATTGCCCGCTCCCTTCAGCTTTCCTCCGTCCGCTACGTTGCGGGTCAATTCTTAAGTAGTCACCACCGGTTCGCGCACCTCCAGACTAACGTAAGGCGCCGGAACGCCAGTGGGCACTTGCCATAAATAGACCCTGCCCTGCCCTGCGAATGCTGGCAATCTTTCTGAGGAGGCCCCAAAAGTCACTGGCTCTAATATCGGGCCACTTCACTTTATAGATTCTCGGCCACGAGTTAGTATTACTGCTAATGGGGATTTGCTAGTGGATTTGCTAGTGAATTTCCTGGCCAAGCTCAGATTAAGCTACTCACGATTGATAAAGCGGGGCAAAAGGGTTAGTCAGTTAGCTGTGCTTAAAAATTGAGTAAAACCCTGCACCTTTCACCTATTAACCTGCTGTCCTGATGCTAGCAAGACCTTTAGAAATACGTTAGGCGTGATTTCGTTCACCCATTCTAGTCACTCGCTTGGCCTTACCGGACATTTAGATTGTACGAGCCGTAGAATATTTCACGCTTATTCTGGCCTAGCTAAGCCAACTCCTGTAAAAAGGCGCTATGAAAATTCCTAAACGAATCCAGCCCCTGATAGACGAGGGGTTGATTGATGAAGTCCTAAGCCGTTTGATGAGCGGAAAAGAAGCCGATGTCTTTGTGGTGCGCTGCAATTCTGAAATACGCTGCGCCAAAGTATACAAAGAAGCGGCCAAGCGCAGCTTTAAGCAGGCAGTGCTCTATACCGAAGGCCGCAAATCCCGCAACAGCCGCCGCAGCCGAGCTATGGACAAAGGTTCGAAGTTCGGGCGCCAGCAGCAGGAAGAAACCTGGCATAACGCAGAAGTCGACGCCCTCAACAAGCTTGCCAGAGCCGGCGTACGCGTGCCCCAGCCCTACGCCTGCGTAGATGGCGTCTTATTGATGGAGCTGGTCACTGACAGCGACGGAGATGTGGCGCCCCGCTTGAGCGAAGTCTCAATGTCTGCTCCTGAAGCCCTCGACGGCCACGCCAAGGTCATAGAATCTGTCGTTCTCATGCTTTGTGCGGGTTTGGTCCATGGAGACTTGTCTGAATTTAATATTCTGGTGGATGAGAATGGCCCTGTCATTATCGATTTGCCGCAAGCAGTCGATGCGGCGGCCAATAACAACGCAGAGTCCATGCTCGAAAGAGACGTAAATAAAATCCGTGATTACTACGGTCAATTCGCGCCAGAGTTACTAAATACGCAATACGCGAAAGAAATTTGGAAGCGCTTTGAAGATGGCGAACTAAATCCTGAGGTCAAGTTGACCGGCTTATTTGATGCCCCTACTGAAGCTGCTGATGTGGACGGGGTAATGGAAGAGATCGAATCGGTAAAAGCCGAAGAGGAAAGCCGGATTGAGCGGATGAAGGAAGCAGAGAACGAGCCTTAAGGGTGAAAGACAACTGGCGAGGGTTTTTGCAACAAAATTAGGAGATTCTATTTAGGAGCTAGTGCCCTCATCATTTTAGGCCTAGCTGTATTTTATAAATGGGACATAAATACCGATTACGGAGTTAGGCCGATAACATAAACATCTACGACCATGCTGTTCGTAATGAATCATGGCTCTATTCTTATCAAGATCAAATGGCATGTAGGGATAATTTTCCTGTAAATATCGCCCACCATGAATTTGAGAGATCCTCTATCTCCTCTATGCTAGAAGCATATGTACTCAACGCCGTTTAATTTCTCTTCACAAAACCTGAGAGATCTTGGGATCTAGGCACGTCCGTCAGATAAAAATATTGATCGCCAACTTTCTTTGCAACACCAAAAACTCTGAAAGTCGCCGCTAGATTTACCCTCCCGATTCTAAGCTCACGATTAACGCTTTCAAGTGCTTAGCAATCATATGATTATCCTACTTATGGGCTTAGTCAGTCCTACCTGCAACACAGTTACCTCATACCCCTCAGTTGTAATTGTTTTATAAGTCAACAGGTTAACTGTACAGTAAGCAAATCACGTTACATTTTTTTCATCGAAAATACAGACAGAATTATCAAACTAGAACAAAAAGTTCGACTTAACAGCCTGCTTTCACAAACCAGTTGAATGTTAAATTCCTGGCGAGTGCTCTCTCCCTATGCTTGACATTTTACAAAGGAAAACGACCAATTTTGTTACCCCCGGCTATGGCTCCAACCCAAAGCTCTTCACCAACTTCGATGGCAACTGTTCCAAGAATAAGAATATCATCCGAGGGATAATCAAGAAGCTGCTGAGCCGATAAAGTATCTGGGGCGATTCGAGCGACTCTTGTTGACACCCCATCGCACT